>CAJJAU010000001.1 GCA_905182275.1 gamma proteobacterium HTCC2207
AAGCCAAAACCGAGTAAAGCAACTGCCTTTATGACGGCTCCATGCGCGCTATTACCGGCAACTATCCTAATGGCAGGAGCACCCCGATGTCCTTGCCGAGTAAAATCCCAGCCTTGATTGCTATAGATTCGATGCCTCGCTGCCGCCAAGCCGCAAAAAATAGCCATCGATGTGCCACTCAAAAAGCTTGCCACAACATTATTAGGTAATCCAAATAGGCCTCGCAGCCACCGTTGAGTGACATTTTCTAGCACTGAAGTTATGGGCGACATTAAATATAACCCACTATTCTGATCCCAGAAGTCGGTTAACCATTTAGTGGCTAAGGCCACCGGGAGCGCGCCTCCGGTTACAAAGCCGAAATAACGACCGCCGGTTTGGGCAACTGATGCTGGTGATCCAATGGTATGTAATTGCTCGAGTATCTGGCTAGCGTCACCATTGAAGTTGGGCATATCTTCATCAAATAAACTGAGATCTTCAATGGCTTTTTCAGACGGGAATACACTTCGTCTCTCGACATTATCCGAATAATCAAAGGCATATTTTGTTGCTTGCTCAAAGATCTCTTTAGCTGATCGTTCAGTCTGCATTTTCTTTCGTAAATTCATTAATTAATTCTATCCAAGCCAATATGAGATTTATCCGTTAGTAAATCATAGAAGTTTGATCATAGACAGTGGATGTAATGTGATTCAGTAATAAATCGATGTGGAAAAGGATGTGTATGGCGCGGAAAGTTTGGTCCCAGCACACTCACCAAGAGATCTAGAAGGGATGCAAAATACAGTTGGTGAGTGAACCGAGTAAAGTTATGACTACGCAATATTCAAATGGTTCAGTAATTTGCCAAATATGCCTATCAAAGGTCCAAAAAGATAGACTCTTGGTAGAACAAAGTTAGAATAAACGCCCAACGCTGGCATTTAATAGAACGGCACACTATCAAAGGTAGTTAAAACTATGTATCAGGGTGAAACACTTAGCCTCGCGCGATTAGAAGGCGACTTTTTAGAGATCAACTTTAATAATAAGAACGGTTCGGTTAATAAGTTCGATAGCCAAACCTTAGATGAATTACGCGCTGCCATGAGTTTACTGGCGCAAGCCGAATCAGTTCGTGGCCTTTTATTAACAAGTTCAAAATCGGTATTTGTGGTTGGTGCCGACATTACCGAATTTTCAGTAATGTTTAATGCTACTCGTGAAGAGTTTGTTGCTCAGGCAGCGGACGTTAACCGCATCTTTTCTGATATAGAAGATCTACCTTATCCCTCGGTGGCTGCAATTAATGGCTTTGCTCTGGGCGGAGGTTTGGAGATTTGTCTAACCTGTGACAAGCGTGTAATTTCGTCGAAGGCTTCAGTAGGATTGCCGGAGACAGGGCTGGGCATTATGCCGGGTTGGGGGGGTACAGTGCGGTTACCTCGATTGGCTGGTTTTAACTTGGCACTACATTGGATCGTGTCAGGTGCGCCACAGAACGCGCTAAAAGCCTTGGAAGCAGGGGCGGTTGATCTCATTTCAGAGCCAGAGAATTTACGCGACAGCGCCTTGGCTATGTTGGCTGATTTAGCCAATGGCAGTGAAGACTTTCTTGCCCTTCGTAAAGCAAAGCTCGGCCCTGTAGCTATTAGTTTGGATGAAGCTGCTGCGTCTGCAGAAGATGCGTGTAGAGCGGTTCGTAGTAGGCAAGGTGACAATTATCCTGCGGCTTTTAAGGTCGCTGAGCTAATGGTTAGTGCCTGTCATATGAATCGGGATGCGGCTGTGTCGCAAGAGAATCATGCATTCTTTGAACTAACCCAGACGCCTCAGGCGCGAGCTTTAACCGGTTTATTCCTCGGGGAACAATATGTGGTTAAACAGGCTAAAGTGCGCAATGCCCCTTTCACTGAGATCAGCCAACCTATCTCTAAGGCGGCGGTTATTGGCGCAGGCATTATGGGTGGTGGCATTGCCTATCAGAATGCCTTAAAAGGTCTTGCAATCGTCATGAAGGACATTAATCAGCCAGCACTAGATTTAGGGTCTAGTGAGGCCTCCAAATTACTTAATCGTGGCGTAAAGCGAGGCAAACTAACCGAGGCAAAAGCAGAGGCTATCCTTTCTCAAATACAACCGTCGCTTGAAGACGAATCGATTACTGACTGCGATATGGTGGTTGAAGCGGTGGTAGAAATAGAGTCGGTTAAGTCGCAGGTGTTGGCTTCGGTCGAAGCTCAGCTATCCAATCACGGCAGCGTAATCACGTCAAATACCTCTACTATCTCGATTAACCGTCTTGCTGACTCACTGCAACGACCAGAAAACTTCTGCGGCATGCATTTTTTCAACCCCGTTCATGCTATGCCTTTGGTTGAGATTATCCGCGGTGAGAAGAGCTCTGAACAAACTATTGCGGCAGTCTGTGCTTATGCGTTGAAGTTAGGTAAAAAGCCCATCGTAGTTAATGATTGCCCTGGGTTTTTAGTTAATCGGGTCTTGTTTGCGGCTTTATTGGGTATGGAGATGCTCATTGCTGAGGGTGCGGATTTCGAACAGATCGATCAGGTAATGGAAAAGTGGGGGTTACCCATGGGTCCGGCTTATCTGAGTGATGTTATTGGCTTAGATACAATCGTTCATTGTTACTCTGTCTTACTTAAAGGATTGCCAGAGAGGTTTATTGAAATAGAACCCTCAAGGTCATCACAGGTGCTGTTCGATGGAGCACGGCTGGGGCAAAAAAATGGTCTGGGTTATTACAGATATTCTAATAATGAACAGGGCCGGCCATCTAAAACAGCGGACACTACGGTGATCGAGACCTTCGAAAATCTCTATGGCAAGGCTAAACAATTTGATGAACAAGAGATCGTCTCGCGTATTATGGGTGCCATGGGTATGGAGATGGTACGGTGCCTCGAAGAAGGGGTGGTTGCCTCACCAACAGAGGCTGATATGGCGCTGATCTATGGGATCGGCTTCCCAGCATTTCGAGGTGGGATCTGCCGCTGGATGGACGAAGTAGGATTATCTGAAGTCTGTGAAATGGGTGACAAATATGGACGGGTAAGTCCTCTTTATGAGCCAACAGAAGCTCTTAGAGAAAAAGCGGATAAAGGCGAAACCCTGTATTAATGTTGTAAGTACTGTTGAAAGAAGCGCCAGACTTCATCGCTGGCGCTGATATCCCTATTAGTGGGGCCGTAAAGCTTGTGTGCTTCTAGCTCCTCCTGTTCGGTCAAGTTTTCCATTGGCCACCGATGACCACCACCCTGAACAATATAGAGCCAAACTTCATTTAGAGAGCTTGAGGAGAAATAACGCTCAAATCGCACCACAGTGCGGTCTTTTTTATCTGCGTCATCAACAAAGGTTAGCTCTTTTTTGTTCAACCCATTTGCCTCTGCCCAAAATTGGACAGTTTCCGGTATCCCGAGATAGGCGCCATAACCCGCTTTGTTTTCCATATCACCACCAAAGTAGGAGATAGCATCATCGGTTCCGTGAATTTGTAACACGGGTAACGGTTTGGCCGGTGCGCAGTCATCATGAATATGCTTCATGAGAACTCCGGTCACTGAGGCCATCGCGCCATAGAGCTTAGAATTAGTGCAGGCCATAAAATGGGCCATGTCACCACCGTTTGACATACCCACCATGAACGTACGGGAGGGAGTCACGTTTAATTGCTGCTGTAAGTTTGATGTTAAAGCGCTAACAAATCCTAGGTCATCAACGGTGCTGGTAGCGTGATGGTCATAACCAACGTTAAAAAATCGATATCCGAATTGATCCCTAGTCCCTTCAGGGTAAGCAACGATAAAACCTTCTCGATCGGCAATGGCATTAAAGCCAGAGTAATCCATGATTTCACCTGCCGACCCCATATAGCCGTGCATAACCATGACGAGGGACCCATTAGGCTTAACATCGGCGGGTACGTGTAATATAAAGGAACGTGTTGCGCCGTCATGCTCTATCGTTCGATGGACAGGAAAATTTAAGTATTCAGACGCATCGGCAAGACTTGCTTGCACAAACATCAATAACAAAGTAGCTCGTAGCTTTTTTATCACTATTACTGTCCTAAAAGCGTCGCGGCTATAGCCCTAAACATCTTAAGATGAACAAGCAGCTATTATCAGGAGAAGGCTTGCTAGCATCAACCTTCCCATAGGATCTCCAGAGTAAGTGGACCTAGTTACATTTTGGATAACTCTAGACTATCCATTTTGGAGTTGCAAAAAAACTAATGCCTAATAGGGCGATTTGTTATAGACAAAAAAAGGGGTAGATTAAAATCTACCCCTTTCTGTTGAATCTCAAAGCGATCAACCTTAGAACTGGTTCATCGTGTTGTCTTCACCTGACGCCTTTAATGCAGCATCACCAGCAAAGTACTCTTTATGATCATCACCCATATCAGAACCAGCCATGTTCTGGTGCTTTACACAGGCGATCCCTTGACGGATCTCTTTGCGCTGTACACCCGCAACATAACCTAGCATACCTTGGTCACCAAAGTACTCTTTCGCCAGATTGTCTGTAGAAAGGGCTGCCGTATGATAAGTTGGCAGCGTAATCAGATGGTGGAAGATACCAGCGCCAACCGCAGCGTCTGCTTGGAATGTACGAATTTTTTCATCAGCCTCTATACCCAAGTCAGTCTGGTCATAACTTACATTCATTAGATCAGCACGATCATAAGCCGCAACGTCCTTTCCTGCTTCAGTCCAGGCATCAAAAATCTGCTGGCGGAAGTTTAGAGTCCAGTTGAAGGAAGGGCTATTGTTGTAGACCAGTTTAGCGTTGGGAACTACCTTGCGAATTTCGTCAACCATAGCTCCGATCTGCCCCACATGTGGCTTCTCGGTTTCAATCCAAATCATATCAGCCCCATTTTGCAGACTGGTAATGCAATCAAGCACGCACCGTGCTTCACCAGTGCCTTCTTTAAATTGGAAGAGATTACTCGGAAGGCGCTTAGGACGGACTAATTTACCGTTTTGATTGATCACCACATCACCGTTTTTCATATCCGCAGGCGATACTTCTTCCACATCTAAAAAGGCATTGTATTGGTCGCCCAAATCGCCGGGCTGGTTAGTGACAGCAATCTGTTTAGTCAGGCCAGCTCCCAAAGAGTCAGTACGGGCAACGATGACACCGTCATCCACGCCTAGCTCTAAAAAGGCATAGCGTACGGCGTTAATCTTAGCCAAGAAATCAGAGTGGGGCACAGTTACCTTGCCATCTTGGTGTCCACACTGCTTTTCGTCAGAGACTTGGTTTTCTATCTGGATACAGCATGCGCCGGCCTCAATCATCTGCTTCGCCATCAGGTAAGTCGCTTCTGCGTTACCAAAGCCTGCATCAATATCAGCAATAATGGGGACTACATGAGTTTCGAAATTGTCGATCTGCGACTGGATAGCAGCTTTTGCATCGCCATTAGCGGCATCTAGCTGGCGGAACAAGCCGCCGAGCTCACGAGCATCAGCCTGACGCAGAAACGTGTAGAGTTCAGCAATAAGGGCTGCTACCGAAGTTTTCTCGTGCATAGACTGATCAGGGAGTGGCCCAAAGTCAGAGCGCAGGGCTGCAACCATCCATCCGGACAGGTACAGATACTTTTTCTTGGTAGTACCGAAATGCTTCTTGATAGAGATCATTTTCTGCTGACCGATGAACCCATGCCAACATCCTAAAGACTGGGTGTAGGAAGTGGGGTCGGCATCATACTCAACCATGTCTTCGCGCATTACACCCGCTGTGTATTTTGCAATTTCCAAGCCGGTTTGGAATCGATTTTGAGCGCGCATTCTCGCTGCTGAATCAGCGCTTATTGCGCCCCAATTACTACCATGAGCACCGATAATATCGGCTAATTTTGCCGAATCCTGAGTGAAGTTTGACATGAGATTCCTCTTTTCCTGTGATTGCCATATTTGACTAAGCCGTCATTTTAGGTATCATGCCGCCATTAATCTATATTATCGTTTTAATCTTGGGTATTTTTCTTATGAATATGTCAAAGGTAGATCTAAACCTTCTAGTTTACTTAGATGTTTTGCTGCGAGAGTGCAATGTAACAAGGGCTGCCGAGGAGCTAGGCATCAGCCAGCCGGCAATGTCCAACAGCCTGAGACGTCTCCGTGATTTATTCGCTGACCCTATTTTAGTGCGCACCAGCGATGGTATGACTCCAACTGACAGGGCGCTTGAGCTACAGCCGTTAGTCAGGACCGTGCTGGCCGCCGCTGAGCAAGCAGTGCTGCCCAAAACCGAGTTCAATCCCTCTGCGTCTACTCGGATTTTCCGAATTATGGCGAGTGATTACACTGAAGCGACGTTACTGCCGGTGCTGCTTAGACGGCTGTTAAAGGAGGCACCTAACGTGCGCCTGGATATCATGACGCCAAGTGACGTGAGCTTTCATGATGTAGAGCGAGGTAAGGTAGATCTTGTTATCAATCGCTTTGATAGCTTGCCCCAGTCATTTCATCAGGTACATCTCTGGGATGACAGCTTTTCGTGCGTAGTTAGTGCGTCCAATCCCATCTCGCAAAACTGGAATCTCGACGCGTACTTGTCAGCCAAGCATGTCTGGGTCAGCAAAACTGGTATGGGGGTCGGTGTGGGTATGAGTTCAGATGATGTTCAACGGCTAGGCTGGGTAGATGATGCTCTGGATAAAATCGATGCGAAACGCAATATCGCACTATTTACACGTCATTATCAGGCAGCGCTGCTGCTTGGAGAGCAGGAAGGTCTGATCGTGACGCTCCCTTCCATGGCCGCGAGGCAGCTACAGGGCAACTCTAACGTGGTGATTTTGGATCCGCCGTTTGAGATTCCTAGGATGCGCCTCAAAATGGTGTGGAGTCCCTTATTACAGCATGATCCCGGTCATCGATGGATGAGACAGCTAATTAAAACCGTGTCCGAAGAGGTGCTCGTTTAGAGGTCTGCCAAGCAATGCTATTATCGGCTTGCTGAATAGCCGAGATATGAGTGACAGATTTGGAATCTCCGCACCAAGTTAATACACTAAACATGTCTACAATCAGTTGGAGTTAGCCCATGAGTGAAAGAGTCCAAGAATCTGGCCTTCAGGTCGCCAAATCAATTCATGAGTTGGTCAATCAGTCTATTCTGCCGGGGACAGGACTAACAACCGAGGCCTTCTGGCCCAAATTTGCTGCTATTGTTGAGCGTTTCGCGCCGATTAATAGCGAGTTGCTGCGGGTGCGGGATGATTTACAGGCTCAAATCGATATCTGGCACAGAGAGAATACTGGTAGTTTCGAATTCTCTGACTACAAAGCATTCCTTCAAGATATCGGTTATTTGGTGCCTCCCGGTGACGATTTCGCGGTAACACCAGAAAATGTCGATACCGAAATTACCCTGCAAGCCGGACCGCAGCTAGTTGTTCCCATTATGAATGCGCGATTTGCGCTCAACGCAGCTAATGCTCGTTGGGGCAGCTTATATGATGCGCTTTATGGAAACGATGTAATCTCTGAGGAGGGTGGTGCAGACAAATCTGGGGCTTATAACCCAGTTCGTGGACAGAAGGTTATCGACTATGGTCGTGATTTTTTAGACGTCGCCGCGCCCTTAACGTCAGGCTCTCACCATCAGTCCATTGCTTATCGGTTGGTAGATCAGCAACTTCAGGTGAAGCTTAGCGATGGCAGTTCGGTGGCGCTAGCAGAAAAAAATCAACTTATGGGTTATTTAGGTGATACCGAAAATCCTACCTCTATACTTTTAAAAAACAATAACTTACATTTAGAAATTCAAGTAGATTCTAGTCATAACGTTGGCTCGACCGATAAAGCTAGCGTTAAAGATATTGTGCTCGAGTCAGCTCTGACCACCATTATGGATTGCGAAGACTCTGTAGCTGCGGTTGACGCAGAAGATAAAGCGCTGGCCTACGCAAACTGGCTCGGTCTTATTAAGGGTGACCTTCAACAGACGATCACGCGCGGCAGCAGCAGCTTTGTACGGAAAATGAACGAGGATCGGCACTACATCGGGGCAGATGGGTCGCCACTGGTACTTAAAGGCCGCAGTCTGATGTTTATCCGCAATGTGGGTCATCTGATGACTAATCCTGCCATATTGTGCGCTGACGGTAGCGAAATTCCAGAAGGCATCATGGATGGTGTCATTACTAGCCTTATTTCTCTGCATGACCTTAAACGGCAAGGTGGGCTAGCCAATTCTTCCAGCGGCAGTACCTACATAGTCAAGCCAAAAATGCACGGACCTGCCGAAGTTGCCTTTACCAATGACCTGTTCGATGCCATTGAAGATGCTTTCAGCCTTGATCGCCACACCATAAAGGTTGGCATCATGGATGAAGAGCGGCGAACCTCTGTCAATCTAAAAGAATGTATCCGGGCTGCGAAGGGGCGGGTTGTGTTTATCAATACCGGTTTTCTTGACCGTACGGGTGATGAAATTCATACCAGCATGTTGGCTGGAGCCTTTGCGCTTAAGAGTGACCTAAAGACGATGCCGTGGATTTCCGCCTATGAAGATCAAAATGTTGATGTTGGTCTCGCCTGTGGGCTTAAGGGTAAGGCCCAGATCGGCAAAGGCATGTGGGCTATCCCAGATAATATGGCCGACATGATGAGAATCAAGATTGGCCACCCCAAAGCCGGTGCAAACTGTGCCTGGGTGCCATCACCTACCGCCGCTACGCTCCACGCAATGCACTATCACCAGGTCAATGTACCCAATTTGCAAGACGAGTTAATGACCCGAACTCAGGCGAATGTTGATGATATCTTAACTATTCCATTACTGGGTGACCAACGGTTAACTCCAGAGCAAATACAGCTGGAACTTGATAATAACGCTCAGGGGATGCTTGGCTATGTTGTTCGTTGGGTCGAGCAGGGCGTAGGCTGTTCTAAGGTGCCGGACATTAATAACGTCGGGCTAATGGAAGATCGCGCCACGCTCAGAATTTCGAGCCAACACATTACCAACTGGCTTCATCACGGCATGTGTACAGCAGATCAGGTCAACGAGACGCTACGACGAATGGCAGCGGTGGTTGATGGGCAAAACGCTGGCGACACTGATTACGTGCCTATGGGGCCTGACTTCGGTCAGAGTATCGCGTTTCAAGCGGCCTCAGACCTGGTTTTTAAGGGCCTAGAGCAGCCTAGCGGGTACACCGAGCCCCTATTGCATGCCTACCGACAGCAAGCAAAGGCTTAAGGGGCATTATGACTAGTAGATCAACTCCAGACTTATGTGATGATTATCCCGATTTAGTGAGAGTATTAGACCCCGTTTTTACCAACTTTGGTGGCCGCGAGAGTTTTCATGGGCCCGTATTGACGGTTAAATGCTTTGAGGACAACAGTGTTGTCAAAGAGATGGTTGGTACGCCTGGTGAAGGCCGCGTAATGGTGGTCGACGCTGGTGGAAGCATGCGTCGCGCCTGTCTTGGTGACATGTTGGCAGAGCAGGCATCAGTGAACGGCTGGGCGGGGATAATACTCTACGGATGTATTCGTGATGTCGACGAAATAATAACCACAGACATTGGTGTTCAGGCGCTTGGTTCACACCCAATGAAGACTGATAAGAAAGGAATTGGAGAGCAGGGCATTGCGGTTACGTTTGCCGGTGTCACCTTCAGTACTGGTGACTACGTCTACGCTGACAACAATGGAATTCTGGCCTCAAATCAGAAGCTAGCTTGATAACTGCTTAAGCATGGCAATATGCTCCATGCCAGCCTCTAAAAAGACCTCACCATAGGCTGTAAATCCCGCGCTCTGATAAAAGGGTAGCGCGGTGAGTTGCGCATACAAATGAATCTTCTGCATGCCCGAAACGACAGCATAATCAATGGCCGCAGCCATTATTAAACGACCGATGCCTTTATGGCGATGATTTTTTAGCACTGCCATGCGCCCAAAATGACCATCTGACCGCATTCGCGCTGTGCCAACTGGCTGGTTATTCGCATCAAGGGCTAACCAATGCTCTGCGGTTGCATCGTGTGTGTCGAAGTCGATCTCAAAAGGCACCTGTTGTTCTTCAACGAAGACCGGAATACGGACTGACTTAATCGCGGCTTCATCCTCTGCCCAATTTGCGCTCTTAACCCTAATCAATGCTTATCCCTCTTACTCAGTCCTGCTTTTGCCCGTTTACGTAGTGGCTGTAGGTGCGCTCCTCGCCATCAGCGGCACGGTTCTCAAGTGTGGCCGTTCTGACTTCTTCAGTCATATCGACCAGTGGTGGGTACTTTGGCGCGCTCATAAACTGTGCAAACCATTCCCCGAGCATTTGCTCATCATCCAGAGTCTCTTGCAACAGCGCCTTGACGCGCTGAATATAACTGGTAGAAATGGGCTGTTCGGCCATGGCAGCAGTGAGAGGGGGATCGGTCAGGTGATTTGGTGTCAAGTCGCGACTTAATAGCTCAGTGGCTAAATCATCGAGCATTTCAGTGGCTGCCGGAGCTCTAAAGCCTACCGAAAAGGTTGTGCACTCTCCGATGGCAACACCGTGATGAGCGATTTTGGGTGGCAAATAAAGCATATCACCAGGGTTTAACACCCAGTCTTCCACCGCATTAAACTCTTTCAACACCTTCAGCCGTGTATTGTCGGTATGGAGATCATCGGCAGTACACAGCTGGCCCACTTGCCAACGCCGTTGACCGCTGCCTTGCAACAGAAATACATCGTAGTAATCAAAGTGCGGACCAACACTACCACCGTCCTCGGCGTAGCTGACCATAATGTCATCTAGCCGCCATGCCGGAAGAAAATCAAAGGACTTCAGTAAATCAGCTACCTCTGGTACCCACAGGTCAACGCCTTGTACTAACAGAGTCCAGTTGCGATTAGGTAGAGTCTCAAAACGAGATTCCTCAAAGGGACCATGCTCAAGCTGCCAGTCATCGCCAATCACTAGGCGAGACTCAACTTCCTCCTCAAGAGAAAGACCCGCTAAATCATCACCCTCTATGGGCGGTATAAAGTTAGGAATCGCATTTCGAATTAACAGGGGTTTCTTCTGCCAGTATTCGGATAAAAACTCATCGGCGGTAATTTCACCGAGAATAGGGTGGTTGTTTGTACTCACGACGCCTAGATATCCTTTGCTTGTTGCACTGCGTTACCAATATAGCTTGCCGGAGTCATCGCTTTTAGCTCGGCTTTGGCCTGCTCTGGGATTTCCAGTGTGTCAATAAATGCTTGTATAGTCGCCTGATCCATCACATTACCGCGAGTTAGCGCCTTGAGTTTTTCATAGGGCTCTTCGATAGCATAGCGGCGCATGACTGTTTGTATAGGCTCAGCCAGTACTTCCCAGCTTGAATTAAGGTCTTCACCCAGACGTTCACGATTTATCTGTAGCTTACTAATACCCTTACTCAGAGAGGAAAATGCAATCATTGAGTACCCCAATCCAACGCCCATATTTCGCAGTACGGTAGAGTCAGTAAGGTCTCGCTGCCAGCGTGAGATAGGTAATTTCGCCGCCAAATGCCCATACAGCGCATTGGCAATACCCATGTTGCCCTCAGCATTCTCAAAATCAATCGGATTCACCTTATGCGGCATAGTGGAGGAACCCACCTCACCAGCAATGGTCTTCTGTTTGAAGTAGCCTAGCGAGATATAACCCCAAATGTCACGTGCATAGTCGATCAAAATGGTATTCGCACGTGCCATACCGTCAAAAAGCTCGGCCATGTAGTCATGGGGCTCAATCTGGGTGGTGTAGGGGTTGAACTCTAACCCTAGGCCTTTAATAAACTGTTCAGCAAACCCAGCCCAGTCAATCTTTGGGTAGGCAGACAGGTGTGCGTTGTAATTGCCCACAGCACCATTTATCTTGCCCAGCAACGGCACACTTTTAATCAAGTCAATCTGTCGCTGTAAACGGTAGGCTACGTTAGCCATTTCCTTGCCTACGGTGGTTGGCGAGGCGGTTTGGCCATGGGTTCTAGCCAACATAGCCACATCGGCAAACTCTTTGCCCATACTGGCTAACTGCGACTGAATATCAACTAGGGCTGGCAGTACAATTTGGTCTCTGCCTTCTTTCAGCATCAACGCATGTGACAGATTGTTGATGTCTTCAGAGGTACAGGCAAAGTGCACAAACTCGCTTACCGCTTGTAACTCGTCATTATCGGCAATGACTTCCTTAATCAAGTATTCAACCGCTTTTACATCATGATTGGTTGTGCGTTCAATCTCTTTAACTCGTGCAGCGTGCTCTAGCGTAAAGTTGTCCACCAACCCATTGAGTAAAGCGTTTGCACCGTCAGAAAAGGGCGGCACCTCAGTAATATCGTTATGAGCAGATAATTGCTGTAACCAGCGAACCTCCACCATAACGCGGTACCGAATTAACCCGAACTCACTAAATACCGTTTTCAGCATGTCGGTTTTACCGCCATAACGGCCGTCAATAGGTGAGACTGCGGTTAGGGAAGACAGAGGAAGTGACGCCATTATGATTCCTAATTAAGTGAAATTAATAGCGCAGTATTATATCGGAAATATGATGCCATTTCAGGCATCAATTACGCTAATTGCCATTTTGGGTAGTGGTCTTTACTTTGGTAATACTGAGAGAAGACGATTGCGCTGCCATAATAAATGGCTGCGTTTGCCTCCAACTTGGTGCCATAGGAACGCGCTGCGGATGCCAGAAAAGAGTAGGCAGCGAACACGCTGAGCGATTGCGGGTTGCTGTAAATAGAGAGGGTTACCGGTGACCTGAATACGGCCCTTTAAAGTGCTTACAGTGTCAGTATATAAGCCTGCGACATTGGCAATAACATTGTCATGGGTTGCAGAAAAATGATCTGCTTGTCGTTGAGCATTTGCAATGCCCTCACCAACCTGTTTAATCCGGACACTGTCAGCTGTTAAGCGACGGGCAAGATACATAATTCCGATAACATAGCGCATAACATCTGTGGAGCCCTGACTGCGATCGTTAATCATCTCTCGCATAGAGTTAATACCTAGCTCTATATTTTCCGTTGATCCATACAGGCTGCGTATGGTTTCAGGGTTTTGATTTAATAGCGCTACCATTGCCGCTGACAGCTGAGCCTCGGCAATATCACCCTCGGCGGCCAACTTGGCCACTAGTTCTGCGGCTTGAAACACTCCAGCTAAAGCAAGGGCTTGATCAGCAGTAGGGCGCTTAAAGATCACGCAGATACATTCCATGTACGCTCGATCACACCGCCGCCAAGACAGCAATCCTCTGCATAGAAGACCACCGACTGACCGGGTGTTACCGCGCGCTGAGGCTCATCAAAGGTGACCACACAGGTGTCATCATCGCTGACATTCACGGTACAAGCCTGATCAGGCTGCCGGTAGCGTGTTTTGGCCATGCATTGCAGCGGCTCAGACGCCGACGGTTGGCCGTTAATCCAGTTAATTCCAGAGGCGGCCAGTTGGTTAGTAAACAATAGAGGGTGTTCTGAGCCCTGTCCTACTATTAGGACATTGCGTTCTAAGTCTTTTTCGAGCGTGTACCAGGGCGCATCGCCAGAATCTTTAACGCCACCAATCCCTAGGCCTTGGCGCTGGCCAATGGTGTAAAACATTAAACCGTGGTGCTCTCCCATGACCACACCATCGGGCGTTTCCATTGCGCCAGGCTGCGCTGGGATGTACTGCTCTAAAAAGTCTTTAAAACGCCGCTCACCAATAAAGCAAATACCGGTACTATCCTTTTTGTCTGAGGTCACAAAACCATGCTTTTCTGCGATGGCTCGCACCTCAGGTTTCTCTAATTCACCGACCGGGAATAGTGATTTGGCAAATGCCTCTCCTTCCACTGCGTGTAAGAAATAGCTTTGATCTTTATTATTGTCTAGGCCCTTGAGCAATCGGGCGCTGTTGGTGCTGTTATCTATTCGGGTGTAGTGGCCAGTGGCAATGTAATCAGCGCCCATAATCTGAGCGTAATCAAGAAATACCTTAAATTTGATTTCGCGGTTACACAGAATGTCAGGATTAGGCGTGCGCCCGGCACGGTACTCCTCTAAAAAGTGCTCAAACACATTGTCCCAGTAGTCCGCCGCAAAATTCGCCGTGTGCAAGGTGATCCCGAGTTTGTCACATACTTGCTGGGCATCAGCTAGATCAGCAATAGCTGTGCAATACTCAGAGCCGTCGTCTTCGTCCCAATTTTTCATGAACAGGCCTTCAACCTCATAACCCTGCTCGATCAGCAACAGGGCAGCCACCGAGGAATCAACGCCCCCAGACATGCCAACGATTACTTTTACGGGTTTACTCATGATAGTGACAGGCAACTCTTAAAACGATTAATTAGGTCGTTACTATAAGCCGTTATGAAAGATTTCCAAAGGGAAAACACGTCCCGAGATGAAGTCATCAACAGCCTGATGGACCAATTCACTGCGCGGCTTATTGACTGGATCTTTTATTTGCTCAAGCGTCATCCATTCAGCGCTATCAATATCGCTGTCTATTTCTGCGTCCTGTTGAAACTGCAGTGGCTCGGCGATAAAAACCAGACGATAATAAGTGATGCCTGTAGTCGCGGACCTAGCATTAGAAAAGCCTAAAAACCCAGTAATTTTTACCTCCCAGCCAGTTTCCTCTAAGGTTTCTCGCAGTGCCGCAGCTATTACATCCTCACCAGGCTCAACGTGGCCCGCTGGTTGGTTAATTACCTGAACTCCGTCCTGTGTCTCGCGGACCATTAAAAACTCGCCATTGCGCTCAACTACAGTGGCAACGGTAAGGTGGATAGTGTTCGGCATAATCAACTCCTGTTGTATTTAACCCATAGTACGGTATTCGCCAGGCTGTAGATCCCCGAGAGACCACTCACCAATAGCTATACGCACCAATCTCAGGGTAGGTAGTTTGACCGCCGCGGTCATTCGCCGCACTTGACGATTACGGCCTTCGCTAATTACCAGCTCAATCCAGCTATCGGCAACCGTTTTACGCACTCTAATTGGCGGATTACGGATCCAGAGGGACGGTTCTGACAGAATTTTACAAGAGTCCGCACGCGCCGGGCCATCTTTGAGATCGACTCCCGCCACTAGCGCAGCACAGTGTTCAGCGGTCGCAGCTCCCTCCACTTGCACCCAGTAAGTCTTCTTAAACTTATTCTTTGGATGGCTGATCTTAGCCTGCAACCCACCGTTATCAGTAAGTAACATAAGACCTTCAGAGTCATAGTCTAAGCGTCCTGCAGGGTAAACAGACGGGATCTCAATAAAGTCAGCGAGGGTCTTTCGTTCAGCCTGATCGGTAAACTGACTCATCACCTGGAACGGTTTGTTAAAAATGATCAGTTTTGGCAAAGTAGTCTCCGAAAATCACTATTATAGGGCAAAATCTGCTACAAAATGTTGCATGTCGTATGTTAATATAACTGGATTAGGTAAATTTTTTACAAAACTACCTTCCCGCACTATTAAATTGATCATTATCCACGGAGATAAGCATGGGATACCAGCACATTAAAGTTCCACAAAGCGGTGAAAAAATCACTGTTAATTCTGACTTCTCAATAAATGTTCCAAATAATCCAGTCATCCCGTTTATCGAAGGCGACGGCATTGGTGTTGATATCACCCCAGTTATGGTGAAAGTCATTGATGCAGCTGTAGAGAAAGCCTACGGCGGCGAGAAAAAGATCTCCTGGATGGAAGTATTCTGCGGTGAGAAGGCAGCGGAACTTTATGAGGGTGACTGGTTTCCAGCTGAAACCTTAGAAGCTGTTCAAGAATATATCGTTTCAATTAAAGGCCCATTGACTACACCCGTAGGTGGTGGCTTCCGATCGTTGAACGTTGCACTGCGTCAAGAGCTTGATCTGTTTGTCTGCCAGCGGCCTGTGCGTTGGTTTACCGGCGTTCCCTCTCCAGTTAAGGAGCCAAACAAGGTAGATATGTGTATCTTCCGCGAGAACTCTGAAGACATCTATGCGGGTATCGAATGGAAAGCGGGTAGCGCAGAAGCGACTAAAGTAATTAAGTTTCTTCAGGATGAGATGAGCGTTAGCAAAATCCGTTTTGATACAAACTGTGGTATTGGCGTTAAGCCCGTTTCAGAGCAGGGCACTAAGCGTCTGGTCACTAAAGCGATTCAGTATGCGATCGATCAAAACAAGCCCTCTGTTACCTTAGTACACAAGGGTAATATTATGAAGTTCACTGAAGGTGCATTCTGCGATTGGGGCTATGAAGTCGCTCGTGAAAGCTTTGGCGGTGAGCCTCTCGATGGCGGCCCATGGCATGTAGTGAAGAACCCAAATACGGGTGAAGATATCGTTATCAAAGATGTGATCGCGGACGCTATGCTTCAACAGATCATTCTGCGTCCAGATGAGTACAGTGTTTTAGCTACGCTTAACTTAAATGGTGACTACATATCAGACGCACTGGCTGCTCAAGTAGGCGGTATCGGAATTGCTCCAGGTGCTAACCTTTCTGATGATGTAGCAATTTTTGAGGCTACTCACGGCACAGCGCCTAAGTACGCTGGCCAAGATAAGGTTAACCCGGGTTCACTAATACTCTCTGCCGAGATGATGTTACGCCACTTGGGGTGGGCAGATGCCGCTGACCTCGTTATCAAGGGAATTGAAGGCGCAATTAACGAGAAAAAAGTAACCTATGACTTTGAGCGGCTTATGGATGATGCTATTTTAATGTCTTGCTCTGAGTTCGGTGATGCGATGATTGAAAATATGTAAATCGTAGCAAATTGATGCAAAGACCCGGCCCCAGCGCCGGGTTTTTTGTGTCTGTTACATCCTATTCAGAAGCATTAATGGGTAACTGTTCATAGAGTTTACGCATCTTTTTTACCTTATGTAGCGCCATCCAATAGCCTAGGACACCAAACAATACTGAACCGACCGCCTGACCAATTAAAACGCCTTGGGCCTGCCAATAGTAGCTGCCGAGCATCACAAAGGGTATGGTGCCAATGGTTGCTTTACCCACGTTCAGGGCGCTGGCTAACCGTGGCGAATTGAGATTATTAAAGGTCGCATTTGACGTAAATAGCAGCCCATTAAATACAAAAGTGATTGCTAGATAAGTGCAAAATAAACCAACAATTTCAGCTGCTTGCAGGTTTAACTTAAATGCATTTATAACGAAATCTTGTGATAGCCAGAGCAGCAAAGACACCCCCGTACAGAATACTGCCATCACGATCAGTGAGTCGCTTAGCGTACGCTGGATACGATCCCACTGACCGGCACCAAAGTTTTGCCCCAGTATTGGGCCAATAGCACCTGAAAGACTAAATACAAAGGCGAAACAGACCGGAGTTAGACGGCCAACAACCGCATATCCCGCAACATAGCTACTGCCGTAGACGGCAATAGCAGCCGTTACATAGGCATTGGCCAGTGGCGTTGCCATGTTGGTGACAACGGCCGGTAGGGCAATATTTAAGATGGGCCGTGTACAAACTTTAAAGCTCGCCATAGTGGGCATTGCCAACAGCCGGTGTTTGTATTGAACACGGTAGAGCGCGTAACTAAACACCGCCAGCCTCGCGAACACAGAAGCAATAGCTGCTCCGGTAACCCCAAGTTCGAGGCTAAAGATTAAAATAGGGTCCAGAATTGCGTTCACGATTCCGCCCGATAAGGTCGACAACATAGCACCCTTGGCGTCACCAACTGCGCGCAGAACCGCGCTGGCCCCCAACCCGATGGCGAGTAATATCGCCGCGGGCAAAACAATGAGTAAGTAATCTTTAGCAACCACGGCCACATTGTCCTTGGCACCAAGCCAATACAACAACTGATCCAGACTCATTATGATGATACCTACCGTCACAATACTCACGATGCCAGCAATAATCAGTACATTAATGGCAAACTGTGCGGCTTTTTCACGATTTTTTGCGCCCAAAGAGCGTGATACCAGTGCTCCAGCGGCGATCGAGGTACCTATCGATATAGAGGTCGCCAAAAAGGTCAAAGTACTGGCAAATCCAATAGCAGCGACCAAATCAGGGTCACCTAAAAGGCTAATAAACCACATATCGAGGAGATCAACCAAAAATATGGACATTAGTCCAAACGCGCTAGTACTGGCCATCACAATAATGTGGCGCATTAGCGAGCCTTGAACAAATTTGGCAGTGTCGGTCATAAGGGTTCCGGTGGAAATGCACTGGTGGGTTAACAGCTCTTCGGCGCCAGTAAGCACCAACCGAGGGATTATATACTTATTAGACCTCGCCTCAGATAATAAACAAGACTAAACGTGCTAAATATGGTCTCAGGGATAGTCTGTGCAACCGAAGTCACGCTAAACTGTGAGCTGAAAAATGGCAATTACAATCAGTAGAGGTAGGCATGAATAGTAAGAGCGGGCAGTTCGTCTTTATGTTACTTGCAGTTGCAGGGATACTTAGCAGTGGCTGCAGCGCTAATAATGAGCGGCCAAAGCCCGCTGATAATCTCGAATTTGTCCCTGCATCTTCCGTAGACCGCGTTAGGGTTCAGATAGCCAAATTACCCACTGATGACGTCTGGTGGAATGTCTATGGTGAGGATCAAGCCTGGAACTTTAAAAATCTCCATCGTTTCATGCCAACGGTCAATATCTACCGACAGGGGCAGGTCCGCATGCTGGCCAATCGGCCAATGCCAAGCATCGCAAGAGAGGTAATTGACACACCTAGTGGAAGTATGGGGTTCAAGGATTTTTTGGATAGCGAGGCGTCCAAAACAATGGGCATTGTGGTGCTACACAAAGGCGACATTGTCTTTGAGCATTACCCTAGGCAGCAGCCTTACGAGAAGCCCATTTACTGGTCAGTCACCAAGGTACTTGTTTCTGCATTGGTAGGTATTCTAGAGGATCGTGGTCAAGTTGATGTGAGTCAGCCTATTAGTCTCTATATACCTGCGCTTATCGGTTCTGACTTTGCAACTATTAGTGTCCGAAATCTACTTGACATGGCGACCGGCCTCAATTGCCCAGAGGAGTATATTGATCATGCATCCTGCTATTACCAATACTCAATGACCATCGGTGACGGCTATTGGACCGAGAAATCAGGCCAGAGTCCTTACGCTATGATCGCCTCACTTAAGCCTGGAATTAAGCAGCCACAGGGTGAGGATTTTCAGTATTCTGGCGTTAACACATTTATTTTAAGTTGGTTGGTTGAGGAACTTACCGGGATGCCGTTCCAAGACGCACTGAGTAAAGAAATTTGGCAGAAAATTGGTGCGGAGGCAGATGCTGCCTTACTGGCACCGCGATATGGTGTTCCTAATACCCACGGGGGTTTACTTGCACAGCTCCGTGATGTGGCACGTTTTGGCTTACTGTATACACCCAGCTATTATAAGGTAACCGACCATAAGATCATCTCTGACAGGGTGGTTAAACTTATTCGTAACGATGGCAATCCAAAGCTATGGCAAAAAGCACGCGCAGCCAACGTGCTGCCTAATGATTTTTCACATTCGGTATACCAGTGGGATGCTGTTTATAACAATCATGATTTTTACAAAGGCGGTTGGGCCGGGCAGGGCATATTAGTTAACCCTGACAAAGATATTGTTGCCGTATTCACCGGTTATGCGATAGACGCCCAAGAATCACAGCCCGATCTATTACCAGTACTGAGGCAAATGTTGAACAGCATTTTTCCGGAACATAACCCTTAGAGATTTAAATTACGGATGATAACAACGAATATACATTAGCGTGCCAGGACGCTCAGTAAATAAAGGCCTACCGGGGTGCAAGCTTGCGGGCGGCTCTATAGATCAAACTCTGATTGGGTATTTTCCCTAAAAAAACTACTGTAAAGTAAGCAAGGTAAACTAAGACACATGGCTAAAAAACTATTTAATACAAAAATTGGACTGGCACTGGGTGGCGGAGCTGCGAAAGGTGTCGCTCACATTGGCGTGTTGAAGGCGTTAGAAGACGCAAAGGTAAATATAGACTTTATAGCTGGGACCAGTGTCGGCGCGATGATAGCGGCACTTTACGCCTTTAATGTTGACATAGAGGCCATTGGCAGCCTTGCGCGGCGTTTGACAATGTCGAAGGTCACCTCTTTTAAACTCAACAAAACCGGGTTTTTCACTACAGAATCCTTAAGAGAGCTGATACTTGAATATGTCGGTGAGGTAAACATTGAAGATGCGTTGATTCCTCTGTCGATTGTCGCAACTGACATCAACAGTGGGGAAGAGATTATCCTCACCACTGGTTCGGTCGCTGACGCTGTTTGTGCCTCCGCAGCTATCCCTGGCATTTATATACCGGTAGAGCTAAATGGTAGAACTTTGGTAGACGGCGGATTGGTTCAAAACGTACCCATAGAGGCATTGCAGGCTTTAGGTGCTGGAGTAACCATTGCCAGTCATCTCAATAGCGTGAGTCATTACTCCGAGATAAGTCATGTGCTGGACGTAATGCGTAACGCGTTTGAAATCGCGGTTAGCCAACATACTCAGGACCAGTTGAAGGATGCTGACTTGTTGATTTCAATGGACCTAAGTGACTTTAGCCTGCGAGACAACACCGAGAGATACGATGAGCTTTTCGATATTGGATACCGCGCCGCGACGATTCAACTGACGAAGTTGGCCTGGTACAAAAAAACTAATCTATTACTTTATGTGGGGCGACTTATTAAAGAGTTAGCACCCTTTAAACTACCAGAATTTATCAAGCGGTTAGTGAGTGAGCCGACACAAGGACAATAGCAATCGCAATCTTAGTAATTATAGGCTTACAGAGCAGTTTGCACGCCTAATTAGAGCGGGTGTAGTACTCAAAATATAAGCCCTCAACCTCCCAATTCGCCAAGTTTAACCACGCAAAGACCAGTTTGGTCGCAGGTGTTGAATTCTTGGACTATGTTAAACATATGCCTATCGATTATTTTCATATAATCACACCACCCGTAGTTGCCTATGTTAATCATCTGCATGTCCCCGATATTGGCGGTCCCGACTCAGACGATCGCTATAAGATCACTATTTTAATTAGTAAACAGGATAGTGCCTGTATCAAAGAATTTGTCGATGCTAGCCATGCTGCCGCACAATTAGAGTGGCCGACTTCGTGGGACAAGGTCTTAAATATGCCGTTGCACGATGGTATTGATAAATGCGCAAGCTGGGACCAGTTGGCGGATTACTTGATGTGCACATTTAATAGTTTTCACCCTCCATTATTACAGATGCCCGATGGTAGTCTTATGCCGCGCTCAGTAGAAATTGCCATCGGGGCTTCGGTGCGAGTGTTCGGCGCAATGGGTGGCTGTATGGTCAATGGAGAAAAGACGGTAGAGTGCTATCTCAGTGGTGTCCAGCTTCTCAACGATACCCCTATCAGCACAGAAAATAGAAGCGTATATGACCGGTTAGAGAAGATAGTAGAGCGTTTTTCACCATGGAGGTAAAAGTGCTGTCTTATTTGCTACTTAGTTTCCTGGTCTTGGCCGGTGCAGCTATTTTACGGCTACACCAATCTAACGCACTGGCTAGACTAGCCGAAAAACAGGTTCTTTTATTCTCACTGATTTGTACTCTTTTTTCCGCAGTGCTAATCGTGTTTTGGCTATACCTGTTTTGGCTATTTGTAAGTGTTTGGTATTTCATGGGTATCGGATTGTTAGCGTGGGTGTTCACACGAAGTTTAAAGACCATTCACTACCAATCAACAATCTGGGCCTTACTATTAATAGGGATTATTGGCGCGCTATTTATGCAGATTATATACTTCGCTGATTACTATCCAATGGGCACATCGTCGGGGGTATGAGTTAACTCGGGCAGTCTAAATGTCTTTTTTCGAGCGCGGTAGCGTCGTCACCACATCCCCTTCACTCAGACGCTGATCGATCTCTTCAATCGACATATAGTCCAAGTCCCAGTGGTTACAGATATCATTTCTGTAACGCGTATGGTTCTTATCAGTGGAATCAGAAGTTTTCCGATTGAAATACTTGAGTAGTCGCTGGCTAATTTTCATACAGCCATAGTACGTCATTCTTAATCGAACGTCTCGTTTCTATGAGACGAGACGAAACGAGATTAGAATTGAAATTTGAACGGCAGAGGGCCCATTAATTCCGCAAAGATCTGTACACCAGCCTAGGCCATATTTACCATAGATGCTTCCGGCCCAGCTGCTATGCTGGCGTTGTGTTAAAGGCAGTAACCCCCAGAAAGTCGGCTTTACCTAAATTAACGCCATTATGGCGGAGAATGTTATAAGCGGTTGCAACATGAAAATAGAGGTTGGGTAGCGCCCAGCAATTAAGATAATCACTGCCTCCAAAGGTGAGTTCATGCGGTCCCGCTTGCATAACTATCCTTTTCTGTTCGGCACCTTCAAGGTGTTTAGGTGAAATGGTGTCAAGAAAATCCTTAGTACTTTGGATACGCAGCTTCAATTCAGCGAAGGTAGTTTCATAGTCTTCATGCGCTGGAGCATCGATATCTGCCAGCCTAGCTGCGCCGCGTTTCACGATATCGCAGGCAATCTGAACCTGTTTACTCAATGGCAGCATATTGGGATATAACCGAAAGTCAGTTAAGGCATGCTCGTCGATACCATTTTCGCGTGTATGTCTTGCAGCAATATCGAGTAACCCAGAAAGATTGTTCAGTGAGTGAATAAAGGCGGGAATGGAGCAATTATATATAGAGAATGACATGGTTTACCTCGAAGAGTTAATGCTGCGTATATTGGTGTTGGATAAGTCGCTAACGTTTGGGGATTGGATGCTAACAGAATTTTAGTCTTTACAAGCCGAAGCGGGTGTACTTTGTTGAAATAAACATACTCAGCAGTCTCTTGTAGACCAATCAGATATCAACTGAGGAACTAAAAGTATTGGTAGTTGCCTTATAAAGGTCGCTTTGGGCTTCGCCCCCAACCCAATTGAGTTTAGTGCAGGATGAATGAATAGATTATCTACAGCCGTAATAAATTTTAGCCTAATAGTCAGCTTAATAAATGTAATTATATTTGGTGCCAGTAGCCATTCAATAACTGCGACGGCGGTTTTTTTCATCGTTTTTACTCTAAATATTACAGAGTAGACTGGTGCAAGGTAACCAATCGTTAAGTCTTCTTTTCACTTTATATCGCCAAAAAGTTTTAGGGAATTACAGGCTTTTGATTCTCAGTTACCCACTGTCTTTTGCATTGATAGACTCTCGGCTATACTCCAAAGCTAAAGTTAGTTATTAAGCGCGTCTCTGTGACGTTGCTGTACCCTATGAGATAAAGTGATGGAAAAATTGCTTCTTAGCTTGACCGGTATGTTTGCTGGCGCGCCCAGCAAAGTCTTGCGCTTTAGACGATCAGTGCTCCTCGTACTGGCCTTAGTTTCCATAGTCATGTTTCACGCCATGGCGACACGTACTACGTTTAACTTATCCTCTGAAGCATTTATGAACGAGGACAGCCCAGCGCAGCTATCCCTGGAAGAGTTCCGGCGTCAGTTCGGGAGTGATCGTTCCGTCTACCTTATTTACCGACCTTTGGATGGCGATGTTTTTTCGGCAGCATCGTTGTCAGCAGTCCAAAGCCTTACTAATGATCTAGAGAACTGGGGTGACCTGGATAACTCAGGCTACCCTGAGGCAGACCTAAGAGAACTGATTCATATAAGAAGGGTGCAATCGTTAACTAATTTACGTGTCCAGAACAGCGTCGGGGATGCGCTGATATCCGAGCGTCTGGTGCCCATAAAACTGCCGACAAGCCAAGTAGAGCTGAGCGAGATAAAAGCTCGCGCCCTTAGCGAAGCAGATTATGTGTCGTCGTTTTACGCAGCCGATGGCAGCTATGGCGCGCTCTTACTACAGACCGATTTTGGTACTGAGGCCATAGACAGCTACACATCTGCATTAGATTCAGACACCGTGGAGCTAGATGATAGCTTTGGTGATTTCGATATCTCATTTGATGAGCAGGCTGTTGTCCAGAAGATTGAATTTAAAGATGTTAACCCTTTGGATTACTTGGCCTTCAATGACGCACTGGAAGCCGTGTACAACCAATACGCTGATCAGTTGGAATACTATGCGGTTGGAGAACCTTCGCTGATGAGTCAGTTGCAAGGGATCCTAGAGCAATTGAAGCTTCTAGGCTATCTAATGGTATTGATATTTGCGTTGTTACTGTGGATATTGTTTCGCTCCGCTAGCGCTCTACTTTGGCCCTTGGTGACCATAGCACTCAGCGTTTCTTGGTGCTGGGGAATCACCGTTTTATTGGGTATTGAGCTATCAAGTATGATCGGCTTAACCGTATTATTGATTTTTTCTGTGGGAATTGCTGATTGCGTGCATGTCATGAGTGCTTATTTTAGCTTCAGAAGAGGGGGCTTAGACCATCACGCTGCGCTAACCAAGTCCTACGAAAAGGTGGGCTTGTCGATTCTGCTAACCACACTAACCACTGCGGCTGGCATTATGGTGCTGGCTAGTTCAAACCTCGAGCCGATTCGGGTTTTCGCGGTTATGTGTGCGTTTGGTGTAGTACTAGCCTTCTTTTTTACCATCGTCCTGCTGCCTATTCTCTTAGATTTTTGGCATCCGACCGCCGTGACTGAAAAGGGCAGTACCGCAGACAAGCTGGGGCTGCGCTGGCAACGTTTGAGTAATAAAGTAAAAGTAATTATGGGCCTAATCAGCGCAGCTCTAGTGTTCGTGTCCCTGGGGTTGCTCATTGGTGCATTTATTAATGCAGTCATTCTGCTGACCTATTGGATTGTAAATTCGCAAACTAAGATACTGGCCCGGGTACCATTAATAGTAGAGCGTAGCCCGCGCAGAATCATGGCGATTTTTGCCGCCATCTTAATACTGTGCTGCTATGGCGCTACCAAAATTGTTATTGATACTAATGTTGCCGGTTTATTTAAGGATGACCACCCTCTAGCGATCGCGCTCAATGTGGTTGATAACAATATGTCTGGGTCACAAAACATGGAGGTGATGATAGATACCGGTACCACTGATGGAATTCTTGATGCGCAATTACTTATCGCGGTTGATAACCTTCAGACCAGCCTAGAGGAGCGGTACCCAGACACGATAGGCCGCACTTACTCATTGGCTAATATCGTCAAAGACACTAATCAAATTATGAATGACGAGGATCCGGACTTTTACGTCATACCTAATTCGAATCAATCGGTTGCCCAGCTACTCTATTTATTTAACAGCGCCAATCCAGAGGATCGCCGCAATTTAGTGTCAGATGATTACAGTCGGTCTCATATCTCGGTTAACTCTAAAAGTATGGGCTCTTATGGCTATCAGAAAATGTTCATTGAGGTTGAACAAGAAATTACTGCCAAATTTGCTAGTTTCAAAACCACCTATCCTGATCTAGAAATTGTTCTGACTGGCACCATGGCTACCCTAATGGTAGTTTCAGATGAAATTGCCAAGTCCCAGTTTAATGGCTTTGCCTTAGCACTATTGCTCATTAGTTTGATTATGATCATTACCTTGGGGTCATTGCGTGGTGGCTTGATGGGTATGATACCCAACGCCATTCCGGCATTCTTAGCCATTGGTCTCATGGGGCTATTTGGTATTCCACTGGATACGGATACTTTGCTGATTGCGCCGGTGATACTGGGAATAGCAGTGGATGACACTATTCATTTTATGACTCATTACAGAATTGAATTAACAAAATCGAAGAGTGTAAGCATTGCCTTGGAAAGCGCCATTCGTGAGGTGGGGCAAGCTGTACTGTTCACTACTATGATCATTGGCCTGGGCTTTGCAGTATTAAGCTTTTCAGATTATCTAGGCATGGCCAAGGTTGGATTCTTTGGTTCACTGTCAATTTTTGTTGCCTTGCTGTGTGACCTATTCCTAATACCGGCAATGATCATAGTATTTAAACCAACATTTGGTGTCACAAATGTAGACACCCAAATTGATTTCAAAGGAGTAAATGCTTGAGTCATATCAAACGTCTGTCGTTGGCGAGTATTACAATGATCATAGGTCTATCATTACCGGCACATGCAGTGGAGGAGATCACTGGTTTAATTATTATGCAGGCGGTAGATGATAATCAAAGAGCGACTAATGACTCGTCTTTTACTCGCCTAAAATTATCGAGCTGTAAATTTGGTGTTAATAAAGGCCGTATCGCTTGTGCTGAATCGCCTAGAGTTAAGGTGCTCGAATCTGTAGCTGTCAATTACGGAGCGTCGTTAAAGGATACTAAAAGTGTCAGCATTACGATTGAACCGGCGTCTGAGCGAGGTATCGGCATGCTGACCTATTCCTACGATCAAGAAGATCGAGACAACCAAACTTGGCTATATCTTTCCGCCCTTGGGCGGGTGAAAAGAATCGCCGGTGGTGATTCAGAGGGTGATACGGAACCTGCATCTCTATTTGGTTCAGAGTTTACGACTGAAGACACTGATACCGGTAAATTGACCGAATATCAGGTCAATCTTCTCGAAGAAACCACTCGGAGTAAACGAGCGGTGTGGAAGATAGAGATGATCCCTAATCAGGCAAGAGCCAAAAAAAGTCGTTATTCGCGCACGGTTCATTATATTGATAAAACTCGCTATGTTGCGCTGCGCTCGGAGATGTATGACAAGTATGGCAAAGAGATAAAAAGATCCGTCGCTTCCCGGGTAGAGTTGGTCAACGATCACTGGATAGCACGCTCAGTAACTATGATGAATTTAGTCTCCAACCGCCTATCCAATATGGCGTTGATTAAAATCTATACCGATCTTGATATTAACGATGATTTTCTGACTCAGCGTACTCTTACAGATACCGCCTATCGTGAGGCGACGCTCAAACAACTCCGGGCTCAACTGGACTAACACAGACAGGGTATTGATAATGTTTCGTGACGGTTTGTTAATTTTGTACCTCGTGGTGCCGATGGCTCTCGGACAAGCTTTGGAGGCTGAAGTATTAGAGGAGGGTACTTTAGAGGAAGAATTGATCTTCGCGGATGATTTATTTACCGATGCCTTTGACATAATTGAGGATATTGATTCTAGTTCGTGGCGAGATGGGCTCACTATTCGACTCAGTCAGCAGATATCGGGGCAAGTTAATCATCATTTGGTAGAACCCCTTCCTGGATATTTATTATCTAAACACGGTGATCTGGAGAATAATCGCTTTGGTATCAATCTGCGTTATCAAAATGCGTTCGCTCTTGGCTGGTTATTGCAGGGTAGTTGGCAGGCTCGTGCCTACTGGCCCGGAGACTATGAATATACCGCGAATAATGACAATCTTGATGCTGAGTATCGAGTTAATGAGCTCTTTGTACAGCGAAGCCTTGATCAGCAAAGCCTGAAACTGGGGCGTCAGACCGTGGTTTGGGGAGAGACGGTGGGTAATTCAGTACTCGATGTCATCAACCATACTGAATATCGGGACTTTGGAACCATCGACATTGAGGATGCACGCCTCAACCAGTGGATGCTGGTCTGGGATGTATTCAAAGACAGCGGTAATTGGTCGAGTTTCATTAACCTGTACCCAGAATTTAACCCTCAACCGGTGGTGGGAAGTCCATTTTATGTACCGCTGCCCTATGAACTCAATGACTACATTCGTAGCGACAAGACGCTCTTCGAAGTAGGGACGCAGTGGAGTAAGTCATTTGAAGGAAGTGACATTGCATTAATGGCTGCTTACCTTTACGAAAATCAACTGCGCTACCCTCAGGCTAATCCACAACCCATCGACTTTGTGGCCCTTACTAATGATTTTGTGTTACTAGGATTAAGTGCCAATAGAGCAATAGGCAAGCTGTTATTGAGCGCCGATATTGCGTTGAGCCATGGGCTTTTGCTTGATGAATCGACGCTTTCAGGAGGAGGTGGATTTGGTTTAGCTAGTGATATAAAGAAAGATCAGATTGCTCTCTCACTGGGCTTTGAATATGGGATTAGTAATTTGCAGAGTCTCAGCGTCAGTATTCAGGCCAAAAGAATGCTGGATGAACGCGACGGATTAGCTGACGAGCAGCAGCTGATCAATAAGGGTGTCTATGGTAGTTGGTTGGTGCGATATAGCAATCAAGTAATGAATGATAACCTGGGTTTATCTGCGACCCTGCAGGGCGACCTTGAGGGTGATACTGGATTACTGTTTTTAGGCGCTGATTATTCGGTCAATGATCGCTGGCAAGTTGCTGGTCAGATCATAAGCATAATCAGTAAAAAAAATAGTCCATTAGCAATTTTTGATCAAGATTTGCGGCTTGGCTTGATTGTCACATACGCTTTCTAAGGTTTACGCGCGCCGCGTAGCTCCAAAATTAATTGTTCTCCGTATACCAAAGCATGAAGGGCAAAAAAAGCATCGGTTTAGCCGACTAGCGCTTACTAGAGCCGCTTGATCTGTTGTAACATAGAGTATTTAAACACCACCAAAAGACCGGCATAATCAATGAGTAATCAGAACGACAACGATAATTGGCAAGACGATAACGGCACGGCAACTCAGGAAGCACCACCGAAGCTACAAAAACCACGCATGTATCAAGTAGTGCTATTAAACGATGACTACACGCCGATGGAATTTGTGGTTGAGTTAATCGAGCAATTTTTCTTTAAGTCACGAGAAAATGCCACTCAGATCATGCTTAAAATTCATTCGGAAGGAAAAGGTGTTTGTGGCGTCTATACTGAAGATATAGCAGAGACAAAAGCGGCCCTAGTCAATCAATATTCACAGGACAATAACCACCCACTTCTGTGCCAAGCAGAACCCGCTAGTAGCGATGAGGAGTAATACATATGTTAAGTAGAGAACTGGAAGTTACCCTCAATTTGGCGTTTAAGACTGCGCGCGATAAGCGTCATGAGTTCATGACTGTGGAGCATTTATTGCTGGCATTACTGGACGATGCATCAGCCGCTTCAGTCCTCAAGGCCTGTGGTGCTGATCTCAATGCCATGCGTGAGGATCTGAGTGAGTTTATCGATTCTACCGTGCCGACGATTCCTGATACCTTATTAGAACACGAAACCCAACCAACTCATGGGTTCCAGCGAGTTCTGCAACGCGCAGTGTTTCAAGTCAACTCGGCAAACCATAGCGAGGTTGTTGGCGCCAATGTGATTGTGGCCATCTTTAGTGAACAGGAGAGTCAGGCTGTCTATTTCCTGCGGCTGCAAGATGTCGCTCGTATCGATGTGGTCAATTTTATCTCCCACGGGATCTCAAAGTATGCCGACCATATTGAAAGTGCTAATGAAGCCGAACAAACCTCCACTGAGAGTGCAGGTGATGGAGAGCCAGCGGAGCAAAGCCTGCTCAGTCAATTCGCAACCAATTTAAACGAACAGGCGCGTCTGGGATTAATTGATCCATTGATTGGACGAGATGCTGAAATAGAACGCGTCAGCCAGATTCTTATTCGACGTCGTAAAAATAATCCTTTACTGGTGGGCGAGTCGGGCGTTGGCAAAACCGCTATTGCTGAAGGGTTAGCTAAACTTATTGTCGACGGCGACGTGCCAGAGCCAATGCTTGGCAGTACCGTTTTCTCTTTAGATATGGGCTCTTTACTGGCAGGAACCAAGTATCGTGGTGACTTCGAGAAACGCCTGAAAGGTCTGATTGCCGAACTTATCGACCATGACAAGTCGATTCTTTTCATTGATGAGATTCACACCATTATTGGTGCTGGTGCCGCTTCGGGAGGGGTGATGGATGCCTCTAACTTATTAAAGCCGCTATTGTCGTCAGGAAAGTTGCGTTGTGTGGGCTCAACCACCTATCAAGAGTACCGAGGTATTTTTGAAAAGGATCACGCGCTAGCTCGTCGCTTTCAGAAGATCGATGTGCCAGAGCCGAGCGTTGATGAAACCTTTGAAATTCTCAAGGGGCTCAAATCAAGGTTCGAGGATCATCATGATTTGAAATTTACTAATCCTGCCTTAAAAGCAGCTGCTGAACTGTCCAGTCGGCATATTAACGACCGTTTCCTTCCTGACAAGGCTATCGATGTAATCGATGAAGCAGGTGCTTATCAACGCCTACAGCCGGCTTATAAGCGCAAGAAGACCGTCGGATTAGCGGATATCGAATTAGTCATTTCGAAGATTGCGAGAATACCAGCGAAGAGCGTGTCAGTGACTGATAAGGCTCAGCTACAAGATTTAGCGGCTAACTTAAAAATGGTGGTATTCGGCCAAGATATGGCAATTGAAGCACTGTCTACGTCGATCAAGCTTGCACGAGCAGGTTTGCGTGAGGGTAGTAAGCCGATTGGAAGCTTCCTGTTCGCTGGCCCCACCGGTGTCGGAAAAACCGAAGTGTGTAAGCAGCTCGCTAATGTTTTGGGTATTGAGTTGGTACGCTTTGATATGTCTGAATATATGGAAAGGCATACAGTATCGCGTCTGATTGGAGCCCCCCCGGGTTATGTTGGTTACGATCAAGGAGGCTTGTTAACCGAAGCTGTCAATAAACAGCCTCACTCCGTTATCTTGCTCGATGAAGTCGAAAAGGCACATCCTGATGTCTTTAATCTATTGTTACAGGTTATGGATCACGGCACCTTGACTGACAACAACGGTCGTAAAGCAGACTTCCGTAATGTTATTTTGATCATGACAACTAATGCCGGAGCTGAGCTTATGAGTCGCTCGTCTATCGGATTCGCAACCCAAGACCATCGGACTGATGGTATGGAGGCGATTAAGAAAATGTTTACCCCTGAGTTCCGTAATCGCTTGGACAGCATTGTTCAGTTCAGTGAGTTGAGCATGGAGGTAATCAAGACCGTCGTAGATAAGTTCCTGGTGCAACTACAGTCTCAACTCGACGACAAGAAAGTATTCATTCAGATAGATGATGAAGCTCGCTTGTGGCTGGCAACCAATGGTTACGACCCTAAGATGGGCGCTCGACCGATGGATCGGTTAATTCAGGAAAAGATTAAAAAGCCGTTAGCAGAGGAAGTTTTGTTTGGGTCACTGGCTGAAAAAGGCGGTACTGCCTACGTGAGCGTGAAAGATAACGAGTTAGTTATAACCACCGATATCATTGAGGGGGCTACAGCCTAGGGCGTGCGAGTAAAAAATCATAATGACGCTAATATAAAGGAACAATTATGACTAAGATCAAAGGCCCTAGTACATTTGTAAGTGAAGCGTATCAACTTGATGACGAAGTTGACTCCGTTGAGTTCTACAAGAAATGGGCTGATGATTATGACCATCAAATGCTTGTTAAGCTTGAGTATGTGGCGCCTATAGGTATTGCACGGTTGCTGTGCGAGTTTTTGCCCAATAAAGAATCTGAGATATTTGATGTGGGATGCGGTACTGGGCTGACTTGTCGTTTTCTTGCCGACAATGGCTACCAGGCTCTTGATGGCATAGATCTGTCTCCTGATATGGTGCGGGTCGCCAGCGAACAGGGGATATATAGAGACTTAATCGTCGGTGACGTTAATGTAACGATACAGCGTGATAGCAGTAGCTACGACGGAGTGATATCTTCGGGTACTTTTACTCACGGGCACGTCGGCCCAGAACCATTAGATGATATTTTTCGAATTCTAAGACCGGGCGGTGTTTTAGCCTGTACCGTGCATAAGGATTTGTGGACGTCGCGGGGGTTCAAACAAAAACTTGATTCATTAGTTAATGAAGGCCAAGCCAGATGCCTGCACCTACAGAAAGATAAATATTATGAAACTGACAACATCGACGGTTGGTTTTGTGTCTACCAAAAAGTAAGCTAAAGGGCACCACTTTGAGCGTCGTTATTATCTAGAAAATAAGATTTCGCAGACTACCGCTCGCGGAACGTAATCCGACCCTTGGTCAGATCATACGGCGTCATCTCTACCTTAACCTTATCTCCGGTCAAAATCCTGATGTAGTGCTTTCTCATCTTCCCTGAAATATGGGCAATGATGACGTGATCATTTTCCAATTTTACTTTGAACGTTGTGTTGGGAAGAGTATCAATCACCTCTCCTTCAAATTCTATGTGGTCTTCTTTCGCCATACCGGTTCTATACACCCTTAAAAAGGGCGCAGTTTGCCTTAAAAATCGCTCCATAGCAAAGTCATTTACTCAAATTCCATGTATTTCCCTGCAAAAGTTCAATCGGTTGGTACTGCATTTTGTAGCTCATTTTTTTACAGTCGGCGATCCAGTAGCCCAGGTAGACATGCGTCAAGGCTAATTCTTTTGCCATAGCAACCTGATATAAGACGGCAAAGTTACCCAGGCCGCGCCTGTCCTCTACGGGATCGAAATAGGTATAAATTGCTGAGATAGCATCGGGTAGCACATCAATGATGGCACAGCCTATTAGCTTTTGATCGAGACGAAATTCAATAAACTGCGTGAAATCCCAGACTTTGCCAAGGAAGTCTTCAAACTGTTTCTGGGTTGGTGGGTACATATCGCCATCAGAATGACGTTGATTAATATAATCAGCGTACATCGCATAATGCTCATCGATGTCAACACTCGACAGGCGCGTCACATTCAGGTCATTATTGGTTTTTAAGCAGCGCTTTTGGGATCTGCTGGGTAGGAATTGAGCTGCCGGTATACGCGCGGAAACGCAAGAATTGCAGCTACTGCACATTGGGGTATAGACATAGGTTCCACTGCGACGAAAACCATTTTCACTAAGACGAGCATAGAGATCAGTCGTCATGTTAATGTCGGGGTCAACAAATCCCGTACTAGCCTTGTGCCCAGCTAGATAACTACATGCATGAGGTGCTGTTTTGAGCAATTTGATACGTTCGATTTGTCGGCTTTGGTCGGTACTCATGGTGTCACTTTATTATTGTCTTAGTAGGTATAAGTCTAGCTGGCCGTAGCCTAATTCTCAATGTTATGGCCATGAGTCAGCCGAGTGCTGGTTAAATGACCAAGGGTATGTTTTTTTGCCAGCTGCGCTTAATTCGTGTAAAAACTTGTCTCGCGGCATGGTTTGTGCGCCAAGAGACAACAAGTGAGGGTTGCTAAGCTGGCAGTCGAGCATGTCTAGGCCCGCGGTATTCATCCACCGAAGTAGGTGAGCGACAGCAATCTTAGAGCCATTATTGACCCGACTAAACATTGACTCTCCACAGAATAGGCTGCCAACCTGTACGCCGTAAATACCACCCACTAAGCGCGGCCCGTCCCAGACTTCAACAGAGTGAGCGTCTCCGTATTCGTGCAGCTGGCTATAGGCTTCAATCATCTCAGAGGTAATCCACGTACCACCGTCACCGCGCGGTTCTGCGCAAGCACACATAACGTCAGAAAACGCCATGTCAGATGTTATTTGATAGCGAGCTTGGCGTAACTGACGACGTAAACTACTGGAGATATAAAAATTATCTGGTCGAATCACACAGCGTTCAATCGGGCTCCACCAGAGTATCGGATCATCATCTTGATACCAGGGAAAAATTCCTTGGCGATAGGCCGCTAGCAACGTTTCGGGCTCGAGATTGCCGCCTACCGCGAGCAACCCATCTGGTTCATGAAGCGCAACGCTGGGGTGCGGAAATTCGGGATTATCTGGATCTAATACAACAAGATTCATTGATATCGAACTCTTTCACTGTAGGCATTACCGCCAGAGCTAGTCGTCGAGGTAGCGCTCGGCGTCTAATGCAGCCATGCAGCCGCTACCAGCAGAGGTGACTGCTTGGCGATAAACATGGTCAGCCACATCACCCGCGGCGAAGACACCTTTAACGCTTGTCTCTGTTGCATTTCCACTCAAACCACCAGCAATCGTTAGGTAGCCGTCTTTCATGGCAAGCTTATCAGTGAAAATGTCCGTATTTGGCTTATGGCCAATGGCAATGAATACGCCACTGACATCGATTTCTTTAGTTTCCCCGGTGCCTGTGGCCGCGAGGCGTAAACCGGTCACTCCAGCGTCGTCACCCAAGACCTCATCGAGGTTTTGATTCCACTCAATGGTGATATTGCCATTTTTTTCCTTCTCAAACAGCTTGTCCTGTAGCATTTTCTCAGCTCTTAGTTGCTCTCTGCGATGCACCAAAACAACCTCTGAGCATATATTAGAGAGATAAAGAGCCTCTTCCACAGCAGTATTACCACCACCAACCACCGCGACCTTTTGATTGCGATAGAAAAAACCGTCACAGGTTGCGCAGGCTGATACACCACGACCCATGAAGGCTTCCTCGCTGGGAAGTCCTAAATATTGCGCTGATGCGCCGGTCGCAATGATCAATGCGTCGCATGTATAGTTGCCAGACCCGAATAATTTAAAGGGCTTTTCAGAGACATCTACTGAATCTATATGATCAAAAATCGTTTTAGTATCAAAGCGTTCGGCGTGCTTTTGCATGCGAATCATTAAGTCTGGGCCCTGTACACCCTGATCATCACCAGGCCAGTTGTCGACATCGGTGGTGGTGGTTAATTGGCCGCCTTGCTGAATGCCTGTTATTACCACTGGATTGAGGTTCGCTCGGGCAGCATAAACCGCTGCAGTCCATCCGGCAGGGCCGGAGCCGAGGATAATCAATGGATAATGGTTGGTATCAGGCATAAAAGGTCTCGATTTGTGTCAATTTAAAGTGAATTTAGTGTGATAGAGCAATTCTGAGCCACATCATAAAGAATCATTGCGGTTACGCCAAACGCCTTTTTAATTAAATTTCCCATATATCATTAAAGCGCTTCTCAGTTCTGTAGTTTGTGACAGAATCAGCTACAATTACTCATGCCGAAAATATAGGGAAGCTACCCGTTGACTCGCGAAAAACCAAAAAAATCTAGAAACTCCCAATTAGACGTTAGCTCAACTGGTTCGCGAGGCAAATTGTTGTTTGCTGAAGGCGCATTAATTGGCTGGCTGGTCTTGTGTGTCATCCTCTTCCTTTCGCTATTGAGCTACTCTCCTCAAGATCCAGGTTGGTCGCACACGGGTACTAGAGAGGGCATAAGCAATTTGATAGGCCCAGCTGGAGCGTGGATGTCAGACATTGTTTTCGCGCTATTTGGTGTGATGGCTTATCTGCTGCCGTTACTCTTAGCGGTCCGTGCACTGCAGATTTTACGTACCTATTTTCTGCATGAGCCAGACGGTTTTGACTCTGCCTCATGGGTGCTGCGAGTGGTTGGCTTTATGCTGGTCATGATCAGTGCAACGTCTCTTGCCAATATCCAATATCAGGACATTGCCAATTCATTCCCTGAGGGAATGGGCGGCATTCTGGGTAAGTATATCGGCGATGCGATAATCTCAACATTTAGCCATACCGGAAGTACGCTGCTGTTGTTAGCGCTGTTTCTATTTGGCTTGACGGTTTTTGCCGATATTTCCTGGATAAAGCTGATTGATCGGCTTGGTCTCCTGACGATGATTGCTTTTGATACTGTCCGCCAGTGGTACAGTGCACGAAGAATTCGCAAAGAAGATCAAAAGAAAGCTAAAGCTGCTCTCGCAGAACGTATCGTCAAGGTAGAAAGCGCTGTGAAAAAACAGCAAACTCGTATACCACCGGCTATACAGCCAATAGTGCAAACAAAACCGCAAAGCCCTAGGGTACTTAGGGAGCAGCAACAGAAACTGTTCGATGACAGTCAAGTAATTGGCTCGTTACCACCCATTAACCTCCTCGACCCGCCGGATAAAACCGGCGTGACAGGCTATTCAGCTGATTCTTTAGAGCACCTATCACGACTACTAGAGCTGAAGCTTCTAGATTTTGGTATCAGTGCAGTGGTGGTCGAAGTCCTTCCTGGCCCGGTTGTCACTCGGTTTGAAATTCAGCCAGCCGCAGGCATTAAGGTTAGTCGTATCAGTGGACTGGCGAAGGATTTGGCGCGGTCGATGGCGGTGATCAGTGTCCGGGTTGTGGAAGTGATTCCTGGAAAATCGGTAGTGGGTATAGAAATACCCAATGAGAAACGCGAAATGGTGCGATTGAGTGAGGTACTTTCCTCCGAAGCCTATGATCGCTCTACCTCGCCACTGACGCTAGCGCTCGGAAATGATATTGCTGGGGTTCCTACTGTCGCCGACCTTGCACGTATGCCACATCTTCTGGTCGCCGGTACGACAGGTTCAGGCAAGTCTGTGGGAATTAACGCAATGTTACTCAGCCTACTATTTAAGGCATCCCCAGATGAAGTCAAATTAATACTGATTGACCCGAAAATGCTCGAGTTATCTATTTATGATGATATCCCGCATTTACTAACGCCTGTGATTACCGACATGAAAGACGCCGCCAGCGGCTTGCGTTGGTGTGTTGGTGAGATGGAACGACGCTATAAGCTGATGGCGGCCTTGGGTGTGCGTAATATTGCCGGCTATAACCGTAAGATTGAAGATGCCATAAAGGCTGATAACCCAATTGTTGATCCGTTGTGGACCTTCGACCCTACTGCCATGGGTTGGGACGCAGAGCAGGAACCGCCAGAGGCTCCTACCCTTGAATCTCTGCCGTACATTGTTGTGGTGATCGATGAGTTTGCCGATATGATGATGATCGTTGGCAAGAAAGTAGAACAGTTGATTGCTCGAATTGCTCAGAAAGCGCGAGCTGCCGGGATCCATCTAATTCTAGCTACTCAGCGACCCTCGGTTGACGTCATTACCGGCCTCATAAAAGCCAACGTACCAACTCGCATTGCGTTTCAAGTATCTTCCAAAATCGATTCCCGTACAATTCTTGATCAGGGTGGCGCTGAACAATTGCTTGGCCATGGCGACATGCTTTATTTACCTCCGGGTACCAGCGTCCCTGAGCGCATTCATGGCGCTTTTGTTGACGACCATGAAGTCCATAAAGTGGTCGCAGACTGGAAGCGCCGTGGCGCGCCCAATTACCTTACAGAGATCACTGATGAAAGGGCAGTTTCTTCAATTGCCGTTCCTGGGTTCGAGAGTGGTGATAATGGCGGAGAAGGCAATGAATCAGATCCTCTGTATGACGAGGCAGTGGCCTTTGTACTTGAAAGTCGCAAGGCGTCAATATCCTCAGTGCAGCGTAAGCTAAGAGTTGGCTACAACAGAGCCGCACGATTAATTGAGCAAATGGAAGAGAGTGGTATTGTCAGCTCAATGAGTAGTAATGGCGCCCGTGAGATTTTAGCCCCTAACCATAAATGAGTTTTTTACAGACCACAAAGTTATGAATATTTATCAATCTATTTTTTTAGCTCTCCTTATCGGGGGTAGCAACGTTGCCAACAGCGATTCGATAAGTGAAAAACTGTCTGCACTTCTGCGACCGATAGAGTCCATGTCGGCTAACTTTACCCAGCAATTGTTCGATGCAGACGATAGTGAACTTGAATTGTTTGAAGGTGTTTTTAAACTCGCTAAGCCCGGTAAAATGCTCTGGCATATCAAGCAACCCATGGAGCAGAAGTTAGTGTCTGATGGTGAGGTACTGTGGATATATGATCCGGATTTAGAGCAGGTGGTAATAGAAAGCTTTGCTGACAAGATTAAATCAACACCGATCGCGCTTTTCAATGGGCAGGTGGCTGATTTAGACTCCCGTTATACGATAACTCAGCAACATACAGAGCGTAGTACCGAAATTTTTACGCTGTCTCCCAAAGACACTAGCAGCTTATTTAGTCGCATTGACATTACCTTCGTAGACTCCGTGCCTCAGTCGATCGCGGTTATCGATACCTTCGAACAGCGCACGCTAATTGTGTTCGACAAACTTAGTGTAAATCCGCTGTTCGATCCGTCTATATTTAGTTTTATTATTCCTAATCAGGTCGATGTTATTAACAATGTCCGATGATCTATTTAGCCGAGAAGTCTACCGTCCGCTGGCCGCTCGTATGCGGCCTAACAGTTTGGATAATTTTTACGGCCAACAGCACCTTATAGCGCCTAATCGACCGCTCCGCGAGGCTATTGACGGCGGGATGTTGCACTCAATGATATTTTGGGGCCCCCCAGGTGTTGGCAAAACGACCCTCGCTAAGATAATTGCCCATCGAGTAGATGCGCACTTTGAAAGTATCTCGGCTGTTCTATCCGGTGTTAAGGAAATACGTAGCGCCATTGCAAAAGCCCAAGAGCAGCGAGATGTGCGAGGTCGCAAAACGATTTTATTTGTGGATGAGGTTCATCGTTTTAACAAATCCCAACAGGATGCATTTTTACCCTTTGTTGAGGATGGCACTGTAGTTTTTATTGGGGCAACCACAGAAAACCCATCGTTTGAGCTAAATAATGCGCTGTTGTCACGGTGTCGAGTGTATGTCTTAAAGAGCCTGACTGAGTCAGATATCCTCACGGTAGTCCAGCAAGCTCTTGTAAATAAAGAGCAGGGCTTGGGAGACCAAAAGTTGCAGTTTGAAGAGAAAGCACTATCAACCCTAGCTATTGCGGCTGATGGGGACGCTAGACGAGCACTTAATCTACTTGAAATAGCCAGCGATTTGGCAAGTCAGGGCCAAGATAATGGCGTTATTAATAGTGACATCCTTGAGCAGATCTTGGTGGGCGATAGCCGTCGTTTTGACAAAGGTGGAGAATACTTCTACGACCAAATTTCGGCATTACATAAGGCTATTCGGGGATCTTCCGTCGACGCTGGTCTTTATTGGTTATGCCGTATGTTGGACGGCGGCTGTGATCCCATTTATTTAGCCAGGCGTCTGGTGCGAATTGCCAATGAGGACATCGGTAATGCAGACCCCAGATCCCTAGAACTGGCGTTGAGTGCTTGGAATGTTCAAGAGCGTCTGGGCAGCCCTGAGGGCGAGCTAGCCTTGGCTCAAGCCGTTCTTTATATGGCGGCAGCGCCAAAAAGTAATGCGGTTTATAGTGCGTTTAATGCCGCTATGGCCGATGTCAGGTCACTCCCCACATATGATGTACCAGTGCATCTGCGTAATGCGCCAACCACTCTGATGAAAGATTTGGATTATGGGAAAGATTATCGCTATGCGCACAACGAAAAGGGCGGCTATGCTGCTGGAGAAAACTATCTCCCAGACGAATTAAAGGGCAAGCAGTACTATTACCCAACCGATCGCGGGTTAGAGAAAAAGATCAGCGAAAAACTAGATTACCTGCGGAGCCTAGACGATACTGGTGGCTCAGACAATAAGGATCATCAATAATGCATTGGTTTGCTGTTGCCATTGGCGGAGCGCTCGGCTCAATAGCCCGCTACGCTCTTAGCACCTGGATATTTGATGTATCCAGCCACAAATTCCCCTATGCCACCCTCGCTGTCAATGTGCTGGGTAGTTTTGTGATGGGTATTTTATTTGTCATTATCGTCGAGAAGGCCGCATTGCCTACCGAAATGCGAAGCCTGCTAATGATCGGATTTCTCGGTGCATTTACAACCTTCTCAACATTCTCGCTTGATGCCCTTGGTCTGTGGCAAAATGGCCACATTTTTATGTCGCTGGTATATATGCTAGCGACCGTTATTTTATGCTTAATCGCCATTAGCAGTGCGATTTGGCTCACCCGACTATTGTAAGGAATACAACATGATTGACCCAAAGCTACTGCGCTCCGACTTAGAGAGTGTTGCCGAGCAGTTAAAGGTAAAGCGCTTTGACCTAGATTGTGATGGTTTTTTAGCGCTCGAAGCACAGCGAAAGACGCTCCAATTAGAAGCTGAGAGCGTTCAACAGGAACGCAATGCCTACTCCAAGTCCATGGGTAAATTAATGGGTGAAGCTAAAGCTAAGGGTGAAGATATTGAGCCCTTAAAGCTAAAGGGTGAGCAGTTAAAAAATGATTCAGCTGCCGCAGATACCGCTCTGGCTGCAGTTCAAGAACAACTCGATGAACTTGTGCAGGGGATTCCAAATTTACCGCATCCATCGGTGCCTGCAGGCAATGATGAAGATGATAATGTTGAGTTACGTACTTGGGGCACGCCTTCAAAGTGGGACTTTGCCGTCAAGGATCATGTCGATCTAGGCGCAGACTTAGGCCAATTGGACTTTGATAGAGCCGCTAAAATAACTGGCTCACGGTTTTCTCAGATGCGTGGTGGCTTAGCCAGTCTACATCGTGCATTAACCCAATTTATGCTCAATACTCATATTCATGAACATGGCTATGAGGAGGTCTACGTGCCTTATATTGTCAATCGTGAGTCACTCTTTGGAACGGGACAGTTACCCAAATTCGAAGAAGATTTATTTAAACTTGAAGATGAGCGAGGGTTATATTTGATACCCACCGCTGAAGTACCGGTAACTAATATTTACCGCAACGAAATTGTTGAAGAATTACCCATCAAGTTTGTTGCACATACACCCTGTTTTCGCAGCGAGGCAGGCTCCTACGGCCGCGACACTCGCGGTATGATTCGCCAGCACCAGTTCGAAAAAGTTGAAATGGTGCAATTTGTTCATCCCGACAAGTCGTGGGACGCCTTAGACGAGTTGGTAGGGCACGCTGAAGCAATTCTGCAGAAACTGAATCTTCCCTATCGGACAGTTATGCTGTGCGGTGGAGATTTAGGCTTTTCATCAGCAAAAACCTATGACATAGAAGTATGGCTGCCATCTCAAGATAAATATCGCGAAATATCCTCATGCAGTAACTTCGGGGACTTCCAGGCACGTCGCATGAAAGCCCGCTATCGCAATGAGCAGGGGAAACCTGAATTGCTGCACACCATTAACGGTTCTGGATTAGCGGTAGGGCGCACTCTGCTCGCGGTGATGGAGAATTATCAGCGCGAAGATGGCTCTATTGAAGTGCCTGAGGTACTGCGCCCGTTAATGAACGGCGTCACCACGATCCAACCCTAACCTCTAATATGCTGTTGAAGTGACAAGGAATGCTGATGTCTGAACTATTTGATTATGACCTATTTGTTATTGGTGCGGGGTCTGGGGGCGTCCGTGCTGCGCGCATGGCGGCGTCTAAAGGCAAAAAAGTAGCTGTGGCAGAAGAGCGTTATCTGGGTGGAACCTGCGTAAATGTTGGCTGCGTGCCCAAAAAGTTATTTGTCTACGCATCACAATTTCCAGAACAGTTCCACGCCAGTAAGGGCTTTGGATGGAGCCAGCCGGGTCAATCTGTTCTCGACTGGTCGATCTTGCGAGACAACAAAACCGCTGAAATTAAGCGTCTCAATGGCATATATCAAAGCTTAATCGATAATAGTGGCGCAGATCTTTTCGATGGCCGCGCCACCGTCGTTGGCCCTCAATCAGTGGCTGTAAACGGAACAATCTACAGTGCCAAAGTCATTCTTGTTGCCACCGGTGGCTGGCCGTTTATTCCCGAGTTCCCTGGAAGTGAACATGCGGTAAGCTCCAACGAGATGTTCTTCTTAGAACAACTACCCAAAACTGCTGTGATTGTCGGCGGCGGTTACATCGCCGTTGAATTCGCAGGCATACTCAACGGCTTGGGCGTAGAGACACATTTGGTCTATCGAGGCAGTAATTTACTGAAATCCTTCGACCGGGAAATGAGCGATAAAATAACAGCAGGAATGCGCGATAAAGGCGTTAACATTCATCTGGAAACCCAGATAACCAGTATCGAAAAAAATACTGACGCCTTGCTCGTTAACTTTGCCTCTGGTCAATCGATGCCCGCTGACTTAGTACTCTACGCAACAGGCCGTATCGCTAACACAGATGGGCTGGGGCTTGATAAGGCCGGTATAGGACTACGCAAGGATGGCTCGATCGTGGTAGATGACCATTTCCGTACCTCACAACCGTCAATTTATGCTCTGGGTGATGTTATTGACCGTGTGCAGTTAACGCCTGTGGCTATTCAAGAGGCAATGGTGCTGGTCGACCACCTGTATGGAGCGGGCGAGGCATTTATCGATTATGACAATATTCCTACCGCAGTATTTTGTCAGCCTGAGTTTGGTACCGTGGGCTTGAGCGAAGAGGCTGCGCTAGAGAGCTTTGACAATATTGCTGTTTATACTTCTGACTTCAAACCCATGCTGCAGACGTTGGGTGGCGGTAGCGACCGTATTAGCATGAAACTAATTGTCGATAAGGCTACCGACAAGGTCATTGGTTGTCATATGGTAGGAGAGCATGCCGCAGAGATCATTCAAGGCATCGGTATTGCCGTAAAAGCAGGTGCGACCAAAGCTGATTTTGATGCCACTGTGGGGATTCACCCCTCTGCGGCAGAAGAATTTGTCACCATGCGCGAGCCGACCCGTTAAAACTGACTTTTGGCCCGTTCAAGTAGGCACAGACTTAAGAATTTTAGGTCTGACAGGCTCTTCGCAGCGTCTGCCTCATTTTCATGGACTATTACCAGTAAAAGGGCATGGCTAACCTCAAGCCATTGACGGCCCAATCGTTCTAGCTCAGGCGCGTTTTCAGCTATCTCAAGCCGTTTAAACATGCGCGCCATGGCAGCAATAATCGTTTCATCATGCAGGCAGTCAAGCTCTTTTAGTTCGGGTACGCCAAACATAGCTTGAACCAGCGGCAAAAGACCGACTTGATTTTGATAGCTAAGCAGCATTCGCTCGGTGCTCTTCTCAACGAACTTCTTAAGGCTCAGCGTCTCAATAGGAAATTGCTCTAACTCACGTAGGCCAACGTCCATTTCACTGAGCCACTGTTCAGCCAATGCATACAAAATCGCGTATTTGTTAGGAAAATAGTGATACAGCGTACCCACAGATACACCGACGGTTTTAGCCACGAGAATGGTTGTTAAGTCATCTTGCCCCACAGCCTCAAGTAACTGGGCGGTGGCCGTTAAAATCTCTTCACGCCGCTGTAAGGCGCGTTTTTGCACTGGCGTTGATCGTGGGGTTAGTTTGCGTGGTGTAGGCATAACAACTCTCCTTAAAAGCGATCGCGAAGCGAATAGTAAAGCATAGCTGACACCATACCCGGCCAGCGTAACAAAGTACCCCCCGGGAATTTTTGGGTAGGCAGGTCTGCCATAACATCGAACCGTTCCAATTTGCCGCTAATCGCTTCTGCGACCAATTTCCCAGCAAAGGTCGCTGTGGGAACCCCATGCCCAGAATAACCCTGCATATGCCAAATATTGTCTTGAAGGCGTCCGAAATGGGGGAGTCGATTCAGTGTGATGGCCAGTGTCCCGCCCCAACCATAGTCTATCTTTGTGTCCGCTAACTGAGGGTATATTTGCAACATGTACTTACGAACGAAATTCTTAATATCATTGGGGAATCCACGGCGATAATTTTCACCACCGCCAAAGATTAGGCGATTATCAGCGGAGAGCTTCCAATAATTGATCACAAAGCGGCTGTCGGCCATTGATGTATCTTTGGGGATAATAGATAGCGCAAGCTCGTCGCTCAAAGGCTCTGTAGCAAGGACGAAATTATTAATTGGCATAATATAGCCGTTGATCTTAGGTTCTAGGTTCTCTATGTAGCCATTGCAGGCCAAAATAAGCTCACTAGTGGTTATCTGACCGCCACTGGTCTTAACCACTAGGGGAGAGCCGCCATAGGTAGTGACCCTTGAATGCTCATAGATAGTCACGCCGGCTTGAACGGCAGCGTCTACCAGGCCCAAAGCATAATTCAGCGGATGTAAATGGCAGGAAGCCTTATCCCAGATACCACCATAGAAGCCCTTACTACCGACGACTTCACCCAGACGTTCACTTGGAATGTACTCCATATCAGTGAAATTATAGCGATCGGCTAAAAACGCGACTTCTTCTTGGAGCTCGCCGCAGAGGCGTTTTTTGTGCGCAAGATGCAGGTTGCCATATTTTAAGTCGCAGTCAATATTGTGTTCAGCAATCAGTGATTTCACCGTATCAACCGCTTCTAGCCCCATGTCCCACAGAACGCTGGCTCGCTCATGACCTAGCTTGTCTTCTAAGTCGGCCTGATCGGCGCGCTGACCGATGCCCACATGACCGCCATTTCGACCAGACGCACCAAAGGCAACTGTTTCGGCCTCCAGTACAACGACTTTATAACCGCGTTTGGCGAGGTGCAGGGCAGAGGAGAGTCCAGTATATCCTGCGCCAATAATACATATATCCGCACTATCATGGGACTCTAAACGGGGAAATACCTGGCGCGGCTTGGCTGTCGCCTCATAGTAGCTGTGCATAATCAATTATCTTATTAAAGGCTCAAAATTGACATTATGATCTTTTTGAATAATAATTCAACTTTAATTGAATGATCATTCAACTTTAGATTTAACAAAGGTGCCCCATGGAAGACCAACACGATATTGAAAGCTGGCTAAAAGAACATAAGATCACAGAAGTAGAGTGCCTAGTACCGGACATGACCGGGAACGCACGGGGCAAGTTCATCCCGGCCAAGAAATTCCTTAAAGAGGACAGCCGCTTGCCTGAGGGTATTCTGGCGCAAACCGTTACTGGTGAGTACTCAGACGACTTTTGGGAGCTCTTAGATACCATTGATGGCGATATGTTGCTTGAACCTGATCCAGAGTCTAAGCGTCTGGTTCCCTGGGCCAACGAAAGTACCGGTCAGATAATCCATGATTGCTTCACTAAAGATGGCGAACCTCACCCATTCTCAAGCCGCAATGTACTCAAACGCGTGCTGGCTCTTTACGAGAAAGATGGCTTAAGGCCAATAATAGCGCCAGAAATGGAGTTCTACCTAGTTGAAAAGAACCCCAACCCAGGCCTTCCGCTTAAACCACCTATCGGCCGCTCAGGACGCCCTGAAACTGCTCGCCAGTCATACAGCATAGATGCGGCTAACGAATTTGAACCCTTTGTAGAGCGCATGTACGGTTATTGCGAAGCGATGAACTTGGATATTGATACTCTCATTCACGAGTCAGGCGCTGCACAGCTCGAAGTAAACTTCATACATGGCGAACCTTTAAGTCTTGCCGATCAGGTATTTACCTTTAAGCGCACGGTACGTGAGGCGGCGTTACAGGAAGACATATATGCCACCTTTATGGCCAAGCCCATGGCGGATGAACCGGGGTCAGCAACTCACATCCATCAGAGTATTCTTGATGCAACGACTGGCGCAAACATTTTCACCAACGAGAAGGGCGAATACAGCGAAGCTTTTTTTCATTACCTGGGTGGACTGCAAAAATACACACCCTTTGTCATGAGCCTATATGCGCCCAACGTTAACTCATACCGTCGCTTTACCCGTGAAGTCTCAGCGCCGATTAACCTCCACTGGGGCTATGACAACCGTACCACGGGGCTTCGCGTACCTGATGCAGCACCCAAAAACTATCGTATTGAGAACCGCTTCCCGGGGGCCGACATCAATCCCTATTTGGCCATAGCAGCAACCCTGGCCTGTGGCTACCTAGGAATGAAGAACAAAATACAACCTTCTGCAGCCTTTGAAGGCAACGCTTATGAAGAAGACATAGATGTGCCGCGCACTCTAGAGGAGGCGCTTCGAGGCCTTCAAGAGAATCAGGAGATCATTGATATCTTTGGCGAGAAGTTCATCCAGCTCTACACCTCGATTAAATTGGTGGAGTTTGAAGAGTTTAATCGGGTCATATCCTCGTGGGAGCGCGAGCATCTGCTACTTAATGTCTAATTATTAGGAGTAGGGGCGTATTGATGCGCCACTAAGGGTTCAGGTTCTTTTACATTTGCAACTTAAGCCAATGATAAATATAGTGTTTACCCTAACTCCACGAGGTTTATCATCATGGAAATTAAGCTTATCAGCGGGGCCCTAGGTGCAGAGGTTAGCGGTATTGACCTTACCAAAGATACAGATGCAGCTACTTACACAGTAATTCGTGAGTTACTGGTAGAGCACGAAGTACTGTTTTTCCGAGAGCAAGATGTAAGTCTGGCACAACAGCACGCCTTGGCATCCTCTTTTGGGCCTCTGCAAAGTCATCCAGCCTACGATACCGTTGAAAATTTCCCTGAGATTACCATTCTGGAAAGTACGGCTGAAAAGCCCAGTAAAATAGAGTGTTGGCACAGTGATATGACCTTTAGAGCGCATCCGCCATTGGGCACCGTGTTGCGCTCTAAAGTCATTCCCCAAAAGGGCGGAGATACACTTTGGTCGAGTATGACAGCGGCCTACAACGCATTATCGCCGGCTATGCAGGCTTTCTTATCCGACCTTGAGGCGGTACATGATTTTTCTTATGGATTTCGGGAGAGTCTTGCTGAAAGCGGGGGTAGGGAGCGTTTAGAGCGAGCGGTACGAGACAACCCGCCAGTGACTCATCCGGTTATTAGAACGCATCCAGAGAGTGGCAAGCGGGTGATCTTTGTCAACGCACTGTTCACCACACATATTGTGGGTCTTCCAACGGAAGAAAGTAAAGCAATCCTCCAGTTTCTGTTTGAACATATTAAGACTCCAGAGTTTACATGTCGGTTTTCGTGGGATGTTAACTGTATTGCTATCTGGGATAACCGCAGCACTCAGCATAAACCCATCAACGACTATTTTCCTGCTCACCGATGCCTTGAGCGTATCGTGATTGATGGTGACAAGCCGTACTAGCTCGCTATGAAATCGATCATCCAATTGGCCACATTCAAATGGTCTGTATCACTATTTAGAGAGTCCATCGCGTCGCTATAGCAGTCCTTTGGGTAAACATCCTTACGCAACTGATAAAGCGCGCTAGCATAGGCAACCGGAAACTCAGGATGCCCCTGAAAGGTCAGTATATGCTGATCAACAGCAGTCATGGCAATAGGGCAGCCCATTGTGGATGCTAGAATTTTTGCCCCGGTGGCTGGCTGTACCACCTGGTCTTGGTGGCTATACAGTAATTTGAAGGATTCATTACCCGAGAAATCATCCGTATATTCAGGTTTAAGCCTTGTGTCTTTAACCCCAATCTCCCAGCCACTTGAAGCTTGGCAGGCTTTACCGCCAAGTACATTAGCAACCAGTTGATGACCAAAACAAATGCCGATCAGCTTTTTCTTGCGCTGATGCAAGGCTCTCACAAAATCACCTAATAGGTGTATCCAAGCCAGGTCTTCATAGACCCCGCTTTTACTACCAGTGATGATATAAGCGTCATAATCGTCAACATTGGCTGGATAGACCGCCTGATTAGCCCGATAGGTCGTCATCTTAAGAATAACTTGCTGATCAATAGGGCGGCGCCTATTAGCATCACTAAGTAGCGCTTCGAACATCTCAGGGTATTCACCAAAGGTTTCAACCAACTCTGACCTAACGTCATCAGTGCGTAAGATAGCAACGCGCAGATTCATCTTAATTCAGTCCTTATTTAACTGTATTTAGCGAGGTAGGCTTTCAGATCTCTTTTGACTTCTGGCCCATAAAGGTACAAACCAATAATGTTTGGGACGGCAATCAAAAACACCATAGCGTCTGAGAAGTCCAATACTGCCGATAGCTGAATCATGCAGCCGAGACAGATAAATCCACAGAATATTCCTTTAAAGATCAACTGGGTAATTACGCCTTCGCCAAACAGATAGGTCCACCCCTTTAGGCCATAGTACGCCCAAGCAATACTGGTGGAAAATGCAAACAACAGCGCCGCAACGCTCATAACGTAGGGGGACCAGCTAATATGATGAGCGAAGGCAGCAGATGTCAGTGCAATTCCCTCCAACCCACCGTCCATAAGACCGTTTGGATATGCGGTGGTAACAATCACCAAAGAGGTTAGGGTGCATATGAGCATGCTGTCAATAAATGGCTCTAGGAGTGAGACCAAGCCCTCAGTGACAGGCTCGTCAGTTTTAACCGCAGAATGTGCGATCGAGGCGGAACCTATACCCGCCTCATTGGAAAATACCGCCCGCTGAAAGCCCACTATCATTGCGCCAATAGCGCCACCGGTCATGCTATTAGCCTCAAATGCACTAGACACGATGAGGCCGATAGCGCCCATTAAGTGCTCAGCACTCATGGCAATGATAATGATGGCGGAGAACACGTATAGAACTGCCATAAAAGGCACAACTTTAGAGGCAACGTTGGCGATAGAGCGAATGCCGCCAATAATCACTGCCCCCACGGCGCCGCCTAGTAATAGACCAAACAACCAGCCTTTATCAGCAAAGAAGCTATTTTCACCACCGGTGATGCTTAAAACCTGAACGTAAGCCTGGTTTGACTGAAACATGTTACCAATACCAAAACAACCAATCACCAAGGCCACTGCATAAAAGCCGCCTAGCAGCTTGCCCAGCTGAGGAAACCCTCTATCTAGCAGGTATCGCTCAAGATAGTACATAGGCCCGCCAGACACAGAACCGTCGGGGTTCTCACGCCGATATTTAACCCCTAAGGTACATTCAACAAACTTAGTGGACATACCAAGGAAGCCAGCCATAAACAACCAGAAAGCCGCACCCGGCCCGCCGATGGAAATCGCCACAGCGACACCACCAATATTACCGACGCCCACGGTGCCTGATATAGCGGTTGATAACGCTTGGAAATGAGAGATTTCACCCGGGCCACTGGGCTTGCCGTTCTTGCCGCTCACAATACTGAGTGCCTTTGAGAAGCCGCGAATATTGATAAAACCTAAATACCCGGTAAAAAATACTGCCGCGGTTACCAACCATAAGACTATTAACGGGAAGCCTTGTCCAAAAATACTGATTTGATAAAAGACAATGTCTGACAAACCCTCTGCGAGGGGCTTTATTAGCTGGTCTATCTGTTGGTCTAAAGACATTATGCTTTCTTATAGTTGTTGCGAGGCCAGCATACTAGCATGCTGAGAGCAAAAGAATAATAGTACTAATCGAACTTCAAGCCGTCTCTATTTAGGGTTTAAGAGAGTCTTATCCTCCAGAAACGCAGGTATGGCTAAAAGCCATTACAGTGTTCAAATGAGTGGGTTTCAGATAGGGCGTTGATGCCAGTGACATTTATATACGGAGAACAGCTTATGTTCTATAAAATACATATGGAAACAACATAATATTATTTCTATAAGTCATTATTTTAAAACGAATTAAATTTATACCTCTCGTTCTTTTCCTGTACGAGCGCGATCTTTCATATCGGACTGTATGTAGACTTGATCTGTCGTTCCCATGCTGGCATGGCCCAAATCATCAGCCATATGCTTGAGAGGGCGGGTAGCAATGTCTTTTGAGGCGCCAGTGTGCCGTAACCAATGGGTTGTTGCCTCGCGTAGCGCCTGAGCCTCATCAACAAAGCCTTCAGATCGCATCTTATCGTGGGCCAAATCAAAGGCATACTGTACGATTCGGCGCAATTGTCGTGCAGTCATACCACCGACACCTCTATTTTTAGCCACTAAAGTAGCATTGAGACCAAAACTGGGGCTCAAGGACTGTCTGTGGTCCTGATAGCGCTGAGTATAAGGTCCCAGGGAGCTTGGCACCGACACGTCGCGTATTTTGTTACCTTTACCCAAGACTTTTAGCCAACTATTGCCATCACCGTCTTGCCAAAAGTGCTTCCATACTGGCTGCCAATTGGACCGATCAGATAGCTCAGACACTCTTAGATACAGGGTTTTAAGCATCGCCACAATAAACAGAGTACGCTCATGATCAGCATCCTTATCGGCCGCACCACGGGCACAATCCAGCACGTAGTCCCACTGTAGATCTGACAGACGTTTGATGCTCTTGGAAGTGACACCTTTAATAAGGAACGGCGATTGCTTGCGAATAGCCGGAATGGGATTGCCAAAGGCATAACCCTCATCGGTCAAATAGTCGTAAAAGCACGATAACGCCGAATAACAGATCTTCATCGCCTCATGGGACAACGAATGGCCACTGGTGGTGTCTGGAAGGGCTAAACCGCTATCTAAGGCTTTTCTGCGGTCCTGTTTGGCGATTTTCACCACAAACGGCCGCCAGTTTTGATTTTGACACGACTGTCCGCCGATTGGCTTAAAGCGGTCAGCCACAGATAGAGCCACCCAATGCGCAGGCGGACTGTGCACAAAATCAAAGTAAGCCTCTAAATCCGCGCGCTTAAGGGAGACAATACTTTTCTTGGCCACAGTCCAGGACCACAGCAGCAAGCGCTCAACCTCGTTACGATAGCTACGATAAGTCGCTTCACTTTTACGGCTGTAGCTTTTAAGGAATGACTGTGTGTGTGCGAACTCTTGCGGTGCATCCGGTATGTGCACCGTAATCTTATCAATAAACTTTTTCGAATCTGGGTAATCATGCAGCATGGCTGCGCCCATAGGAAGCCTGACAAAGGTCTTATGAGCATCAAACAGAGGACAAGCGCTGAATACCTTAGACATGTTAGAAATTCACCTATAATGGATGCTGTGCTTGAAACGCACTGTATCAAGTGTATTGTGGATTGTCTAGTAATGTCTACTAATTGAGATTAGCGGACATAGGATAGAAGCATAGGGCGTCTCTATCTGGAACATGGGCCCCCTCCTAAGCTATGCAGTTAAACTACGCAATGTTTGCCGACGTACTTTCATGTAAAACCCTATACTCTAACCCGGCTATACGATGCTTTATTGCTTGTTGGTACTCAACTGAATTGAACATCTCAAGGTAGGCTCTCCGAGACGGGTATCTGACTATGATCAAGTCATCGTAGTTCTGCGATTCATCACCAACAAATTGATGCTCACATGTTCCTTTATACACTAGGCTACCACCCATCCCAATAATCTTAGGAAAGGCCACCATGCCATATTCTTGGTAAGCTTCGCGCCCGCTCCGCCCGATAGCATTATCCGCCGCTGATTCATAAACTGCGATGGAACGATATTTAATAAGGTTAATCATATCAAAAGGCGATTCTTGGTCAGCCTCTGCGATTTCTCTTAGTTGCGTATTCGTCGGCTCTGTGGATGCCATAATATTTCAATCTCCTTGTCAAACAGACCGACCCTCAAGTCCAAGCCTAAGATAACGCTAGTTAGTTAATGTCTCCGCGATCCAGCTCTTTACTTGCCTCTCGAGCATGCTCAATGGTAAAGCACCGCCACTTAACACTGTATCGTGAAATGCTCTTATATCGAACTTATCACCTAACTGCTCTTCCGAAATCTTGCGTAAGCGCTGAATCTCGATCATACCAATCTTATAAGCCGTGGCCTGACCGGGAATAACTAGGTAACGACGAACTTCAGTCTCAATGGTTTGCAGTGGCGCTGGTGAGTTCTCTGCGAAGAAATCAACCGCGTCCTGCTGTGACCATTGCTTATGATGCATACCAGTGTCCACAACCAAGCGAATAGCCCTCCAAATCTCACTACCTAAACGTCCAAAGTCAGAGCCTAACGTCACATAAGTATTTGGCATTTCTTTGGCTAAGGCCTCGGTGTAGAGCGCCCAACCTTCGCTATAGGCAGTGCTGCCCGCTTGAGTGCGGAACTTTGGAATTCCCTGAAGTTCTTGCGCGATGGAGATTTGCATGTGATGCCCTGGCAATCCCTCATGGTAAGCGATCACCTCTAGCTCATTTTTGGGCATGGCCTTCATATCTGAAAGGTGCGCGTAATAAACACCCGGCCGAGAACCATCTGGAGTGCCACGATAATAGTGCTGTGGTGCGCCATCTTGTTCACGAAACGCTTCAACGCGCTTGACCACTAAATCAGCCTTAGGCAAGATACCAAAATAGCTAGGCAGCTCTTTCTTAAGGTTTTCAATGGCAGCGGTAGCATCATCAATATAGGCTTGCCGCCCTTCATCGGTGTTGTCATAGTAGTATTTTTCATCATCTTTGCTGTCTCTAATCTTGGCAAAGTATTCTTGTAGGGTACCCTCAAAACCATCTTTCTCCTTGATGACTTCCATTTCACCGCGAATGCGCTTGACCTCATCAAGACCCAACTGATGAATTTCTTCAGCGCTCATGTCAGTGGTAGTAATACTTTTAAGCCGATACTCATAATAGGCCGCACCGTCCGGCAGTGCATGCACACCTTGTGCACTCTCACTGGTGTTTTTTATGTCGTCGTTCATAAAGGCAATCAAGTTTTGATAACCAGGAGCAAGATTATCAACCAGTGCGCTGCGCGTGGTCGCTAGCAGTGCAGCGCCCTGCTCTTTTGTGATGACGCCTGATTCAACCAATACAGCGGTCTTAGCTTTGGCATCAGCCCAGAGGGATGAGTCGTCGCTGCCTGTGTCAAATGGAACCCCTGAAATGATTGACTGGGCTTCCTTAACAACGATCTCATAGGCGAAACGCGGGGGACGAACACCCTCTAATGCAGCGAGCTTTGCTTGATCGGTAAGCTCGGTCATCGCGCCGCCGATGGCGCTAAGACGCGACACGTAGTCTTTCATGTCTTGCTCGGTCTCGACCGAATGATAATTCATCATTAGCGTTGGAAAAAACGAATGGGTGCCGTTCATTTGATGAAAAGCATAGCCACGACGCATAAAGGCCTTACCGGCTAACCCAGACTCATATTGATGCTCCCAGAGGTCATAAGAGATCTTGGCCGCATCGCTAAGCTTGCTGTAGTCAAAGGTAGTCTTCATTTCTTGAACAGAATTGCCCTTCCACTGGAGTGTCTCTAACTGAGCAGTCTCACTCATGTCATCAATTTCGTTGTATCGCTCCTTGCGACCTTGAAAGGTTAAACCCAGAGGGCTCATCATTAGGCCTTCTTCGTATTTCACCTCAAACCATGCATTAAGTTTTTCAGTCTCAGATTGCTGATCTACGACAGCTTCTAAAGAGGATTGATTCCCACAGGAGGTTAGAAAAAAACAAGTCATTACAGTTAAAAGTAGTTGGCGCATAGATTCCTCAGTATTGTGATTTCCATATAACTAAGTCCAATGGTTGCCATTGGCATCGAATGCCAATCTTATTGCAAGATGATTAGAGATTGCAAAGATATTTTACTGGGTACCGCCATGTAATTTCAAAGCCTGTTAAATCGCCTATTAATAGCGCTTAGCGTCTATCCATTCTCGTCACTTCTGGTAAACTTTGGGTAACTTCAAGGGAAATGTTATGCGCCAATACTTATCAATGTTAACGGCTTTGGGCCTATTGTTTGTTGCCATGGCTTGGCATCCGAATACCGTGGCTAACACTGCCATCAAAACTGAAGATGGACAATCCTCAGTGTATCGTGAGGTACTTGAGCGTTTAGCGAGCCGGCATTACAGAACTCAGAAGGTGGATGACAGGCTCTCCGAGCGTTATCTTGACGAATATATTGGTCTTCTCGATGCAGGCAAAAATTACTTGTTACAGTCTGATATCGACGAGTTTGAGCAGTGGCGACTAAAGCTGGATGACTTGGCAAAACGCGGTAACATCAAGCCTGGATTTATCATGTTCAATCGCTTGCGAGACCGTGCTATAGCTCAGCTTCAGTCGAATATTGCGGTACTAGATGACTCTGAGTTTCAATTTGATTACCAGGGTCAGAAGACCATTGTCTTGGATCCAGATGATCGCGAATGGTTTACCTCACCTGATGCCGCGTCGGTATTTTGGGAGAAGCGAATGACCGATGCGATGATTCGCCTACTACTCAACGAAAAGGACCCCGAAGAAGCCAGAGAATTGCTCACTAAGCGTTATAAGAATCAAATGAAACAATTTGACCAGCGTGACAGCCAAGATGTGTTTCAACTGTACGTTAACGCCCTGGGTTCTTTATATGATCCACATACCGCCTACTTCAGCCCCAGAACCAATGAAAACTTTAAGATCAATATGTCTTTGTCGCTCACTGGTATTGGCGCAGAATTAACCACAGAGGATGATTACACCAAGGTTAGTCGCCTGATATCAGGAGGCCCTGCCGACATTCAAGGTTCTCTTAAAGCCGAGGATAAGATAGTCGGTGTTGGCCAGTCTGATAATGACATTGTCGATGTTGTTGGCTGGCGCCTTGATGAGGTTGTTGAGCTTATTCGCGGTGAGAAAGACTCCACGGTGCGCCTTGAAATAATTCCATCTAAGGGCGATAGCAGCAACACTAAAACTATATCGATTGTCAGAGACAAGGTAAAACTAGAGGACAAGTCAGCCCAGAGTAAGATTTTAGAGATAGACATGAATGGGCAGCAGTACAAACTTGGGGTAATTGATATTCCCGCTTTCTATATGGATTTTGAAGCTTATAGAGCGCGAGATCCAGAGTACAAAAGTACCACTCGTGATGTTTATAACTTGGTTGAAGAATTAACCGAGGCCAAGGTTGATGGTATTGTCTTAGACTTGCGTAATAACGGTGGTGGCTCTCTCTATGAAGCCACGTCACTGACCGATTTGTTTATCGATTATGGGCCGGTAGTGCAGATTAGAGACGCCAAGCAAAAGGTGTACCGTAATCATCGCGCCTCGAGACGTGCGGCGTACAGCGGCCCTTTGATTGTCGTGATCAATCGGCTCAGCGCATCAGCGTCAGAGATTTTTGCTGGCGCTCTACAAGATTATGGCCGCGCACTGATTGTTGGTACCCAGACTTTCGGTAAGGGTACCGTGCAAGATGTAACGGCGCTCAGTGAAGGTCAGCTTAAAATGACCATTTCTAAGTTCTATCGCGTGTCTGGCGACAGTACACAACACCGCGGCGTCATTCCTGACATTGCGTTTCCGTCCTTGCATGACATTGAGAAAATCGGTGAGAGCGAGCAGGACAATGCCCTACCCTGGGATCGCATTCATCGAGTACCTCACCAAGCACAGGATCAGTTGAGCCCCTTTATCGCGCCTCTCACTAAGTCGCACCTGGAACGTCGCAGCGCTGACCCGGATTTAGCGAGTCTAGTAGAAAAAATCGAATTGAGTGATGCCTGGGGTACAGAAAAATCATTGTCACTAAACCTGGACAACCGACGAGCGCGAAGTGAGCGCTGGGATGTAGGGCTTTTCGAGTTAGAAAATCGTCGCTTGGTCGCCAAGGGTCTGGAGCCCTATGCGGATCTCACTGCATGGAAAGACAGTGGTGAAGACGCAGAAGAAAGCACTGATTCAGAGGCTTCAGAGCAATCAACCGATGATTCTGAGCCACAGCAAGTAACTGGCGATACCGATGTCGAACTAGCGCTAGAACAGGCCAAAGAAGAAGAGGAAGACGAGGATATTGCCGAATCCGACCCTATGCTATTTGAAGCTGGTAAGGTATTGAGCGAGCAGATACAACTGCAGACACAAACTAATAGCCAGCGCTTAGCACTGATGAAAAAAACCGAAGAGACTAGTTTATGAGCGCACCGGTTAAGGTAATTTCATTTAATGTTAACGGCATTCGCGCTAGATTACACCAGCTAGAGCATGTGCTTGCACAGCATAAGCCTGATGTTATTGGCCTTCAGGAAATTAAAGTTAGCGATGAAGATTTTCCCATCGAAGCGGTCACAGCAATGGGCTATAAAGTGGACTTTTTTGGCCAAAAAGGCCACTACGGTGTGGCCATGTTGAGTAAAATTGATGCTACCGCAATCACCCGTGGATTTCCCACTGACAATGAAGATTCGCAACGTCGTATGATTCATGGCGAATATCACTTTAACAATCAAGTCTTACACGTGATCAATGGGTACTTTCCTCAAGGTGAGAGTCGCAAGCACCCTACTAAGTTTCCGGCCAAAGAAAAGTACTATGCTGATCTAATGCGCTATGTAAAAGATACCTTTGGTGCCGATGACAAAGTCATTGTCATGGGTGATATGAATGTGGCGGCCGCTGACGCTGATGTTGGCATCAAGCCTGAAAATGCTAAGCGCTGGTTACAGCGCGGAATATGCTGCTTTCTACCCGAGGAGCGTGAATGGCTTAGCCGACTAATGGATTGTGGCCTTGTCGATACGTTCAGACATATGAATAGCCATGATGATACATCTTTTAGTTGGTTTGATTATCGTAGTCGCGGCTATGAACAAGAACCAAAGCGTGGCCTGCGTATTGACCTGGTGCTTGCTTCTAATGCGCTGATGAGCCACTTGGTTGGAACGGGCATAGACTTTGAAGCGCGAGCCTTTGAAAAGCCCTCAGATCACTGCCCTATTTGGGCCGACTTCAAACTGTAAGCGGTATTTTCCTCAGCCCTGTCAACCATATCAACCGCTTTACGTTTTGAATACTTAAGGAGGCTAATGTGGCCCAGCTTATGTCAGCTTTGATACCGATCGTTCTACTGACATTGTCCGTAGGCGCAGTGGCTGATTCTGGAGAGAATAAGGGTGGCGCAATAAACATAAACGAACCTGTGGTAACAAAAAGTAACGGTAGTCATCGTAAAAATGAGACTTTATTGGCTCAGAGCAATGCCAGAACCATCCGCACAGACCATGGCGCAGTGGCGGCAAAGCTAGCACGTAAACCAAGGCATAACAGCAGCTTTTGGGATGAGTTTTACAGTACAGAGAAGGTTTTCCTGTGGGTGCCTGTTAACTATAAGGGCACATTTAGACGGAGGGAAATATATAGGCAATATACTGGCGCTACTTCTGATCGTTTTTACATGCAGCACTTGAAACACTACCAGAGGCAAGTTGACCACAAAAACCTGGCGACTGATCTTGGACATGATCCAAGTCAAGACTATGCAGAATGGCTGTACATAATGTACCGCATTGATCTTGACGGTCTAGTGGATGGGGTCAATTAGCGAATGAACACTAGTGGCGACAAACAAAATGAGTGTAATCAGGTGAGTATTACCAGCGAGCAAAAACAAGTCTCTGCCGAGTTGAGCTACAAAACCCTTGAAGAATTCCTAAAGTTTATTGAGAAGCGTGCATTTCATATGGCGCGCCTTAGCACCAGCCACACCGAAGATGCCCACGATATCATTCAAGATGCAATGTACAAGCTGGTAGAGAAATACTCAGACAAAACGCCTACCGATTGGAAGCCTCTCTTTTATAGAATATTACACAGCAAAATTACTGACTATTACCGTCGCAAGTCGGTGCGAGATAAAGTTTTTCCGTGGAAAAAAGCAGACGATCAAGAGTCCGAAGATTATCTGGCGGCGCAATTGAATCAAGGCATCAGCCTGAGTTCGGGCGAGCCGGCTAACATGCTGTTACGTGGGCAACATGCACAACAGCTTACTAACGCAATTCAACAACTACCATTGCGCCAACAGCAAGCTTTTATGTTGCGCTGCTGGGAGGGACTCAGTACTAAGGAGACAGCAACGGCCATGGGTTGTACTCAGGGAAGCGTGAAAACGCATTACTCAAGGGCTATGACGAGGCTGCGCGACATATTAGGAGAATATTATGAGCAATAAAATTGACCAAGAAATCTACCAAGATGACTTAGAGTATATTGAGCAAAACACGCACAGTAGAGATTTGTTTCGACTAGCGCAGGCCCGGAGGGTCGCCATGAGCCAGACAAACAGACGGCCAAACATTAGTAACTGGTTAGCAGCCACTGCCTGCTGCTGTGGCCTCACGTTTCTTGTCATGGCGCCGCTCAATGACCAGTCGACACCCGCAGTAGAACCTATAGTGGCCGGTGTACAACTCATTGAATCAAGCGATGGCGAGGCTATTAGCGAATTTGACAGTATGGGCTTTTATTATTGGTTAGACATTTATGACGCAGAGTTAGTCGCTAATAATGACTAGCTGATGGTACACAGGTGTTACCTAGAAACTAAAAAAGGCCCCGGAGGGCCTTTTTTATGTAGCAGATTTACTTAAGTAATCACTACAGCGCTGCTTCAAACTCCGGTAAAGCATCGAACAGATCAGCAACCAAGCCATAATCAGCGACCGAAAATATCGGTGCATCTTCGTCTTTGTTTATCGCCACAATGACTTTACTGTCCTTCATGCCCGCCAAGTGCTGTATCGCGCCTGAAATACCCACCGCGACATAGAGGTCTGGAGCGACGATCTTGCCCGTCTGCCCTACCTGCATGTCGTTAGGTACAAAACCGGCATCAACCGCAGCGCGTGATGCTCCAATAGCGGCACCCAACTTGTCAGCTATGCCATCAAGAAGTGCAAAGTTTTCACCATTTCCCATGCCGCGTCCACCAGAGATAACCACTTCAGCTGCGGTCAATTCGGGACGGTCTGATTTAGCAACCGCTTCGCTAACAAAGCTTGATTTACCGGCGTCATGCTCACCAGTCACTGCTTCTATAGCGGCAGCACCACCCTCTGCAGGACATGCATCAAATGCTGTTCCACGCACAACAATAACCTTGATTGCATCACTACTTTTCACCGTGGCAATAACGTTACCCGCATAAATAGGACGCTTGAACGTATCGGCATCTACCACCGCAGAGATATCCGAGATTGCTTGAACGTCTAACAAGGCTGCAGCACGAGGCATAATGTTTTTAGCATTACTAGTCGAGGTTGCTAGAATATGGCTATAACCAGCGCCTAGATTTGCTACAAGAAGAGCAACATTTTCGGCCAAGGCGTGCGCATAAGCTGCAGAGTCAGCGAGTAGAACTTTAGCAACGCCCATTACCTGAGCGGCTTGATCAGCGACTGCGCTACACCCATGTCCTGCGACTAAAATATGCACATCACCACCGATAACACCAGCGGCAGTAACGGAATTTAAGGTTGCAACGTTTAAAGTGCTATTGTCGTGTTCAGCAACAATTAAAATACTCATGAGATCACCTTCGCTTCATTTTTCAGTTTATCAACTAATTGCGCAACATCATCAACCTTAATACCTGCTTGCCGCTCTGCTGGTAGCTCAACACTTAGCTGAGTCACTCTTGGCGTGACATCAACGCCGAGGTCTGCTGGAGTAGTGTTATCTAAAGGCTTCTTCTTTGCTTTCATAATATTAGGAAGTGATGCGTAGCGCGGCTCATTCAATCGCAAATCAGCGGTTACAATCAATGGTAATGACAATGTGAGAGTCTGTAAGCCACCATCTACTTCACGAGTCACACTGGCATTAGCGCCATCGATAACCAGCTCAGATGCAAAGGTAGCCTGGCCAATACCCATCAGGGCCGCCAGCATTTGACCTGTTTGATTATTATCACCATCAATGGCCTGCTTGCCCATCAAGATGATATCGGGAGACTCTGCATCGCAAATCGCCTTTAAGCATTTAGCGATTGAAAGTGGTTCTAAGGTTTCATCGGTTGATACCAAAATAGCTCTGTCCGCGCCAAGTGCTAGGGCCGTACGCAACTGTTCTTGTGACTGCTGAGCGCCTACGGTGACCGCGACTATTTCCGTCGCAACACCTTTCTCTTTGAGGCGCACAGCCTCTTCCACGGCTATCTCGCAGAACGGGTTAATCGACATTTTTACGTTCGCCAAGTCGACGCCACTACCGTCTGCTTTGGGCCTCACTTTAACGTTGTAATCAACGACGCGTTTAACGGCTACCAGAACTTTCATGGTCATCCTTTCTAAATCAGTAAATAATTTGGAGGCTGTAGCTGCTAAGCGTTGCTAGAAGCCAGTGTTTTCAGCTCGCTATAGTGCCCAAAAAGTGTAAATAAATCAACTCAGAAGTCACTCTGTTTCGACCCACGGGTCAGCTTTAAAACCGCATAAGCTCTATGAATTGCGCTTATTTATGTTCAATATAGTTTAGCCTGTATGATAAACTCGCAAGAATCATACTCAACGTGCAAATAGAATTCTGGAGTCGCAGTTTGGAAAGAGAATCAATGGAATACGATGTAGTCATTGTTGGTGCAGGCCCATCTGGGCTTTCAGCGGCAATTCGGCTTAAGCAGTTAAACTCAGAAATCACTGTTTGTGTGGTCGAGAAAGGGTCTGAAGTGGGCGCCCATATTCTGTCCGGCGCGGTTTTTGAACCCAGAGCTTTGGACGAGTTGTTTCCCGACTGGAAAGAGCGAGGAGCACCGCTGCATACTGCAGTTAGCGAAGATAAGTTCTTTTTGTATACCGGTGCTAAAAGCGCTATCAAGCTACCAAACTTCATGATTCCTAAACCCACCCATAACGATGGTAACTATATCGTTTCCATGGGCACAGTATGTCGCTGGCTCGCTGAGCAAGCTGAGATGCTCGAGGTAGACGTATATCCAGGGTTTGCCGCATCAGAAGTGGTCTTCCATGAAGACGGTTCGGTGAAAGGCATTGCCACCGGTGACATGGGTGTTGGGCACGACGGAGAGCAGAAAGCTAGCTATGCCCAAGGCATGGAACTACACGCAAAGTACACCCTATTTTCTGAAGGGTGCCGAGGCCACCTCGGAAAACAGCTTATTAAACGTTTTGATTTAGACAAAGACAGCGACCCACAGCACTACGGGCTGGGGATAAAAGAAATTTGGGAGATACCTGCAGACCAGCACCAAGAGGGCTTGGTTGTGCATGGTCTCGGCTGGCCGTTACAGGAATCAAGTAGCGGTGGCGGTGCATTTTTATATCACGCCGAGAAGAACCAGGTTTACATTGGTCTGATTGCTGATCTGAACTATAGCAATCCACATATGAGCCCCTTTGAAGAATTTCAGCGATGGAAGCATCATCCGGAAACTCTCAAGTATTTAAAAGGCGGTTCAAGACTTACCTATGGGGCCAGAGCGATCATAAAAGGTGGGCTCAATTCGCTGCCTAAAATGAATTTCCCGGGTGGTTTGCTAATCGGATGTGATGCTGGAACATTAAATTCAGTAAAAATAAAAGGCAACCACACTGCGATGAAAAGCGGCATGATCGCTGCGGAAACTATTGCAGAAGCGATGAAATTAGGTGCGGAGGCACCCATAGATCTAATCGGTTTTGATGCGAACTTTAAAGCGTCATGGCTACATGAAGAACTTTATAAGTCACGCAATTTCTCCGGCTGGATGCACAAGTTTCCAATGCTCATAGGCTCTGCGTTCGTGTGGATAGAACAAAATATTTTTGGCGGCAAGATACCTTTCACTCTTCGCGACACACTGCCAGATCACAAGGCAATGAAACCGGCAGCAGACTGCAAGAAAATTGAGTATGCCAAACCCGACAATGTTATTAGCTTCGACAAAGCATCCTCTGTCTTTATGTCTAACACTAATCATGAAGAAGACCAGCCTTGTCACCTTACTTTAAAAGATGCTCAGCTCCCTATTGCTTATAACTTGGCGATGTTTGATGAGCCAGCACAGCGCTACTGCCCTGCTGGGGTATATGAGGTTGTTGCAAATGAAGATGGTAGTAACCGTTTTCAGATTAACGCGCAAAATTGTGTGCACTGTAAAACCTGCGATATTAAAGAACCCAGCCAAAATATTAATTGGATCGTTCCAGAAGGTGGCGGTGGGCCGAATTACCCGAACATGTGATTGCAGGCTATAAAAAAGGGTGATATGTTCTCGCCCTTTTTTATGGATAACAGTTAGGCAGCGTCACCCAATAAAAACTGCTGACCCATACTTGAGACAAATAATTGTTCGCCCTCACCCGTGTCCTTTACCTCCGCTAAACTGACTAACTGGTAGTAGGCATTTCTACTCAACAGACCTGTTAACCCATCACGAATCATCACCAACGGCACTGGCTCATCGGTTATTTTATTATGATCCACCCAAAGTGGATGATCTTTCCCAATCACCACATTGTCGCCGGTAGAGGTAATACAGGTAATCGCCTGTTCTCCACATCGGGTATTGATGTCAACTGAGGTGACGAAAAACGGCGCGACATCAACCTTAATACGCCACTTCTCCACAGGACTAACTAGGAAGTGTTCACCTTGTTCGTATTTGAGAATACTCGCAAAAAGTTTCACTAAAGGCGCACGCTTTATTTCCCCGCCCTCGTGAATCCAGCGTCCTTCACGATCAATAATCAGATCCATGTCCCCAGATAACTCTGGATTCCAGCGATGCACAGGGGGCAATGACTGACGCGATTGATCCTGCTCAGAGAGGACATCGGAGAACAGCTTATCGAGTTCCTTAGCAATCATTATTGCGTTGGCTTAGGTGTTTTATCACCTGCCTGATGATACTGGCCACGGTTACCCATAGTCACGCCAATACTAGAAATAAAACCCATCAGCGCAGGAGTGTCCTCGCGGTCACCCCAGCTCTTATTGAAGCAGAGTTCGACAGCGCCTTGGGCTAAGGCCCAGCATGATAGATAGTGATAGTGTGGAGGTACATCTTCGAGAATACCCTCGCTAATGAGTTTGGTAATCATGCTACCAAGCGCATCCTCATGGGACCGCCGAATACAAGAAAACTCGTCAAGCTGAGACTTGATATCATCAGCATCGACGAGCCTATCTTCTAATTTTTGAACTAACCGATCTAGCTCTGGGCGCTCGAGGCGGGAATCGAAGTAAGCTTTGGATACGGCACCTGGGTCACCGTGTTCGGCTTCCTCAAGCGCCTGAGCTAAACGCCGCGCGATCCTACGTTCATAATCCAACATTATTCTCACTAAAATCTCATTTTTAGTCAAAAAATGTTTATATACAGTGCCTTTGCCAATTCCTGCTTTACTGGCAATTTTGGACACCGTCACTCGATCAATATTTTCAGCAATTAATAATTCTAGGGCGGCGTGAACGATCTTTTCTTCACGCGCCATGAAAATTTTCTTTTTTTCACGAATGCGGTTCGAGCTAGATATGTTTCCCTGCGTCAAATGTTTCACTCCTCAACTGTCAGTCTACCAGAGGTGTGCTTGGTTAGCACAGCTTGCTAAATCACAATAATCCTTTTACTTGCCCTCACAAACTCTAACTTCAAGTCTTCATAGGTATCAACCGATGGGAACTGAGGGAACTCCTTGACCACGTTCTCTGGCGCATGGAACAAGATCCCTGCATCTGCCTCGGCAAGCATAGTGGTATCATTATACGAGTCACCGGCGGCAATAGTTCTATAATAGAGGCTTTTAAAAGCAACAATAGATTGTCGCTTTGGATCGGCTTGCCGTAAGCGATAATTCATAACACTGCCATCCGGAGCACATTCAAGTTTGTGGCAGAGTAGTGTGGGATAACCCAACGGCTTCATTAATGGGTTGGCGAATTCATAAAAAGTGTCAGACAAAATAACTACTTGAAAACGCTCTCTCAACCAATTAACGAATTCAATCGCCCCATCAAGCGGCTCGAGAGTGGCTATGACAGATTGAATCTCGTTGAGACCCAAGTTGTTTTTCCGCAGCAGGTCTAGCCGATAATTCATCAGAATATCGTAGTTCGGCTCATCCCTCGTGGTTTTTTTAAACGCTTCTATGCCAGTTTTTTCGGCAAATGCTATCCAAATCTCAGGTATTAAGACCCCTTCTAGGTCCAAGCATGCAATTTCCACAGAGTAATCCTATCTGAATAGAGTGAGGCACTTTACTGAAAATACAATCCAGGCGCAATAAGGCAAGCCTCTAGGCAGAATTAATGACATAAAAGGGAACGTCTAACTCACTAAAATAAGCGATTTGAGATTGTCGTGTGGTAAGCATCATAACGTCCTGAACTACCTGTCTAGTTAGGTGAGGTGCAAAGGCTTCGATAAAGTCATACATATATCCGCGTAAGTAGGTTCCTCTGCGCACTCCAATGCTGGTGACGCTAGACTCAAAAAGGTGGGACGCTTCAATGGCAACCAGATCAGAATCTTCCTCTTGGTCATAGGCCATATGAGCAACAATCCCTACCCCAAGACCTAAACGTACATAGGTCTTAATTACCTCAGCATCAGTCGCTGTAAATACAATTTTGGGTGACAAGTCTTTTTCACGAAAGGCTTTACTGCGCTTCGAGCGGCCTTCATGCCCAAAGGGATATGTGACAATAGAATGCTTAACCACATCCTCTAAGGTTATCTTTTCGATATCGACTAATGGATGACCTTTGGGCACCAAAATAAATCGATTCCAATGATAACAAGGCATCATCGCGAGAGTGCCAAACATTTCTAAATCTTCATAGGCAATAGCAAAGTCTACGGTACCACCGGTAGCCTCTTCGGATATGTGTGATGGCGAGCCCTGCACCATATTCAGCGATACATCAGGATATTTGGTAATAAAGTTTTTAATAATATTAGGCAGTATATATCTTGCTTGGGTATGCGTTGTGGCGATAGATAATGTGCCAAAATGAGGGCTTCTATAGTCACGCGACAACTGTTTTATTGACTCAACTTGGCGTAGTACGTCTCCAGCGATCTCCAAAATTTGCTCACCGGCCACGGTCACTTTCGTAAGATGTTTGCCGCTCCGAGAAAAGATCTCCACGCCAAGTTCATCCTCAAGCAGACGAATCTGTTTACTTATCCCAGGTTGAGACGTATACAAACTTAAAGCCGTTGCTGAAACGTTTAGATCATGATTAGCAACTTCCCATATATATCGCAGTTGTTGGAGCTTCATTTAAATCACCTAGGCAGTTCAATCAGTGTCGAAGCCACAGTATATACCCAAAAGTTATCGTCAATAAGGATTTGTAAGAATTTAAGAATAAGTGAATAGCCCGTGAGCGAGTGATCTAGTGACGTCCAAAGAAAGCACTTAAATGACTAAAACAACTGACCCGCAAATCTAGCCATAATAAAACCCAACATGACTGCATAGAACACATAATACCAAACCGAATGGGTACGCTTTTTTTTGATATTTTGTAATCGCAGCGAAGCCACATCCTCCAACCCTCTCGCATCTATTTCAATCTGCAAAAAGTACTTAGCTTCACCCTTTGGATGAGCATTAAACAACTTTAGTATTTTTTCGTCACTCAGAGCCTGGTACTTATTAGAACGCAGTAAATTAGCCATCGGACGCCATCCCTGGAATCCTATAATTACTCATTCGCTACGCCATGTGGCACATGACCGGTTGCAACATATTCACGTGCAGAAGAACAATGAGCCTGTTGGTCATCGAAGAATACGTCGGCACCGAAGGATTTCAAGAAGTCGCCCTTACTCAACCCCCCTAAAAATAGGCTTTCGTCGATGCGTACATTCCAGTCACGAAGGGTGCGAACCACTCTTTCGTGGGACGGAGCCGATCTGGCGGTAACCAGAGCGGTACGAATCGGGCAATCATCTTGACTAAACTCGGACTGAAGCGACTGTAATGCCTGCAAAAAGTTTTTAAATGGTCCCGCATCTAATGGCGTGTGTGCCGATGCTCGCTCATTATCGGTGAATGCTTTTAAGCCTCGTTCTTTGAAAATTCGCTCTGACGCATCTGAGAACAGCACTGCATCTCCATCGAAAGCAAACCTTAATTCATCAGTATCACTAGGCCCACCGCGAGAAGGCAATAATGTAGCCGCGGCAACACCATTGTTCAAAGCGCTACGTACATCTTCTGCATTGGTCGATAAAAACAAATCACAGCCAAAGGCTGATACGTAGCGATAAGGAGACTCTCCACCAGAAAAAGCAGCACGAGAAATTGCCAAGTCATGATGCGCAATCGAATTAAATACGCGGAGTCCAGTGTCAGCAGAGTTACGCGACAATAAAATAATTTCAACCCTAGGCTCGCCTTTTAGCTTATCGTTAATACGCAGTAGCTTTTGTGCAAGAGGAAACGCTTCACCAGGTGACAACACTTCGTCCTCATGCGCCCGTTGGTATTCCGCATACGCGGCGACGCCCTGTTGTTCATAGATATGGTGACTTTCAGCCATATCAAAAAGCGCCGTTGATGAGATCGCAATAACCAATTTTGATTTGTTTTCCGTATTCATAGTCGCTAGTCGCCTACCGGAGCCTCCGCTGCTTGCTCTTCCTCAAAGTACTCTCTGGTTAACTTAAACACAACTGGTGCCAGCAGGATTAGGGCAATAAGGTTTGGAATCGCCATTAATCCGTTTAGTGCATCGGTCATTTTCCAAACCAACTCCAGACTCATTTGTGTACCGACAAAAATACCAATAACCCACAACACCCGAAACGGCAGAATTACCTTCGGTCCAAGAAGAAACTCAGCACATCGCTCTCCGTAGTAACTCCATCCCAACATAGTAGTAAAGGCAAACAAGGCTACGCAGAGAGATAGCACCAGATCGCCAAATGGCAGTGCCCCAGTAAATGCGGCGAGAGTCATAGCCGCGCCTTGCGGCTCTCCATTCCAGACTCCGGTCACGATCAATACCAGTCCCGTCATGGTGCAAATGATTAGAGTGTCTATGAAGGTGCCCAACATTGCGATAGTGCCTTGCCGCACAGGACTATTTGTTTCAGCAGCCGCATGCGCTATAGGTGCCGAACCTAACCCAGCTTCATTAGAAAAAATACCACGTGCAATACCCATACGCAACGCCAACATAATCGTTGCCCCCGCGAATCCACCTGACGCTGCAGCCCCATTAAACGCACTATCAACCACCAAAACCACTGCATCGGGAATTTGAGACGCATGTGTGACGAGAATGATCAAAGTCGCGGTTATGTAAAGAAGAGCCATAAAGGGAACGAGCTTTCCCGCAACCGTGGCGATACGTTTAATACCGCCCAAAAGAACCACGCCAACGAGCGTTGCCATCACTAGGCCGCTAATAGCTGTGGGGACATTAAAATTAGTTTCTAACACCTGCGACACGGCATTGGATTGAACCGTATTAGCCAAACCAAAACCTGCCAGAGAACCAAATAGCGCAAAGGCCATGGCCAGCCACTTCCAGTTATCTCCTAATCCATTCTTAATATAGTACATAGGGCCGCCAACTTTCCGGCCTGACTCATCGGTTTCTCGGAAGTTAACAGCCAGAACGGCTTCGGCGTATTTAGTGGCCATACCGACAAAGGCAGCACACCACATCCAAAACAGAGCGCCAGGCCCTCCCAAACCTATGGCAGTGGCGACACCCGCAATATTACCCATGCCTATAGTAGAAGACAACGAGGTCATCAGAGCGTTAAACGGCGTAATTTCACCCTCACCACTCCCTGTACGGCCCTTAAACAACTGGCGAAAAGCATAAGGAATATGACTAATAGTCATTCCTTTTAGCCCGATGGTAAGGAAAATGCCAGTGCCCAGTAGCAATATCAGCATCACCGGGCCCCACACAAAGCTATTTATTTGGTCGACTACCTGTTCAAACATAACTGCCCCTTTATTTATAATTGTAATTGTTCTTGCTGCGCTAAAAGACCAAAAATCCCGCCGGTATGCACGAAAACAATATCCTTCTCATGGTCATAACGCCCAAGCTTTATCTCCTCTAGCATGCCATGAAACGCCTTGCCCGAATATACCGGGTCAAGCACAACTCCCTCTTCTGTGGCAACCATTTTAATGGTTTGAAAAACCTCTGGACTCGCTTCCCCATAGGCCAAGCCAAGATGTTTATCATTGGTTATTATCGGTAGCTGATCAACATCAATATTCACTGAATATTCGTGCTTCCACGCGGTCAAGTCAGTGTGAATTTTGTTGTGAAAGTAGCCAGCGTCATCGCATACCGCATAACCATGGACAGTCACGTCGAGTTTATGGAGTTTTAGTCCGGCGATTAGACCTGCTTGTGTGCCACCAGATCCAGTGGCATGAATAATAGTCCCCGGTGTGATGTCGGCACGACGAAAATCATCTCTTAACTCTTCAACCGCCGCTATGTAACCCCACACGCCAGAAGCATTACTGCCGCCAACAGGAATAATTTTCGGTCTACGCCCTTGTGAACTGTAATAGTCACTCCAGCGCTCATATAACGCACTTAGATCGGAAAATTGCTCAGCGCTGTAATGATTAATGGTAGCGCCGACGAGCATATCCATAAGCAGATTGCCGACCGGATGAGTAGAAGAATCGGCTCGGAGCAAGAGATGCACCTTAAGGCCTAACTGCGCCCCGAGGACTGCAACAGCCCGGCAATGATTGGACTGGGTGCCACCCGCGGTTATGAGCGTATCACAGCCATCGGCAACCGCCTGAGCAAGAATAAATTCAAGCTTACGCACCTTGTTGCCAGAGGTTAAACAACCCGTTAGATCATCGCGCTTAATCCAAATCCGAGGGCCGCCAACCCGTGCTGAAAGCCGCTCTAAACAATGGAACGGCGTCGGCACACAAGCCAGTGATAGCCTATCGGGATAATCAACCATGATTAGAGCGCATAGCTAGTACTCATGTTGACAAACCCCTATTGTTCGAGCCCTTAAATTGCCTTGATGGTACCTTTAGGGAGCACCGCATGCACAGCAACTTTTTGAAATTTAAGCGTTAGGTTGTTGTTAACTTCTAAAACCACATAATCACCCTCCAGCTTGGTGATTTTACCTAACATACCACTGGTCATAACCACTTCGTCGCCTTTACCCAACGCAGTCACCAGATTGGTATGCTCTTTCTGTCGCTTGCGCTGTGGGCGAATAATTAAAAAATACATAAACGCAAACAGACCAACGAACATTGCAATGGTAACCATAGGATTTGGTTCAGCAGCACCGGCTGACTGGGCATAAGCATTAGAGACAAAAAACATTTTTGATTTTTCCTTTATTAAATTAAATTAAGTTAACTTGATTGATTGATCGATTGATTCGCACGACTGTTTAGCAATATTTTAGGCAAGGTTCTCACGGACCCATTGCAAAGTATCTTCATGATGACTTTTGGTTTTTACCTTGGCCATCACGTGAACGATTGCTCCCTGCTTGTCGATGATAAAGGTAGATCTTAGAACACCCATGAATTCTCGACCCATAAACTTCTTCAGATCCCAGGCGCCAAAGCTATCGATGACACTATGATCCTCATCGGATAACAGCATGAAATTGAGCTCTTGCTTATCTTCAAATTTGACGAGTCTATCCACTGAGTCAGGACTAACCCCAATAACCACTGTATCTAGAGCTGTAAACTCGGCATTAGTGTCACGTATGCCGCAGGCCTGCACGGTGCAGCCCGGAGTCATCGCTTTCGGGTAAAAGTAGACAACAATATTCTTATCACCCTTGAACTGCTCTAAAGTTACTAGCTCACCACGCTGGTTAGCCAATGAAAATTTGGGCGCTTGCTCGCCAACTTTTAAAAATGCCACACAGATACCTTTTTATGCCGTTTACCTGACCGCGATCGTATCAAATTTCCAGCGGTTAATGTGACAAAAACCACGAGTAACAAGCAATTCATCGCATCAATTGCCCCTTCGATACACAAACGCCATCGAGGGGTAACTCGATGGCGTTAATTTTACAACATTGCAAACAAGAACTAGGGTAATAAATGCTGAACCGCATCTCGCTCTTCCGCCAACTCCTGCTCCGTAGCAGACATTTTTTCACGCGAGAATTGATTAATCTCCAGACCCTGCACAATTGACCAATCGCCGTCTTTACAGACACATGGGAATGAGTAAATTAACCCTTCTGTAATGCCATAGCTGCCGTCACTATAAACACCCATACTAACCCAATCACCCTCTGTACTTCCCAAAGCCCAGGTACGCATGTGAGCGATTGCAGCATTCGCTGCCGAGGCAGCACTGGAGGCACCACGAGCACTAATGATCGCTGCGCCGCGCTGTTGAACAGTCGGAATAAAGTCATTCTCATACCAATCTTGGTCGACCATATCGATAGCAGGTTTACCTGCGACCTTAGTCTCATGAAGATCAGGGTATTGAGTCGCTGAGTGATTACCCCAAATAGTCATATGGGTAACATCATTGATGGTAGTACCGGTTTTATTGGCAATTTGACTCATCGCTCGGTTGTGGTCTAACCGTGTCATAGCAGTAAATTGCCGAGGATTGATATCAGGCGAGTTACGTTGAGCAATTAAAGCGTTGGTATTTGCGGGATTACCGACAACCAGCACCTTGATGGCCTTAGACGCATTATCATTTAATGCCTTTCCCTGTGCAGAAAAGATTGCCGCGTTTGCTTCTAGAAGGTCTTTACGCTCCATACCGGGTCCACGAGGACGTGCGCCTACTAGCAAGGCGTATTCGGCATCTTTAAACGCTACACTCGCATCGTCAGTACAAACCATGCCCGCTAACAGTGGGAAAGCGCAGTCTTCTAGTTCCATCGCGACGCCTTTAAGAGCCTCTAGCGCTGGGGTAATTTCCAACATCTGTAAAATAACAGGTTGGTTAGGTCCAAGCATTTCGCCAGCGGCGATGCGGAACAATAGGGAATAACTAATCTGGCCTGCTGCTCCAGTTACAGTAACGCGAACGGGTGAAGTCACAGTTTGTCTCCAATGTGTTTGTTGGTTGGTTAAACGCCCGCCATTATACGGAGGGCTCAAAAAAATGCATTACTAGACGTCATTATGAATACTATTGATCAAGAAAATACTCATGCAGATTACTTGCAGAGTTCACAGTAGCGATCATTCATTTTTATGTACAGATCATCCGCAAAGCTCGCTGAGGATGTGTCCAGATCGGCAACAATATCAACAAGATGTTCATTGTCTTCCACCCCGGCCCACTGCTTTTCATAGCTTCCATCTTTATAGCCATTATCTTGGCGAAAGAAATTGAGTACATTTTTACCCACATAACCTACATAGAGCGTTTCAAAGTCCATTTTAATACCGACCATTAAACGGGCGAAGCCATCAAGATCAAAGTCCTTTGTCGCTAGTGTGTGCTCGGTAAAGTCTTCCAAATCAGTGGCGAAGTCAGCGCCAGACTCCGGTTCTGCAAAAGCTGTTTCGACCCTCTTAATAATGTCCTCGGAAGAATCTCCAGTGAGAAGCATCAAACTCAATCCAAAGTGCCAAATATCAACTAACTCGAGAGCGATTTGATCGACATCAGGGGTTTGTTTCTTCCACCACTTCCAGCCGTAATGATCCAAAAGTTCTGCACATTCAACCCAGATTGCGCGGTACCACTCGAACTCCTGCTCTTTCCAGTTCGCATGCACCTTGGCGTTCATGTTATTTTGCAGTTCCAGCATGGTAACTAATTGTTGTTTCATTTTTATTCCTTAACAGTAAATTCAATACGTTTTTTTACCCACGAACGAAGCTATTACTCACCTTTTCACTACCTATGACAGTATTGGGCCCATGCCCTGTGACCACCAACGCCTGGTCATCCAGACAATAAATACGCTCTTTTATCGAGGTGATAATTTGATCGAAGTTACCCCCAGGTAGATCAGTCCGACCAATACTACCCTGAAAAAGTGTATCTCCCGCGATCAGTGTTTTATATTCCTCAAACCAGAAACTCACGGAACCTGGAGTGTGGCCAGGTGTATGTATGGCGACACCTCCACAGCAGTTTAGAGCTTGATCGTCCTTAATAAAACCATCCGGCTCAGGAAGTGTAATTGCAGGAACCCCAAACATTGCACACTGTTGCTCAACCATGTCCCAAAGAAACTTATCGCCTTCATGGAGGTATATGGGCGCGCCAGTAGCTTCTTTAATAATACCGGATGCTAAAATATGATCTAAATGCGCATGGGTATGAATAATGGCCACTACCGTTAGATTAAGCTCATTAATTAATCCTAGAATTTGCTCTGCATCGCCACCGGGATCAACTACCAACGCCTTCGACGAGAGCCGGTCGCCAATAATGGAACAATTACACTGTAAAGGTCCCACTGGAAACGTTCTAATAATAAATTGTGAGGGCGACTGCTGATCTGTGTTAATCATAAAATACTCTAAATCTGTTTATCGGCTTCAAACAGCGGGTAGTTTAAACAGTCGCTGAAAGTTTTGCGTGGTTATTTTTGCTAATTCGTCTACTTCAATACCGCGAATTTCTGCAAGACGCTGGGCCACCTCAACGACATACTGCGGTTCATTTTTTAAACCTCGGTGAGGAACCGGCGCCAGCCAAGGTGAATCCGTTTCCACTAAAATTCTATCTGCGGGAATCTCAGCCGCTACCGCGCGCAAATCCGCTGCACTTTTAAAAGTGATAATTCCTGAAAAAGAGATATAAAAGCCAAGATCAAGCGCCGCTTTGGCCATGTCTAAAGATTCAGTAAAGCAGTGCATTACCCCAGCGGCTGGGGAACGGTATTCCCTGAGCAAGGCGATGGTTTCATCAACCGCATCTCGAGTATGAATAATCACCGGTTTGCCACATTGCTGGCTAGCCTTTAGGTGATTAATAAAACTTTGCCGCTGCCATTCAATAGTGTCAGCGCTATAAAAGTTGTCTAGCCCTGTCTCACCAATGGCAACAACGCCAGGCATACCCGCCAAGGCAACCAGCTCCTCTACCGAAGGGACAGAACTAAAGTCCTTGTGTAATGGATGGACGCCAACCGAGGTGTACACATTAGGATACTTTTCCGTCAACCCTGGCAGTGTTTTTGACGAGTTAAGGTCAACCGCAACACTGAGTATTTGCTGAACTCCTTTGGCCCGAGCATCCGCTATAACCCCATCAAGGCCTCCGTCCCGAGCACTTAAATCCAACTGATCGAGGTGGCAATGAGAATCTACTAACATATTGACTATTTACCTGAATGAACGCTTAACAAGCGGCTTAGAGTAAGCCCTATCGTTTTGAAAAAACTTGACCCCAACTCATCAAAAGCTCTTCCCAAAGCAACTGTTGGTTAACAGTACTGCCAGAGACAATCATTTGATGCATATGATTGAGCCGATCAAGAAATAAATAAACATTTTGGTTCGACTGAACCGCTGCATCCTGTGTAACAGCAAGATGCAAATAAGTCATGAACCACTCAAGCGCAATAGCGGGATTGAGCTTACTGCACTGCTGGGCGGCATCAACAAAGGAAAGTTCACTGCGTCGTACTGCTTCTATCACACCCTGAAAAGACTGTTGATCCTGAAGTGTTCCACTTTGAATATACTGTAATGCCAAAAGAGGACGACCGGCAGCAACCTCAAGCGCCTTATCAACATTTGAGTCTTGCCCAGAGACCTCGCCCAACCATTGGCGAGCAGCGTCTAGAACTGGTGTAAGCAGTGACATCTTCTGGCAGCGACTTCTGATAGTCGCTGATAGTAAACTTGGCCTATGGGACACCAAAACGAGGAGCGTCTTCCCCTGAGGCTCTTCGAGGCTTTTTAATAACGCGTTTGAAGCACTTATATTCATTGCTTCGCCGGGGGTAATAATAGCGACCTTCCAACCACCCTGTTGAGCCGTCTTGTCTAAGGTGCTGCACAATTTCCGAACGTCACCAATCAGAATATCCTTACCCTCCTCGGCGGGCTCTAAGACCGACAAATCTGGGTGAAACCCAGCCGACAGAAGTTGGCAGCTCTTGCACGCACCGCAGGCGTAGTTGTTCATTTCCGCGGAACAGAGTAATCGCTGGGCCAACGCTGTGGCCAGACGTTGTTTACCAATTCCGCTAGGCCCGCTAATCATGAGGGCATGCGGCATCCTACCCTGGTCTATTGCCTTGTTTAAATCAGCCCATACAGCTTCATGCCACGGCAGCGGTAATGCGAGACCCGAATTAACGCCATCCATCTCAGCTCTGCTCCCGAGCTAAGAAGTCATTTAATGCCTCGGCAATATCTCTTTGAACATCTTCAAGAGGCTGGGAAGCATCGATAACAACACAGCGTTCAGGGCTTTCTGTCGCTATGCTGAGGTAACCCTGACGAACTCGCTCAAAGAACTCTGTTTGCTCTCGCTCGAAACGATCTGGGGTGCTCCGCTGGCTTGCGCGCTTGAGACCAATCTCAACGGGAATGTCTAGAATCAAAGTCAAATTCGGTCTCAAGTCAGCCTGAACTAACTGTTCCAGCTGGGCAATTAACGCTTTGTCCATACCTCGCCCATAGCCTTGATAGGCGTATGTTGCATCAGTAAATCGGTCGCATAGAACCCAACGGCCGGATTGGATGGCTGGCAGTATTACGTGGTCTAAATGCTGCGCTCGTCCGGCGAACATTAATAATAACTCAGCAGAGTTAGAAACCTTTTCCTTGCGAGGGGTTAAGAGCAACTCTCGAATTTGCTCTGCGAGAGGCGTTCCTCCGGGCTCGCGGGTGGAGACGAAGTCAAGCTTACGGCTATTCAACCAAGCTTGGATAAACTCAATATTGGTCGTTTTACCAACCCCTTCTGTGCCCTCAATAGTGATGAACTTACCGTGCATTTATTACCTACTTTTACTCTGAGTTATTGGGGTGAAGACTGATATTCTTTCTTACGATATTCAATTTGGTACTTCTGCACTGCTTTGTTATGTTCTTCGAGGGTATTTGAAAAATAGTGTCCGCCATCGCCCCTGGCTACGAAGTATAGGCTAGAACCCTCCTCGGGGTGAAGTGCGGCACGAATCGCATCAGCACTTGGCATAGCGATCGGGGTTGGCGGTAATCCATTAATCCTGTAAGTGTTATAAGGTGAAAATGCCTTCAGGTCGCTACGCCTAATATTCCCACGGTATTCATCACCCATGCCATAAATCACTGTTGGGTCAGTTTGCAGTCGCATACCCGTTTTGAGGCGACGAACAAAAACCCCAGCTATCTGAGCGCGTTCGCTGACCAAACCGGTTTCTTTCTCAATAATAGACGCCATAATCAGGGCTTCATAGGCTGTATCGTAGGGAAGATTTGGCTGTCGAGTTTTCCATTCTAAGGACAGAGTCTCCTGCATTTTACGATGAGCCTGTTTTAATATATCAACCACCGAATCCGCTGAAGTATAACGATAGGTATCTGGGAACAACCAACCCTCCGGATTAGCTACCTCTATACCCGCCATTTTAAGCAGATACCCCAATTCGACGCTATCACTGGACTGAAACTGGTCAATACTAGACAGATGCGTCAACCACTGCTTAAACGACCACCCTTCGGGAAACGTAATACTTCGACGAACCACGTCGCCACTATTAAATTTTGCCAATAGAGACCTAGCGGTGTCTTCCGACGTTATCCAATAATCCCCAGCCTGTATCTCCGTTTGAGAAAAGAGAGTGGCGTAAGCGGACATGACTTTTGGATTGGAGATTATTCCTTCAACCGACAACTGTCTATTGACTTGACTTAAGTTACTCCCCTTGGCGATGGCCCAAACGACTCGCTCTTGTTGTGAGGCGCCTAAGTTGACAGTATTATCCATGTGTTGAGCGATGAAGCCATAAACCAAGGCACCGCCCAAAAATGCAGCGAGAAAAGTCCATAAACTAACACGCAGGATTAGCTTATTCATGCAAAGCACGGATAAAGTCGACACAGCATAGTTTGCAGATCCCGAGTTACACTTCCTATGGCATAGTTGGCCATAACATTATCCCGGCTGGCCACACCATTGACCGGCAATATCCCTCTAATCGAATTACAGACAAATATTTCCTCTATCTCTGCTACCTCGGTCTCATGCACTGATCTTACCTCCAGAGCAATGTTTAAGCTTGGAAACAGCGTATTGATCATTATAGATCGCATAACCCCAGCGACTCCCGCATTCAAAAGGCTTGGAGTAATCCATCCTGCTGATCGGGTTTTCACGAAAACGTTGGCCGAGGTGGTTTCAATTAAACAACCTGAATAATCGAACATCAAACCGTCACTGCAGTCCTGGCGATGCAATTCGTTACGCGCAAGCACTTGTTCTAGTCGATTGAGATGCTTTATACCTGCGAGCTGGGGGTTAACTGATAATTGACTACTACAGCGCCATAGGCTGATCCCTGCAGTTCTTTGCTCATCAAGGTCATCTGGAGTTGGGCTGTCTATGACAATTAAGCGCGGATTCATTTCGTCGGGGTTTATATACCCCCTACCACCGCTACCCGCGGTAAGAATAAGTTTTATGACACAACTGTCTCTCTGCTCAAGCACTAGCCTAGCGCAAAAACTATTAAGAGATAACACAACCTTTGTGCGACTAACCGATATACCCAGGCGCTGGGCACCTATAATCAGACGATCGAGATGGAGATCTTCAAGCGCAATCCGACCATCGCTGTACAGCATGGACTCAAACACACCATGCCCATAGGCAAGCCCACGATCTGAAAATGGCAGTCGCAGGTCATCCTCGCGCCATTTGAAATCGTCAGAATCCACTAATAAATCGTCGCCATTATCCATAGGTCTATTAAACAGAAATTTGAGGCAAAAAAAAACCGCCCAATTAGGACGGTCTTTAATATTTTGAGTTCTAGCTATTCGCGTTGATGTAGGTGATTGCGTCCTGAACCGTCGCAATTTTCTCTGCTTCTTCATCCGGAATTTCAGCATCAAACTCCTCTTCCAGCGCCATAATTAACTCGACAGTATCAAGCGAATCTGCACCAAGATCTTCAACAAATGAAGACGTAATATTGACATCTTCTTCCTTAACACCAAGTTGCTCGGCAACCATCTTTATAACGCGTTCTTCAATATTACTCATCTTTCGTCCACTCCATATAAGGGATCTGATGGTTTTCTTGCTACACAGTCGACTGACTAGTTAGCCACAATCATTGTCGCTAGGAACGGCATTCTACCTTACAAATCCGAAATTGCTAGTGTCTATTAAAAAAAATGTCATGTAATTAATAAAATCGGCCTTCTAAGACATGTACATACCACCGTTTACATGGATGGTTTCTCCGGTGATGTAGCCAGCGGCATCACTAACAAGAAACTTAACAACTGCCGCAATTTCACTCGGTGCACCAAGTCTAGCAAGTGGAATTTGATCAAGCATTGCTGCCTTATTCTCATCAGCAAGTTCTTTGGTCATGTCGGTCTCAATAAACCCCGGCGCTACTGCATTTACAGTAATGCTTCGCGAGCCAAGCTCTTTTGCTAGCGCACGGCTGAACCCTTCGACCCCCGCTTTAGTCGCAGAATAATTACTCTGGCCACCATTACCCATAGAGCCCACAACTGAACTAATTGTCACAATACGTCCCCAGCGAGCCTTAGTCATCGCTCTAACGCAGGCTTTTGAAAGTCTAAATACCGAGGTTAAATTGGTATTGATCACATCTAACCACTCTTCCTCTTTCATCCTCAGCAAAAGATTATCTTTGGTGATACCGGCGTTATTAATCAAAATAGTAGGTGCACCAAATTTTTCGATGATCGACGACAGGAGGCTATTGATCGAATCAGGCTCAGTCACATTTAGGACCATACCTGAACCATTGATCTTAGAGGACTCAAAACGCGCACAAATACCGTCCGCTCCAGCTTGCGATGTTGCTGTTCCAATCACGGTATATCCGGCTAGCCCCAATGATTCTGCTATCGCCGCTCCAATTCCACGACTGGCACCCGTTACAAGCGCTACTTTAGATTGTTCATTCATGTAAGTTACCTACGATAAGTTATTTTATTGACGCCAATGCATTTTCAAGACTACCTATATCATCGGTAGCAAATGATCTCAATTCACGATCAATTCGCTTAGATAGGCCATTTAAGACCCTTCCGGGACCACATTCGATGAGATGCTCGGCACCTCGATCACGTAACGTTAGCACGCAGTCAACCCAACGGACTGGGCTATAAATTTGCTCAATCATAAGGCTTTTGATGATTTTTGTATCAGCCTGCACCTGCCCATTAACATTGTGAATTACTGGGATCACTGGTGAACTAAAGACAGTCGACTCAACCAGTGCAGTTAGACGTTCAGCCGCAGGCCTCATAAGCGACGTGTGAAAAGGTGCGCTAACAGGCAATGGTAATGTGCGCTTAGCACCGGCGGCCTTGCATAACGACATAGCTTGCTCAACAGCTTTAACTTCCCCTGCAATAACAACCTGTCCAGGTGCGTTGTAATTAACCGCGGCGACAACTCCAAAACGTTGGGCCTCAGTACATGCTGTCCCTATAGCCTCATCATCCAAACCAATAATGGCAGACATAGCACCAACTCCCACAGGGACGGCATCTTGCATATAGGAGCCTCGCGCCTTAACAATCGAAACGGCATCAGCGAAGCGTAGAACACCAGCACACACCAGCGCGGACCACTCACCCAAACTGTGGCCTGCAAGCTGTGCGGGCACGGGACCTTGCATCTCCTCCCATAGGCGCCAAATGGCTACACTTGAGGTCAGCAATAGGGGCTGAGTCCTCTCAGTGAGGTTTATTTCATCTTGGGTACCCTCTTGGACAAGTTTCCAGAGATCATAATTGAGCACCGAAGACGCTTCAGCGAAAGTGTCCAAAACAACATTATGTGCGTCACCTAACTCTTTGAGCATGCCAATCTTTTGCGACCCCTGCCCTGGAAAAACGAATGCTAAGTTATTTTTCATACCCTGGAACTACTCCTTGTTAAGCTTCGTAAGTTTGGATTCTAGTAGCGGCGCTAACGCCTTTGGTAAGTTCCTTTCGGCGGCTAATATGGCGACATCCAAGGCATGCCCAAAGGCTTTTTTGGAAGCGCTACCGTGGCTTTTAACGACGACACCATTTAAACCCAGCAAGTAGGCGCCGTTATAAAAAGCGGGGTCTAATCTGGCCTTGAGATCTTTAAAAGAGCGGCTTACTAAAATCAAAGAAACTCGCGCTATCCAGCTTTTACTAAACAAATCTTCCAGCAGTACCGCAATCATGCTTGCGAAACCTTCAGAAGTCTTAAGCGCAATGTTGCCACTAAATCCATCACAGACAACAATATCGGATAGCCCTTCAAAAATCCCGTCTCCTTCGACAAAACCAGCATAATTAAGGCTATCGTCTTGCTCCAGCAAACTCGCGGTTTTTTGCAGTTGGTCACCACCTTTAGTTTCTTCGACGCCCACGTTTAAGAGTCTAATAGTAGGACTAGGATTTTTATCCAGTTGTTGAGAGGTTAAATTGGCTAGTACGGCGAACTGGTGGAGTTGCTCTGCAGAGCACTCAATGTTTGCACCAAGATCTAACACATAGGTGCGGCCACGAACGGTGGGGAAAGTGGTGCAAATTGCTGGACGAGAAATGCCAGGCAAAGTTTTAAGATTAAAAAGACCGAGGGCCATTAATGCCCCAGTATTTCCAGCACTAATGCAGGCGTCTGCATCTTGCTCAGCGACGGCTTTTACCGCCCGGCCCATTGACGAATCTCTTTTAGACCTTACTGCAACTGAGGGTCTGTCAAAGTCACTGACGACCTCAGCACAGTGAATCACCGTCATTCGATTGCGTACAGAAGAGAGACCAAAACCGACTAACTCTTTATCTATAGCCTGCTTATCGCCGAAGATTAATGCTGTAACAGACGTATTGTTGCGAAGACAAGCAATCAGTGCAGGCACGACAACGGGTGGGCCAAATTCACCACCCATCGCATCTACTGCAATCCTAATTAAACTCGCCAAAACAGTACCTAGTCGGCGTTTGTCTCTACGACTTTTTCGCCGCGGTAGAATCCATCTGCTGTCACGTGGTGACGCAAGTGTCTTTCACCCGTTACAGAATCAGTAGATACAGTTGCTTCGGTTAATGCGTCATGTGAACGACGCATTCCGCGCTTTGAACGTGTTTTCCGACTTTTTTGAACAGCCATAAGATACTCCTAATAAAAATGTTTTACAGTTATCGCTTTTGCTTTAACTGCTCCAAAATACTAAATGGACTATCGCTGATAGTACCATCGGGTTCAGAAGCTACTTCATTTAAAAAAGTATCTCCCGTGCACTCGCCCACTTTGTGATAATTTACTAATGGTAGAGCCAATAAAATCTCGTCTTCAAGTAACTCACTGAGACTTGCCATTCGGTCGACCACCAACCAAGGCTCGTAGTTGCTTGCGACCCTGTGCAAATGGTCTTCAGACCAAATCACCTGAACAGCAAAGTCCGCGTGAAGGTCAATCTGCACTGTATCTAGACAACGCTGACAAATAACATCAATGGTAACATCTGCCGTTCCGTGGGCCACTTTTGCTCGAGATTCATCTAGTTCAAACTGAACTGCCGCCTTTAGCGGCGAACAAATTGCTGAAACAGACGAAGCTAACCTTGGTAGACTATCGGTCTTAACCTCTCCTTCAAGAAGATAGCCTTGCAAAGCAAGTTTTCGCGGGTCAATGTGCGTTGGCAGTGCCATAAAATCAGGTCAATCTCTTTTAGCCGCGCATGATAGGCACAAGACTATGACCTGTCAAAGAAAATTGGGTAATTTCAGTACTTTAAAGTAGTCTAGGCGCTTAGAATGTCCGCTAACCCTAATATTTAGGTAAAGCGTTTCGGTTAACCACGATAAATAGTCACTTAAATTGAAAACCACTATGACCCACATTATTCTTGCTTCAGGCTCAAAGTATAAAGCCGCTCTTTTACATCGATTGTCACTACCCTTTGAAATTGCTTATCCGAACATCGATGAGTATGCGGCGGAGGGAGAACTGCCAATACAGGCCGCCGAGCGGCTAGCACTAACAAAAGCAAAAGCCATCGCCCGTAAAAATATCGGCACAATCGTGATTGGTGCTGACCAAATCGCAGATATTAACGGTGAGGCAATCAACAAACCAGGAAGCCACGCCCTAGCGGTTCAACAACTTAAGCATCAATCTGGTCGTGAGGTCATCTTTCACAGTGGGCTGGCCATCGTACGCTGTAGCTTAAATGGTCACATTGAGCGCTACAGCGGCGTAAACTCAACCAAAGTAATCTTCAGAACCCTGTCCGAGCAAGACATCGAATTATATCTGCGAACAGAAGAGCCCTATGATTGCGCAGGAAGCTTTAAGGCAGAGGGTTTGGGTATTAGCCTATTTACAAGTATTGAGAGCACAGATCCCACCTCGCTAATTGGCTTGCCGCTCATTGATGTGTGCTCGCTACTGACTAAATTTGGGGTAAAAATACCTAGCAAATAGAATAAGATGTGAATCATAAGCTATTAATTATAGTAGGTATTTTTTTATACCACGAAAGTTATCTAGACAAACAATAGGATCAAAGACAGCCAAGCGCTTCTCTGAGTGGGCCCCATAAGTCATCGCAATTGATCGTACACCTGCCCGCTGCGCCATGTCTAAATCAAATTCGGTATCGCCCACCATCACAGCTTCATCGGGGCTAACTGACAATTCATGCAGCAGCTCATTGATCATTAGCGGGTTCGGCTTTGACAGCGTCTCATCAGCACATCGAGAAGCATCAAAAAAGTGAGTCATACCCAGCGCTGCCAAAATCCTGTCCAGGCCAGCCCTGCTTTTGCCTGTGGCCACAGCCAGTAGATAACCATTGGCGCGAAGTTGAGCCAAGGTTTCGTCAACACCCTCAAAAAATTGACTGGGAACGCTATCTTGAGCTCGAAACTGAGCCGAATAGGATGCAGTGAAGATAGTCGCCTGCTCCTTGCTTATGCCGGGAAATAGGCGATTGGTAGCCTCAGGAAGGCCAAGACCGATGATATCTGCGGCAGCTTGCGTTGAGGGGACGTCCATCTGATTTTCAGCCGCCGCCAACTGTATACAACTAGCAATACGAGTAACAGAATCGCAAAGTGTTCCATCCCAATCAAAAATAACGAGCTTTAGCATAATCAATTCCTTAAAACGGCTAAGACAGATTGCCGAGTAATCTTTTTAAATCTGCGGGGATAGGTGCTTCGACATCGACCCAGTCATTAGACAAGGGATGCTTGAATCGTAAGCTCTTCGCATGTAAAAACAGGCGCCTGCCACCTAAACTACGCATAGCCAGGTTAAAGTCTTTATCACCGTATTTTTCATCCCCAGCCACCGGATTACCAGAAAACTGGCAATGAACTCGGATTTGATGAGTTCTGCCCGTCTCCAAGGATACGTCCATTAACGTTGCCTGCTTATAGCGCTCGATAATCTTAAAGTGGGTCACTGAGGCTTTCCCCTCCACGTCTACCTTAACAATACGCTCACCCGAGGAAACTTGGTTTTTGCGTAGCGGTGCGTTAACGGTAGTCTTCCCTTTGGGCCAATGGCCCATGACCAATGTTTGGTAATTTTTAGTAATCTGATTACGCTGCATGGCCGCTTGTAGTTCAAGTAAGACACTACGTTTTTTAGCAAACATTAAGCACCCTGACGTGTCTCGATCTAACCGATGAACCAGCTCCAAAAAGCGCTGCTCTGGCCGCTCTGCCCTAAACGCTTCAATGGCGCCTAGGGACACGCCACTACCGCCATGTACCGCTAATCCAGTTGGCTTGTTAAAAATAAGCAGCCCTTCATCTTCAAATAAAATATTCTCCGACAAGTAATTTTTTAGATCTTTGCCCACTGTCGGTGCAACGCCACGCTGCGCAACTCGAATCGGCGCTATTCTTACCAGATCGCCAATTTTTACTCGAGTATCCGGTTTAACTCGGCCTTTATTGACACGCACCTCTCCCTTGCGCAGGAGATTATAAATACGCGACTTTGGTACACCCTTTAGATGGCGTATAAGAAAATTATCCAACCGCTGACCGGCATGTTCTTCGCCTACCTCTACAAAGGACACCTTATCGAACTTAGACGTTTCTTCCACGAAAATCAGACTCATAGGTTGTTAAAGCTGCGCATTGTAACGAGCTGACTCAGATAAACCTACCTTATTATAAGCTTTAGTTTGTGCCATCAGCTGTTTGTTGTTATATTGCGTCCGCTGTGAGAGCGCTGCGTCGAAAAGGCGTACGACGACGGCATAGTTAATAGCCTGAAATAGTTTAGGCAACAAACACATGGCTTCCTGCTAAATATAAAGCAGGAAGCAAACAATAGCTGAGTGAGCTCAGCCAGTAATGGTCCGAAAGAGACAAAGGTTTTAGGCACTCCACTGCCGCGATGGTAGTCGATTACACAATCGGCAATACTTGTTTTAAAGCGCGTTGATAAACAGTGGTAGGCCAAGTAAGTACGAAAATTCTAGTGGATTTAGAGAAAGATTTGCAATAGTTCAAAGGCGATAAGTCAGTGCCAACATCCCAGTAAATTGCGATGTAAATATGTAACAAGTTGCTCCTTAGCCCTCTAATTCGCTAACCTAAAGTGAGATTGGTTTGTTTGTACACTCAACAATAGTTAGGCACCTCGTGCCGCTCATTGGGAGATGTAAAGACAGTAAGCCGGATTAACATTGCACCTAAGATAGCATCTATAGGTGTGTGTTTCTGTTTTATGTACCTCTTGTTTTCGTCACCTATATTCCCCCTTTCGTATCCACTGGCACTCTCTCAAACCAACGAGTAAAGGTGAATTATGAAACGTATGTTAATCAATGCATCGCACACAGAAGAAGTGCGTGTAGCTATGGTCGATGGCCAGCGACTCTATGATCTAGATATTGAAAATAGAACTAGAGAGCAAAAAAAATCCAACATTTATAAGGGTAGAATCACCCGCGTAGAGCCCAGCCTAGAAGCGGCCTTTGTGGACTACGGCGCAGAACGTCATGGGTTTCTGCCATTAAAAGAAATTTCCAGAGAATACTTCAAAAAAGGCGCCTCAGAAGGCGGCAAAGTTCGCATCCAGGACGCCCTTAGAGAAGGTCAGGAAGTCGTTGTTCAAGTTGAAAAAGAAGAACGCAGCAACAAAGGCGCAGCTCTGACTACGTTTATAAGTTTGGCTGGCCGCTACTTGGTGCTTATGCCTAACAATCCACGTGCTGGTGGAATCTCACGCCGTATCGAAGGTGATGAGCGCGCAGATCTACGCGAAGCCATGCGCGGTTTAGACATTCCAGACGGTATGGGTGCTATTGTTCGCACCGCAGGTATCGGTCGAGCAACCGAAGAGCTTCAGTGGGATTTCAATTACTTACTCCAGCTTTGGAATACAATTACCGAAGAATCCAGTAAGGCCAAGGCACCTCACTTTCTATTCCAAGAGAGCAACGTGATTGTTCGCGCCATTCGCGACTATCTGAGACAGGATGTTGGGGAAGTCATTGTTGATGGTGAAGAAGCCTACGCCCTCGCTGCGGCTTTTATAAAGACGGTCATGCCGGACTTTACGAGTAAAGTTAAGTTTTACCAGGACGAAATACCGCTTTTCAACCGCTATCAAATTGAAAACCAGATAGAAACGGCATTCTGTCGAGAAGTCACCCTACCCTCTGGCGGGTCTATTGTTATCGACATTACTGAGGCCATGGTCTCTGTAGATATTAACTCCGCCCGCGCAACTAAAGGCGGTGATATCGAAGAAACTGCGTTTAATACTAACAAAGAAGCTGCAGAAGAGGTTGCTCGTCAACTTCGTTTGAGAGATGTCGGCGGCCTCATCGTGATTGACTTCATTGACATGCTTAATACTCGCCATCAAAAAGAAGTTGAAAATAAGATGCGTGATGCACTTGAAGTTGATCGTGCTCGCGTTCAAGTGGGTCGTATCTCTCGATTTGGCTTACTTGAAATGTCTCGCCAGCGGTTGCGTCCGTCACTAGAAGAAACCATGTCTCGTACGTGTCCACGCTGTAAGGGTCAAGGCACCATTCGTGGTACTCGATCTTTAGCACTATCAATATTGAGATTGGTTGAAGAAGAAGCACAAAAAGAATTTAGCCGCGAAATCAGAGCTATTGTGCCCGTGCCTGTGGCCACCTTCCTACTCAATGAGAAGCGCAAAGAAGTGTCTGACATAGAGACACGCAATAAAATTAAGGTGACTGTATTACCCAATACAGAGATGGAGACTCCACATTTTGAGGTTGTTCGAATCCGTAACCAGGATGAAGACGACTCTGACTTCAGCTATCGCCTTGCAAATGAGCTGAGTAAATCGGAAGAAGAGGTGGTAACAGACACAGCTACGCCTCAAAATTTGCCAAAACCAGCTGTTAATACCATGATACCTTCTACTCCAGCACCCGTTATTGCCACTCCTGAGGTCGTTAAAGAGAAGAGCCCCGGATTAGTCAAGCGTCTGTGGGCAAGCATGTTTGGAGAGACCGTAGAGCCCGTTAAAGAAGAAGAAAAGAAGCCGAGGCCGAACAATAACAATAATCGCAACCGCAATCGAAATAACCAAAATCGAACTCGTGGTGGCCAAAATAATCGCGGCCGGCAGAATAATCCGCGCGCCAATGATCGTGATACCGAAGCCAATAAGGACACTACGAGTACGAATGCACCCGTAACGACTAACGAGCAGTCCAGCGATCAAAAGAATGCGCCTAGAGCTAATCAAAATCGCAACAACAACCGTCGCAACAGAAATAACCGGCCGAAGGATCAAGTTGAAACTGCTCAGGTAGCGGTTGAGCCAACCACCACTGCGCCGGTTAAAAGTGCAACGCAACAAGAAACTGCTGATCAACTGCAACGTCGCCCTGATGACAAACGTCGTCCACCGCGTCGTCGTCGCCAACGTCAGGATGTCCCCAAGGACATGTTAGATCAAGCAAACGCGCTGACTACACCAGCAGCAACCACCGACGCTAAGGCAGCCACTCCCGCTGTTGAAAAAGAAGCTGTAGTTGCTAGCAAGCCAGCAAATGAATCGTCTCCTATAAGCCCAGCCGCTGATAGCTCGGTTGTAGCGACTACACCAGCTACCGATACTGCTGCGCCAAAGCCTAGAGCCAAACGCAAGCCTGCTAAGCCCAAGGTGGCTAAAACTGATACTGCAGAAGCACCCGCTACCGTTCAAGCGGATGCTCCTGCTGTCACAGAGGCGCCTAAGAAAGCTCGTGCTACTCGAAAGCCAGCGGCTAAAGCGAAACCAAAAGTGGCTAAGGAGCAAAAAGAAGAGCCTTCTAAGGTCGCTGCAGCAGATACGGTGACACGCGCCAGTAACGATCCACGAAAAAAACCAACGTCGAAGGCTGAGGTTGAAGTAAGTACTGAGCGCGGTGAGAAGCCGGTAGCTGCATCTGCACCAGCCACTCAACCTGCAACTTCTGCCCCAGTACCGGCCAAAGCAGCACCAAGGGCATCTAATGACCCGAGAAAGAAACGTGCTAGCACCAAGCCAAAAGCACCGGCTAAGGCCAAGAAGCCTGCGTCTGAAACCCCAAATACGGTTTCAAATGATGTTTCTTCGCAAGAAAATACGCCAAAGGGTTAATTGGTACTTGTTAGTAGAAAAAGGCGCTGTATAATCGCGCCTTCAATAGGTGGGATGGCAGAGCGGTTGAATGCACCAGTCTTGAAAACTGGCTTAGGTTAATAGCCTAACTAGGGTTCGAATCCCTATCCCACCGCCATATAAATCAACTAAGCCTCTGTTTTTACAGGGGTTTTTTTGTATCTACAGTGCCGCCATCAATGAGAGTGACATAAAGAGTGACATAAAGGTCGATTACTAGTCACCACTCAGCGCAGTCAGACAGTAGCTTTCTGCCATTGTTTGCGGATGATATCTAAATCCCCCCATCACCACCACCTCCACCTCCACCATAAAGTTTAAGAATCTTCCACTTATGACCGCAATCTTTGCAAGCCCCATACTTTTTGAACATATTGGCATTTACG
>CAJJAU010000002.1 GCA_905182275.1 gamma proteobacterium HTCC2207
ATTACTGAACTAGGCTCAACTACACGCACTGATTGGTACCTTTCAGAAGCGGCCTATCTCGCGCGCTTAGCCAGTCAGCGGCTACAAACCGAACGGAGTACAAAAAACCCCCTGGCGCTACTGCAGAAAGTTGATTCGATTTTGGTTGAACTCAATGAAGCGGGGATGTTAGCCGTTCGCGCCGCCATAGCTTCGGATATCACCACTCTTAGACTAGCGGGTGAAATTGATGTGGAGGGTATCGTTTTAGAATTAAACGCACTCACCGCACAGATTGATCAATTATCAATGATCCAACTCTCAGTCCCAGTCCCTGATATTAATCAGGCTTTAGACAGTAACGATTCAGTCAACGGGGATGTTAATAGTACCCTATCTCAGCGCTGGTCTAACTTGGTCGACAAGTTTTCTCAATCTCTGGGGCAACTAGTTCAAGTTAAGCAGCGGGTTGAGCCCATTGAGCGCGTTCTGTCTACCAGCGAGGAGAGTATTGTGCGCAATAACTTAAGACTTCTATTACAGCAGGCGGCCAATGCAGCCCTGCGTGAGCAACAGACTATCTATGACCTCAGTCTTAAACGCGCCCAGCAATGGGTAGCGCAATATTTCCAAATGAACAGTTCAGTTCAAGTGGTAAAAAATCGCTTGATCGACCTCAGTGGTAAACAGGTTGTCCAACAGCTCCCACTTATTGACGGCTCTGTTAATGCTCTTGAAGCATTTATGATCATTCGCCAGAGTAGTCTTCTTGAGGCAAGTGAAGAGGCAGTGACAACAGAGGAATTGGACTAGCCATGAGAAAGTTATTAGTTATTTCGGTGATGGCTCTGCTGGTTGGCGCCTCAAGTATCTGGTTAATGCAGCGTGATAGTGGCTATATTTTACTGAGCATTAACGATGTGACCGTCGAAATGACAGCCTGGGTTGGTTTGCTGTTATATCTGCTCTTAACAGGTATTATTGTTTGGTTAATTTTGCTATTCAAATGGCTGTCTGAGGCCGGTGGTTTTCGGCAGTGGTGGTCGACAAGAAAAAGTAATCGGCACCTTAATAAAACAGCCCAAGGACTTATTCTTTTTGCCGACCATGACTGGCAAAAAGCCAGTGAGTTGTTGGCAGATTCGGCTGCTCAGTCATCAATGCCGGATGTCAATTTACTGTTTGCGGCTCGAGCTGCCGCCGAAAACCATCAAATAGCTGATGCTCATGAGTTATTAGAGCGGCTCAGGGAAGCTCAACCACGCGCTAAGCTCCTAGCAGATAAGGCTTTTGCTGAAATGTTGTTAAGTGAAGAGCAGTTCAGTGAGGCACTTGAATTTTTACTGCCAATCGCCGATGAAAAGCCGAGCGATCGCGGTGTTTTGCGTCTTTTAGCAGATCTTTATTATTTGACTGATGATTGGGCCTCTCTACAAAAAATACTTGCCGACTTACGTCGCTTTAAAGCCCTCAACGCGGAAGATTTAGAGATACTAGAAGTAGAGGTTTATATAAATTTGTTGGGTAATTTCCAACTAAATGTTGGTCTAACAGCTCAAGAAAAGAGAGATAAGGTTGGCGATTTGTGGGAGTTAATTCCTAAGAAATTGCGTCAAAACCATGATGTTATGTGTGGTTATTTCGACGCATTACAGCTTGTTAATGACGGTGAGAAATTGGCCATATTATTGACCAAGAGTATTAATAGTCAATGGAATGTCGAGTTAGTACGCCGTTTGGGCGAGGCATCAATCTCCGCACCAGAAAAACTGCTTTTGAGCGCAGAAAAATGGCTTATTAAACACCCACAAGATATCGCTTTATTGACCGCCTTGGGTAATATTTGTTGCCGGGCAAAGTTTTGGGGGAAAGCGAAAGATTATTTTTCTAGCGCGGTGGCCCTTCAGCCTAGTCCTTATCTTTTCTTGAAGTTGTCCGATGTGTTAGCACAGATGGGCGACCTCGCCGGTAGCAATGACAACTGCAAGCGAGGCCTTGTACTGGGTGTTGATACTCAATTTAATCAAGACTAATGGTCATTGGACCAACCCGCTGTTATTTTTTGATGGTATTGGGAATCCACGGTCGCGCATCAATGGTTCAATATTCGCATCGCGTCCCCGGAATGATCTGTAAGCTTCGCCGGGATCAATTGAATTGCGAGGCATAAACAAATATTTCACTAAACGTTCAGCGGTATTAGCATCATAAAAGCCGTTTGGCGCGGCGGCAAACGCTTCTGCAGCATCAGCGGTTAGTACATCTGCCCACATATACCCATAGTAGCCTGCGGAATAACCTTCCCCGGAAAAGATATGTCCAAAGTGAGGGCTACGATGACGCATTACCAATTCGTTTGGCATCTTTAAACTTGCTAAGACTTCTTTTTCAAATGTATCTGGGTTAATTCCAGTTGGATCAGTGGTGTGAAACTTCAAATCAACAATAGCACTGGCAAGATATTCAGTTGTTGAAAAACCTTGATTAAACGTTGCAGCGGCTTTAATTTTTTCTACCAGAGTTTCAGGGATTGGTTCGCCAGTTGCATGGTGAACTAAATAATTATTAATAACCTGATCAGTCATTAACCATCTTTCTAATAGTTGCGATTGAAACTCGGTGTAATCTCGAACGCCACCATTGAGGCTTGGGTAGTCGACGTTAGATGATAGAGAGTGAAGCGCATGTCCAAATTCGTGGAAGAATGTGGTTGCGTCATCCCATGAGATAAGTACTGACTGCCCCGCGGGTGCCTTAACGAAATTGGAGTTGTTCGAGCTGAGCACATTGGTTTTACCGTCCAGGGTCGTGTGACTTCGGTATGCTGTGGCCCATGCTCCGGAGCGTTTGCCGGTACGAGAAAATGGATCTAGATACCATAGGCCAACATTATCTCCAGTGGTTTTGTCAGTGACCTCCCAAACATTCACATCGGGATGGAATACTGGGACACTACCTGGTTGGACAGGCGTGAATTGAAAGTTAAACAACTCACCGGCTACGTAAAACATTGCTTGGGTTAATTTACCCAACTGCAAGTATTGTTTTACCTCATCTGAATCCAGATCATACCGGGCTTTACGAACTTTTTCGGCATAATAGCGATAGTCCCAAGGTTGAATAATAAGGTCTGGGTTTAGTTGGTTAGCTATGGACTGCATATCGGCGACTTCTTCGTCGACTCGAGCAATGGCAGCCGGCCAAACGGCTTCTAAGAGCCCCATTGCGGTTTCAGGATTTTCTGCCATTCTGGTTTCTAATCGCCATTGCGCGTAATTTTGATAACCCAGTAAATTAACGCGTTCATGACGCAGATTCAGTATTTCTGTAATAACAGTATTGTTGTCGTATTGGTCGTCGTTGTCGCCCCTGCTGTAGTAGTTGGTCCAAACTTTTTCGCGCAGCTTACGATCTTCTGCAAAGGTCAAGAATGGTGCCATTGAAGATCGTGTATTGGTGACCGCATAGAGGTTGGGTTGGCCCCTGCTTTCAGCGGCGGCTGCCGCTGCGGCAACAAATGAATCCGGCAGGCCCTTAGCTTGAGACTTATCGAAATAGACTACGTAGTTTTCTTCATCAGCCAATACGTTGTTACCGAACTGCGTATGCAGTTGGGCTAGACGCAAATTAATCGCTGCATATCGCCGCTTGTCGATGCTGCCTAGCGTAGCGCCATTTCGGGCAAAACCACGGTAAGTGAGCTCGACCAAGCGTTGCTGATCAGGTCTGAGGAGATCTAGTTCATCACCTTCATAAACAGCTTTCACACGCTCAAAAAGTGCTTGATTTTGGCTGATTTTCGAGAAAAATGTACTTAATATTGGTGCCATCTCTCGTTGGATCGCTCTAAACTCCGGCGATGACATATTCGATGACCATATCCCATAGTAAGTGAATACTCGGTCGAGCATTTTGCCTGAGCGCTCAAGTGCAAGAATAGTATTGTCAAACGTCGGAGCAGTCGCTTGATCAGTGATTCTATTCACTTCGGCCAAATTCTCTTGCATTGCTAGCTCAAGGGCGGGCTTTAATTGCGCTAAATCAGCCTGGCCAAATGCTGGGACTCCGCCATAGGGCCCAGTCCATGCCGCTGTCAGCCTATTTGGTTGCTCACCCGAGGCATTACTATTAGGTTCAACACCCGTGTTCGCACAGCCCCCAAAGAGCAAAGAGGTTGTTATGTAGGAAATTAAAGCTACTTTTTTACTTAGATTTAACATTCGTTTTTTCTCTAGTAAGTCATTGTTTAAAAGGTATCTTTGCAGCTAATGTAATGTAGACCAATATGACATTTAAAATACCAATTTGTTCTAAATACGTTTCTTCTTTAGATCACGTATCAAAAACCTTGATGGATGCATTGCTTGGCGCAATTCTCTCTCTATGGGACCTAATTGCTGATGAATTTCTGCTGCCAACACTTCAGCTGTTAAAGGTGCATACCCCAAGCCTCGCGAACCCATACCACAATTAACATAGAGGTTTGGATGATAGATGCCCATTGCAGAAGAATCCTTACGGGCATCAATACGCAAAAACTGATAAGTCTCAAGCATGGAAGCAACATCTGGAACGGGTCCAACAATCGGTAAGTAATCTCGCGTTGTACAGCGAAAATTGGCACGACCATCGAGCTCATGCAACTTGACATCCCCTAATGCTCTTCCGATACCTTGGTCGGTTTTAATGATCTGGTCAAGATTAGTTTGGTGGTCTTGAATTCTTAGTTCACGACTATCAATACCTTTGTTATAGGTCGCGCCGCAACCATGACTGGCATTGTTCGGCGGTGCTATATACCCTTCACCACAGATCACCGTTTGCAGATTTTTACTAGTGCTAGTCACTGGCAATTCGGTGACTTGACCACGTAACTTCTGGATATTTAAAAAATCTGTTTGTTTAAATTTTTCGCAGTCATGAGCGTTGGCAATAACCACTATGTCTGACTGCATCAAACACTTTTCTTGTTCGTCAAAAAGTTCCCATTGACCGGATTTTGGGTTACGAAAGAGGCGGTCTACGTCGCCCTTGATAAGAGGGATGCTGAGATCCTCGAGAAGTTCCTGGCATACCATCGCTGGAGGCAGCCACCCAAGCTGCGGAAAATAGAGACCTTGCGCTGAATCCAGAGTTAGTCCCGAGATAGACTTCATCTGCGAATTATTGACAAGTCTTACCAGAGACTGTTGGTGACTCAAGTGCTGACCAAGCAGCTCAAACTGATGGCGTTGATTATCGCTATCTGGAAGAACCAATACCCCACATTGCTGGCCCAAACCGCGCTCCCAAAACGTTCGATAATATCGACTCGCAAGGGTTATAGCGGCTAGATTAATCCGTGGTAGAGAATCATCTCGCACAGATAGTTTTGGGTAGATAATAGCCTGCTGGTTACCAGAAGCTTCCTGTCCCGCTGTGGCATGTCGGTCAATTATTGTGATTTTGTAGCCGCGTTTGGACAATGCCGCGGCGGTAGTGCAGCCAGCAATTCCAGCGCCAATAATAGCGACGCTAGGCTGGTTATTTAAAGGGCGATTTGGCAATTGGTTGAGATGCCATTGGTTGGCGCCACGGGCACGAGTTGGGTAATCATTGAGACCGGCATTGAGCATGGCACTGATGATCTGGCGTTTTTCAGCAAATCCATCCAAATAATCGACACTAAAACCGGCTGCAATGAGACTTTTTCCCACTTGGCTTGCAGCACTATAAGTCGTTAACGTAGTTTTGGATGAAGATAAGCCGGCGATGATTTTACACAACTCAGGTTGCCACATCGATGGATTTTTTTCGGGAGAAAAACCATCTAAAAACCAGGCATCGATTGGTTTTTTATTGTAGGTAGAGTTTCTCTGGTCGATGCTCTCTCCGAGTGCACTGAACATCTCTTGAGCATCACCGAGCATAAGGCATAGATTAATGCGGCCTCCATACAACTCGATGTTATGGAAGCCCTTTACAGTGGGAGGATAATGATCGATCAACATCTGGCTGTGAGTACTTAGGGATGGCCACTGCTGCAGTATTTTAGCTAAATCGTCCTTAGTCAAAGGCGATGATTCTGCCGAAAAATAATGTAATGTACAGTTATCTGAGGCTGTCTTTAGCCACAGCTCACAACAGTTGAGGAAGTTAAGTCCAGCGCCAAATCCCAGTTCGCCCACACTAAAGGATTGGGCCTCCGAGCTTAGTTTTTGCCAGCGTGAATGTAAGTTGTTATGTTGTAAAAACACATGAGAACTTTCCTCAAGGCCATTAACTGGAGACCAATAGAAGTCTTCATAGTCTAGTGAATAAGGGGATCCTTGCCGCCATTCAATGTCTGCAGCTTTAAGTTCCACTATTTTAAGCCAAACTCGCGCATAATCTGGTCACACCATTGTTTGATGTAGGCCTCTGCTAACTCCACTTGGTTTTCATCATCCAGCGGCAACCCAACAAACATGGTCTCGTCGGCACTCAATGCTTTGGAGTCTGTAAAGACAAAGCCCTTATTAGGCCAAGCGCCTACCGCAGTTGCACCCTGAGCAATAGTTTTAGCCCAAAGATACCCCAGAGCGTCTTGAAACCACTCTGGATAACCGACTTGATCTCCGAGCCCATAAACTGCAACCTGAATCCCGGTTAGATCGAGATTATCAATCTCATCCCAGTGGGTTTCCCAGTCTTCTTGTAATTCGCCAAAATCCCAAGTTGGAATACCAAGAATTAAATATTGATATTCGGTCATCCGCTGCACAGGATCTAAAGCAATATCATGCAGAATCACTGTATTGGCACCAAATTTAGAATTTATTTCATCGCGGATTTTCTCACCGGCCATTTCGGTGTAGCAGGTGGTACTCCCATAGAATAAACCGATCTGTACTGTCATTTAATGTGTATCTCGTGGATTCTTAGCAGGGTGCTGTTGGGTCTTGGGCCGAGCCATTGAGCCGCGGATTTCGACAGCACCCATAATACTCGCTGTGTTTGAATTATAAAAACATCCAATGCCAATTTATTTAAATACTGCCTTTAAATCCAATATGTTTCCACGCTTCGTAGGTAACTATAGCAACTGTATTGGATAGATTTAGGCTGCGACTACTGGCTTGCATAGGCAAACGGAGGACATTATCAGCACCAATTGATATTCTTATGTGTTCGGGAAGACCGCGTGTTTCCGGCCCAAAAAGAAGAGTGTCATCAGGCTGATAATTTATCGATGAATAATTTATGGTTCCCTTAGTACTCAGCGCGTATATGTTTTTCGGTTTGACTGAGTCTAAATAGGCAGGCCAATCTCTATGAATGCGCAAATCCTGGAATTCGCTATAATCGAGCCCAGCGCGTCTTAATCTTTTATCATCTAGCTCAAAACCAAGTGGTTCAATCAGATGCAGGCGAAAGCCTGTGTTGGCGCATAGCCGAATAATATTCCCAGTGTTGGGCGGTATTTCAGGCTCATAAAGAACGATATCAAGCATAGAGATTCTTCTATAAAGTTGTACTAGGGAAAAATAATGTTAAATCATTTAGATATTGTACCTCTAATCAATCAAGGCTATTGTTTAGTCTGTAATGATGGCTGCTGAGATACAGTAAAAGTAGAGCTTAAATCGTCGTCAACCTCGGGCGACCCTTTTAAAGGCGTTAGACATGAAAAATTTTGATCAGAAAAAAGCGATAGAGATATTAAATAAGATTATGGAGCTAGAATTGTCAGGGGTGGTGCGTTACACACACTATTCACTCATGGTGTATGGCTACAATCGCATTCCCATAGTGTCTTGGTTAAAAGCCAATGCTCAAGAGGGATTAGATCACGCAACTAAGGCGGGAGAGCTTGTCACTATGCTGGGAGGGCATCCCTCTTTGAAAATCGGTGCTTTGTTGGAAACCGAAAAGCACGATACCGGCGATATACTTCGCGAGAGTTTAGAGCATGAGGCGATCACTGCTGCGGTATATTATGAGCTGTTGGATCTTGTTGATGGTGAATCAGTGGTACTTGAAGAATATGCTCGAGAGATGATTCATTTGGAGGAAATGCATTTAGATGAGGTGAACAAGATGCTGCGTACTCCAGGAGATCTAGCACCGTACCAGGCCTAGTTACTTTGACCTTAGGTATAAAATTGGCCCGTAGAATTTACATATGGCAACACTTTAGACTTATCCGCAATATTAAAATTAGATACTTAAAAGGAGATATTACTCATGGAATTTGCTAGAAAAAATGTAATAACAACGTCTGTTAGAGGAACTTATAGTAGCGTTGGGCTTTTATTAAAAGCGACACTGCTGTCGACCTTGGTTGCGATTTCAGGAATGGCTTTTGCAGAGCGAGATACCTCTAGGGACCAATATCGTCATCCGATGGAGACACTGGCATTTTTCGGAATTACCCCACAGATGAATGTTTTAGAGATCTCACCAGGGGGTGGTTGGTATACCGAGATACTCGCCGACTATGTTACCGGTAATTTACTCGCTGGACATTATGATCCGCAATCAGATCGTGCTTATTATCGAAACTCTCAGGGCAAGTTTGTAGCCAAAATTGAAGCTTCACCGGAGCTGTATGGCAACGTAAAGATGCATATATTTGATGCCGCTGCTAAAAAATTGGATGCTGAGGATTCATCAGTCGATGCGGTAGTAACCTTCAGAAATGTTCATAATTGGATGGGCTCAAACACTGAGGCGTCTTCATTTGAGCTGTTCTTTGATGCATTAAAACCTGGCGGTATTCTGGGTGTTGTTGAGCATCGTGCGCCTGCAGGTACCGATAAAGCAACGATGCAAAAAAGTGGTTATATGACGCAAGACTACGTGATAGAGATTGCTCGCGACGCCGGATTTCTTTTCGAGGCATCCTCTGAGGTCAATGCCAACAAAAAAGACACTGCAAATCATCCTAAGGGCGTTTGGACTCTGCCACCAAGCTTGAGCTTAGGCGATCGTGATCGCGAACTCTACATGGCCATTGGAGAGAGTGATCGGATGACACTGCGATTTCGGAAGCCGAGTCAGTGATTGAGATTCCTGCTGAACGCCTACCCAGTGCAACACTTAATGCAGTCATAGAGGAGTATATTCTCCGCGAGGGTACTGATTATGGCGTTCAGGAGATTAGTCTACAGAGTAAAATCAAACAGGTTCATGGTCAACTTGCCCGCGGCGATGTACTAATTACATTTGACCCTGTCACTGAAAGTTGTACTTTGTTGACGCGCCATCAGTTCGCGCGATTTACTGAGCAGCAACGCAGTAATGGCGAGTGTAAAAACGATGCCTAAAGTAAAAATCCTTACTGCGGAAAGAGTTTTTGGTGCTTTGCAGGAAGAGATCCAGGGCCCAGCACAAGTTTTAGTGGGCTTTAGTGGTGGTCTGGATTCGTCGGTCTTGCTCGATTTGCTTGCTCAGACCATCCCCTCAAATAGAATAACAGCAGTTCATGTGAATCACGGTTTGTCTCCTCAGGCGCCCGAGTGGCAAGCGCATGCCGAACGCTTTTGTCAGTCGAGAGGAATTGCATGCCACAGTGAAAGGGTTGACGTTAAACTGGATGGCGAAGGGCCGGAGGCTGCCGCTAGAAAAGTTAGATACGCTGTTTTTGAGAAGTTGTTACGTCCGGATGGCATTTTACTGCTCGGTCATCATCAAGATGATCAAAGTGAGACCTTGCTGTATCGTTTGATGCGAAGTTCCGGGCCTGTTGGTTTGTCAGGTATCCCGGCGATGCGATCACTGGGTGCGGGACGTTTGTTTAGACCGCTACTATCTTGGCCTAAAGAAGCCCTACAGGCCTATGCCCTAAATAAAAATATTGAATGGGTTGAGGATGCGAGCAACAGTATCAACGATTATGACCGAAATTTTTTGCGCAACCGTTTAATTCCAATCCTAGCTGAACGTTGGCCAGACTATCGCCAACGCCTGCATGGGGTAAGTGAGATAAGTCAGGATGGCGCAGAGCTCTGTAGGGATCTTGCGGTTCAAGATATGGAGGTTCTGCAATCTAGGCCGGAGAGGGCTGGGGTCTCACTTCTAATCGATAATTTTAATCAGTTAAGCAGGGTGAGGCAGAAAAATGTGTTGCGCCACTGGGCCGATATTCAAGGTCGATGCGCTCCTAGCCGTAAAATCATTGACGAAATAATTAAGTCCGTTATTGAGGCGCGAGTTGATGCGTCGCCCAAGGTAGTCTGTCAGGACACTGAATATCGTCGTTATGATGGCCGTCTATACGTGCTAGATTCTATTAAACTTCTCGGTCAGCCAAATGAGCAGCCTCTGGATATGTCCTGGCAGCACAGTGAGACCCTTGATCTTGGTGGCGGGATGCAATTATGTGGGAAGCTGTCGCTGGGTGATGGCTTGCGCGCCCCGGAAAGTGGCATCCTAAGGATAGCCAACCGTCATGGTAGTGAACATTGCCATCCGATGGGTCGGGCGCACTCAAATACGTTAAAAAAATGCCTTCAGGAGTTTGGGTTAGAGCCATGGTGGAGGGATAGAGTGCCGCTTATTTATGTAGATCAACAGATAGTCGCGGTAGCCGATTTGTGGGTCTGTGAGGGCTGGCAGGCCAAGCCGAGAGAAACCGGCATTAAAATCCACTGGCACGACAACTCTTTGTAGAATCGCATACGCCTTTCTGTTAATCTATTCTACCATCTTGACTAGGATGGTCGTTGGCTAAATTCGTGGCCAAACGAACTCCAAAAGATAATATTCTCTCTTAAATTCTGATCTGTGCAGGGTCCTTATGACACGTTTTATTTTTGTTACTGGTGGTGTTGTCTCTTCTTTGGGTAAGGGCATTGCAGCAGCTTCGCTTGGCGCAGTTCTGGAAGCTAGAGGTCTTGATGTAACCATGCTTAAGCTCGACCCCTATCTAAATGTTGACCCAGGCACCATGAGTCCTCATCAGCACGGTGAAGTTTATGTGACTGAAGACGGTGCGGAAACTGACTTAGATCTTGGGCACTATGAGAGATTTTTGCGCGCTAAGATGACGCAGAATAATAATTTCACCACGGGTCAGGTCTATGAGACCATTCTTAGGCGCGAACGTCGTGGAGACTTTTTGGGTGGGACTGTGCAGGTTATCCCTCACGTCACAGATGAGATAAAGCGTCGCATTGTTGTAGGTGCTGGCGATCATGATATTGCTATTGTCGAAATTGGCGGAACTGTAGGTGATATTGAATCACAGCCGTTTCTAGAAGCAGTTCGCCAGTTGAGAGGCGAGCTAGGCTACCAAAATTCTTTATTGATACATCTCACCCTGGTGCCATACATAGCAACCGCTGGAGAGACTAAAACCAAACCCACGCAGCATTCGGTGAAGGAAATGCGCTCACTTGGCCTGCAGCCAGACGTCTTACTTTGCCGTTCTGAAGTTATGATAGAAGAAGAGCAGCGCAAAAAAATCTCACTCTTCACTAACGTTGAAGAACGTGCGGTAGTCCCCGTTATGGACGCGCCGACGGTATATAAAATACCTAGAATGCTTCATGAGTGGGGCCTCGATCAGTTTGTTTTAGATCGCTTTAATATTGATAGACCTGCCGCGGATTTACATCAGTGGGATAGCGTGGTGGCCAATCAAATGCTATCAGACGGGCAAGTAACTGTGGCTATGGTCGGTAAGTATATGGACTTACTCGATGCTTATAAATCGTTGACTGAAGCTTTGGTGCATGCAGGTATTCAAAACAAAACTAAAGTAAAGATTCGTTATATTGATTCTGAGAAGTTGCAAGCTAATCATGAATTGCTTGAGGGTGTAGACGCTATTTTGGTGCCAGGTGGATTTGGCTCGCGTGGTATCGAAGGTAAGATTCATGCCGTTAAAGTCGCTCGTGAAAATAATATCCCCTATCTGGGTATTTGTCTTGGCATGCAGATAGCTGTGATCGAGTATGCTAGAAATGTCTGTGGCTTAGAAAATGCTAACAGTACCGAATTTGATGCTGAAACTGAGTATCCAGTGGTTGGGTTAATTGAAGAATGGATTGACCAAGAGGGCAACAAGGAGCTGCGCAGCGTGGATTCCGATCTTGGCGGTACCATGCGCCTTGGATCTCAAGTTTGTCATCTTATACCGGGTTCTAAAGCGCAAAAAATCTATGGTGATGAGCAGATTAAAGAGCGACATCGTCATCGATTTGAAGTGAATAATAATTTTTTACCTAAACTAAAAGATGCGGGATTAGTAGTGGGCGGACTATCCTTTGATAAAACGCTAGTTGAGACCATCGAACTGCCAGAGCATCGCTGGTTCTTTGCAAGCCAGTTCCATCCCGAGTTTACGTCGACACCTAGGTATGGTCACCCGCTATTTTCAAGCTTTGTTGCTGCGGCGACTGCTTATCAGCAGCATAAAAACGCCAACTAGGAGTTAAGGTATGGCTTCAAAAGCAATTCAGGTAGGCCAAATCGGGGTCAGTAACGATGCGCCTATGACCCTTTTTGGGGGAATCAATGTTTTCGAATCTCGAGATATGGCTATGCGTGTTGCCGAGGCCTATGTGACGGTTACCGAAAAACTTAATATTCCCTATGTATTTAAAGCGTCGTTTGACAAGGCTAATCGCTCTTCAATTCATTCTTTCCGAGGCCCTGGCTTAGATGAAGGTTTGAAAATATTCTCTGAGATAAAATCGACGTTTAATGTGCCGGTTATCACTGATGTTCATGAGGCATCCCAAGCGGGGCCCGTCGCTGAAGTCTGTGATGTCATTCAGTTGCCGGCCTTTTTAGCGCGCCAAACAGACTTGGTTGCAGCAATGGCGGCTACCGATGCGGTTATTAATATCAAAAAGCCGCAGTTTTTGAGTCCAGGACAGATGGCCAATATAGTTGATAAATTTCGTGAATGTGGCAACCAAAATGTAATGCTTTGCGAGCGTGGAACCTGCATGGGCTATGATAATTTAGTGGTAGACATGCTGGGGTTTAGAACAATGAAAGAGGTTAGTGGCGGGCTTCCATTGATTTTTGATGTGACTCATGCCTTGCAGTGCAGAGATCCCTTGGGTGCGGCCTCTGGTGGTCGTAGGCACCAGGTAGCAGAGTTGGGAAGGGCAGGGATTGCCGTTGGAATTGCGGGTCTATTTTTAGAGGCGCATCCAAATCCAGATCAAGCTAAATGCGATGGTCCCAGTGCCTTGCCCTTAGATAAATTAGAGCCTTTTTTAATGCAAATGAAAGCGTTTGATGACTTGATAAAGTCGCAACCTGATTTAGGCATAGTTTAGATAGAGTCTTACTGCTTTTAGTCTAATTATGACCCCGCAGAATTTTTTACCGTCTCCGATAAGGAGACATAACTAACATCAATGGAGAGACAACCCGATGGCTAATATTGCTGACATTCGCGCCTTTGAAGTATTAGATTCAAGAGGAAACCCTACGATTCAAGCAGATGTAATATTAGATAATGGGATTGTGGGTACTGCCTGCTCCCCCTCAGGAGCTTCAACGGGGTCAAGAGAGGCGCTCGAGCTTCGGGATGGTGACAAAAGCCGTTATCTTGGCAAAGGTGTGCTCACCGCGGTAAATAATGTTAACACCACCATAAAAACATTGCTTATTGGTTGTTCTGTGGCTGATCAGCGCTCACTTGATCAGATGATGATTGACGCTGATGGTACTGAGAATAAAGCAGTTTTTGGCGCTAATGCGATCTTGGCTGTATCTTTGGCGGCGGCAAAAGCCGCGGCTCAAGATAAGGGAATCCCCCTTTATGCGCACATTGCGGAACTAAATGGCACGCCGGGTGTTTACAGTATGCCGGTGCCGATGATGAATATTATTAATGGTGGAGAACATGCCGATAATAATGTTGATATTCAAGAGTTTATGGTCCAGCCAGTGTCGGCTAAAACATTCTCTGAGGCCTTACAAGTGGGTGCTGAAATTTTTCACTCGTTGAAAAAGGTACTTAGTAGCAAAGGGTTGAATACCGCTGTTGGTGATGAGGGTGGTTTTGCACCGAATCTTTCGTCCAACGCGGAAGCGCTTGCTGTTATTCAAGAAGCTACTGAAGCTGCCGGCTATGAACTGGGATCTAATGTAACCTTAGCTCTAGACTGCGCGGCTTCCGAATTCTACAGAGATGGAAAATATGATCTTGCCGGAGAAGGAAAGGTATATTCGGCGGAAGGATTCAGTGATTTTTTATCCGAGTTATGCGACCAGTATCCTATTATTTCTATTGAAGACGGTCAGGATGAATCTGACTGGGACGGTTGGAAGTACCAGACCGAGAAATTGGGTGAGCGTGTTCAATTAGTCGGTGATGATCTGTTTGTTACTAATACCAGCATATTAAAGCGCGGTATTGATATGGGTGTTGGAAACTCAATTCTTATAAAATTTAATCAGATTGGTACCCTGTCTGAGACGCTTGACGCGATTAATATGGCTAAAGATGCTGGCTACACTGTTGTTATTTCACATCGTTCTGGTGAAACGGAGGATACGACGATAGCCGATTTAGCGGTGGGTACAGCAGCTGGTCAAATTAAGACAGGATCTTTGTGCCGTTCCGATCGAGTGGCCAAATATAATCGTTTATTAAGAATTGAGGCTGAGTTGGGCTCGGTAGCGGCTCCGTACAGAGGTCGTGCTGAATTCAAGGTTTAAGTTTGGAAGGTTAATGCGATACGAAAATCGTAAAATCGAATAGAATGTCAATATGCGTTGGTTACTGATACTCCTAATAGTCTTGTTGCTTGGTTTACAAGTGCGGTTGTGGGTGGGCGAGGGAAGCCTTGCCCATAAGGCAGAGCTAGATGTGCAGCTTGGCAAACAAAAAGCTGAAAATAAACGCTTGGAACAGCGCAATCAAGTCATTGCTAGAGACGTGGCGAGTTTAAAAACCAATCTTGATACTATTGAAGAGAAGGCGCGAGAAGATCTCGGTATGATCAAGCAGGGTGAAGTCTTTTATCTGGTAACTGATGAGAAAACCGGTCTGTCACAGGATAATCTTTCAGAGGGGAAAACCTCACCATGACGACTGAATCTCCAAACTACTGGGCTATTGTTCCGGCCGCGGGTATCGGCAAGCGGTTCTCTGCGGACATTCCTAAGCAATTCCACCAATTGCAGGGTGATCTGGTGGCTCAGCATACCCTCAGTAGGTTACTGGAAATCTCCCTTATTAAACGAATTATTGCCCCCTGTGACCCTACATCGGGCTATTGGGCGCGAGTAAGTGCTGTAAAAAATCCTCGAGTAACGCTAATAGAAGGTGGTGAAACACGAGCTAAGTCTGTTTTGAATGGGCTGACTGCGTTGTCGGGTTTGGCACAATCTGACGATTGGGTTTTGGTTCATGATATGGCCAGGCCCTGCGTAACCTCATTAGATATTATGAACCTTATTAACAGCTTAAAGGGCCATCCGGCGGGTGGCTTGCTGACTACACAAATCAATGAAACTCTGAAGACCGTAACACCAGATAATTATGTGAAAGAAACCGTTGATCGCGACTGTTATCGATTGGCCCAAACCCCGCAAATGTTTCGATATGGGCTATTACGTGATGCGATCCAGCTTATGCTTCATGAGCAAAAAATGCCTACTGACGAGGCATCTGCCATGGAGTATTCACAGCATAAAGTGCTCACTGTTGAGGGGCGACATGACAATATAAAGATTACTCGTCGAGAGGATCTTATGATAGCTGAGGTAATTTTAATGAATCAGGAGAAGCAACGATGCGAATAGGTCATGGTTATGACGTTCATGCTTTTGGTGTTGGAGATGCTCTGATCTTAGGTGGCATCTCTATTCCATTTGAACACGCATTTGTTGCCCATTCCGATGGTGATGTCTTAACTCATGCATTCATGGACGCTATATTAGGCGCTTTGAGTCTTGGCGATATTGGCCAACACTTTCCGGATACTGATCCCCAATATCGGGGCTGTGACAGCCTTGAGTTGTTAGGTAAGGTGGCGAAGATGATGAAGCTTAGGGGTTATCGTGTCGGTAACGCGGATTTAACAATCATTGCGCAGCGCCCTAAAATGGCACCTCATATAACCAATATGGTGGAAAGGCTTGCCTCAGCGCTAGCATGTGATTGTGAAAGAATTAATATTAAAGCCACGACATCGGAGAGCTTAGGCTTTACCGGTCGTGGCGAAGGTATTGCTTGTCATGCGTCGGTTCTTTTAGAGTCAGTCACTGACTGATCCAATCACAGAGATTTCTTACTATTAGCTCTCGCAATTTTGATTTTCAGACTTTACCTTACCTACACGGTGGGCCCGTGGGTTCAGCCCTTTTTCGCTGCTGCCCAGAGGATTTTATAGTCGATGAAATTATCGACATCCAGCCTACTGGCGAAGGTGAACATCTTTTGCTTCTGGTAAGTAAGCGTGATCAAAATACCACTTGGGTGGCTGGATTGCTCGCCAAACTAGCCGGCATCCCCCGAAATGATGTTGGTTTTTGTGGGATGAAAGATCGGTTTGCTGTTACCAGTCAATGGTTTAGTTTACACGTTCCAGGGCGTGACTTAGACCTAAACTGCTTGGAGCATGATGATTTTACAATTCTGCAGGTTGCTCGTCACAATAAAAAATTGCGGCGGGGTATGCATAAAGGGAATCAGTTCAGAATTGTATTGCAGGATTTTTCGGTGACTGATGTGGTACTCAAGCATCGAATTGATCTGATTGTAGCCAAAGGCGTTCCCAATTACTTTGGAGAGCAGCGGTTTGGGCATAATGGGAATAACCTTGATGAGGTTCAAAAGCTCATTCAATTGGATAAACTCAAAGGCAATCGACATGGCACTGGGCTGTATTTATCTGCTGCCCGCTCTTGGCTATTTAATCTAGTGACAGCCAGACGACTACAAGAACCCCATGGGGATCTTGCTGAATGCACGGGGCCTCTCTGGGGGCGAGGTCGGCCGATCTCCGAAGGGCAGGTAGCCACTATAGAGGCCGACGTCTTAGATGGCTGGCAAGATTGGTGTTACGCCCTTGAGCATGCAGGTTTAAAGCAGCAACGCCGAGATCTCATTATGGAGGTAGGTAATTTAACCGCCCAATGGGTTGAGACCCATAAGTTGTGTTTAGAATTTAGTTTACCCAGTGGATGTTATGCGACCACTTTAATGAGAGAAATAGCAGAATTATCTCGCCCTGACAACTTTGGCCTATGATATATTGGCGCTCTCAAGGCGTTATAAAAATGCCACTTTTAACAATCAACACACTGACTGTTTTTTTACAGGAGAAATAGGTGAATTCGACTGAAATGGCGGGTATCGGGATGACGTCCCAACGGACCCGAGAGCGCCTTATTAGTCGATTGATTGAACAAGGTATCACCAATCAAAAAGTATTAGATGTTATTCGTATGACGCCTAGACATCTTTTCCTGGATGAAGCCTTGTCACACCGAGCCTATGAAGATACCGCTCTGCCTATTGGGTTTTCACAAACATTATCTCAGCCGTATATTGTTGCCAGGATGACAGAAATTCTCCTTTCCGAAGGGCCGTTAAAAAAGGTCTTAGAAATTGGTACTGGGTCTGGGTATCAAGGGACCATTTTGGCCCAGTTAGCTGAACAGGTATATAGCGTAGAGCGCATTGAACCGTTATTAAAAAAAGCTAAGCAGCGATTTAGAGAGTTGGGTCTGACCAATATTTCCGCTCACCTTTCGGATGGTTGTTTTGGCTGGGAAAAGCAAGCTCCCTATGATGGAATTATAACAACGGCGGCACCTCAATCAATACCTGATGGCCTTCTGGATCAGTTGGCACCCAATGGTATATTAGTCATTCCAGTAGGCACCGGAGACTCTCAGAATCTAAGTGTTGTGAAACGGCTTGGTAATTCTGCTGAGTTTGAACATACAATTGTTGAGAAAGTGAAATTCGTTCCTTTACTTGGTGGTTTATCTCGCTAGCAGTTCAATAGGATTTGATATGAGAAGCTTGACCAGTAATATATTGTTATTTTTAAAGGGGTTAGCAATGGGTGCGGCAGATGTCGTTCCTGGGGTTTCTGGAGGAACGATTGCCTTCATTACCGGTATCTATTTTGAGTTGGTCAGTACTATAAAATCTTTTGATATCACTGCGCTCAGACTATTAAAATCCGAGGGTTTAGGTGCTGCTTGGCGACATGTCAACGGAAACTTTATTGCTGTTTTGTTGGCCGGTATCTTGACTAGTGTGTTTTCTTTGGCGCATATTATGCATTACCTTTTGCTTGAGCATGGGGTGCCCCTTTGGTCGTTTTTTAGTGGCTTGATTGTTGGCTCCGTTATTTTACTTTTACGTCAAAACCCACCGGCTACTATGTCTGGAAAGTTGCTTTTTCTTTTGGGCATCCTTGTCGCTTACGGTATTTCAATTTCACCATCAGTGGTTTTAGAGGGTACTGTGATAACCATGTTTTTTGCCGGTGCTATAGCTCTATGTGCAATGATTCTGCCAGGGATCTCGGGATCATTCATACTTGTTCTTTTGGGTTTATACCCTGTGTTTATTAGTGCGATTGCTAAGCTTCAGATTGATATTTTACTCGCTTTTGCGATGGGCGGAATTATTGGGTTGATGTTATTCAGTCGTTTTTTGTCTTGGCTATTAAGTCGATTCCAAACTGCACTGATTGCCGTAATGTGCGGTTTTTTGGTCGGTAGCTTGAGTATTATTTGGCCCTGGAAAAATACGCTTTCCGAGGGCATTGTCGGCGCTGGTGAAGCCCCGGTTACGGTCACTGAAAATGTATTCCCCAGCCAATTTTTGGAGGTTACGGGGCAAGATCCGCAAACTTTATTATGTTTGTTTGTATTTTCCATTGGGTTCGTCATGGTTTTGAGTGTAGAATTTTTGAATAAGTCCAAATTATAATTGATAAAGGTAGGTCTACGTCGGTGTTAAGACTAGCTTTCATGTTGCTAATGCTATCTTCTATTGCAGGCTGTTCTAACCATTCAGCTAGCGTTAGTGACCGCGGTCAGCCTCCAAGTATTAGAATTAAATCACATCAGGTGGATGTTGGAGAAACGCTCTACTCGATTGCCTGGAGATATGATTTAAGCGTTTATGATCTCGCACGTGCTAATTCACTGACCGATCCATACACCATTAGTCCCGGGCAGAAGCTAAGTTTGATAATACCAAAAACCCACCATACTGTAATTGCTGGAGATACTCTATTTTCGATTGCGTCTAAATATGGGTTAGCGGTTGGCGGTTTGGCTCGTAAAAATAGTTTGAGCCCTCCTTATCTTATAAAGCTAGGACAAATATTGTCATTTGATCCATTGCCAATAGCGCCTTCTAAAGCGCAAGCCATCCAAGCGGTAAATAGCCCCGCGAGCGAGCGAGTAAACCGTACTTCACCTCGAACAAAACCGCCTGTTTATAGCAGTAATTGGGAGTGGAAATGGCCTATAGATGGACAAGTAGTCGAGACATTTAATCCTAGCAAGCTGCAGAAAGGCATAAAACTTAAAGCGAGTAAAGGCAGTCAAGTTCGCGCTGCTGCCCCCGGCAATGTGGTCTACGCGGGTTCAGGATTACGCGGTTATGGGAGGTTGATTATCATTAAGCATAGTGATATTCTCCTAAGCGCTTATGCAAATAATGATAAATTGTTGGTATCGGTTGGTCAGTCTGTCACTCAGGCTGATGTAATTTCAAATTTAGGCGTCGACGGAACGATGTATTTTGAAATCAGAAAAGATGGCGACCCTGTCAATCCTATAAGCTACTTAAAATAGGCGAGTTGTGTTGTTTTAAGGTCTGCAAGGATTGGCGTCTGGATTAGCCGCTAAGCAAAAATTTGATGTTGCAAAGGAGTTGCAAAAATGGTCGAAGATGTAATTGGCGACGAGTTTAAGGCGCTGTCCTTAGTCGCAAGAAAGAAGAATAAAATTGAAAGTCCGGCTCGTCGAGTTGTCGACGCGACGAGTATTTATCTAAAAGAAATCGGCTTTGTCCCGCTATTAACTGCTGCTGAAGAAGTTCTCTACTCGCGAAAATTACAGCAAGGTTGCGAGCGCTCTCGACATATGATGATAGAGAGTAATTTGCGTCTCGTAGTCAAAATTTCCCGTCGCTATCTTAATCGAGGCTTAGAGCTCTTGGATCTTATCGAAGAAGGCAACATCGGTTTGATGAGAGCGGTTGAAAAGTTTGACCCAGAGTTAGGCTATCGGTTTTCGACCTATGCCACCTGGTGGATCAGACAAACCATCGAGCGAGGGATAATGAATCAAACTCGGACTATCCGACTACCTGTGCACGTAGTAAAAGAATTAAATGTGTATTTGCGGGCGTCTCGAAAATTGGCTCAGAGGTTAGACCACGATCCAACACCAGAGGAGATCGCTGCTGAAGTCAACAAACCCATTAAAGATGTGCTCAAAATTCTCAGTCTGAGTGAGCGAATCTCATCGATTGATGCTCAGGTAGCTGATCAAGATAAATCGTTAATTGATACAGTGGCTGATATTTCAACCTTAAGTCCAGAGAGTCATGCTGAAACGAATGATTTATCGTCGGCTTTGGAGGGATGGCTGCAGCAGCTACCAGAAAAGCAAAAAGAGGTGTTAGTTCGACGATTTGGGTTGATGAATCACCATGAACAAACCCTGGAGCAGATTGGATCAGAAATCGGTTTGACTCGAGAGCGAGTAAGGCAGATCCAGGTAGATGGTTTGCGCAGGTTGCGAGATTTGCTGCATCAGCATGATCTTAGCAGCGATGATCTTTTTGAAGAGTTGTTTAAACATTAAAAAATTGTTTTAGGCCCTCTCAATTGAGAGGGCCCAAAGTCATCGGGTTAATCTTCATCGAGGTAGCGCTGTCGTGAAGCTAACACTTCTTGTTTTGCTGCAGCCGCATCATCCCAGCCATCTACTTTTACCCATTTCCCAGGTTCAAGTGATTTATAATTTTCAAAATAGTGAACAATTTGTGCGATGAGTAGTTCTGGTAGATCGCTAGTTTCTTGAACATGCTCATAGAGCTTGGTTAGTTTGCTGTGCGGTACGGCTAATAACTTCGCATCAACCCCTGACTCATCACTCATATTTAGAACACCGACTACGCGGCTACGGATCACTGCACCGGGCATAACGGGATAAGGAGTCACCACTAGGACGTCCAGAGGATCTCCGTCCTCAGATAGAGTTTGCGGGACATATCCGTAGTTAGCGGGATAGAACATCGGAGTTGCTACAAATCGATCAACAAAAATAGCATCACTATCCTTGTCCACTTCATATTTTATGGGATCATGATTGGCTGGAATTTCGATAACAACATTGATGTCATTTGGCAGATCTCTACCTGCAGGAATATCGTTGTAGCTCATGGTTTAAGTCCGTAACGTGGCATTGATTATTAGGCAACAAAGTATAGCGAGTTGTCTAAAAATTGGCTAGGGTGTTTGATACCGCCAGCGAACAAAATAGCAGTTTAACGAGCATTTACTTAAGCCACACCACTGTTTTTCGCGTAAGGTACATGGCTGGACGGTTTGGATGTCCATTTTTTAATTATGGACGAAATATTGGTGTCACCCGAGTGACAGCTAAATACGAGTCAGACCTATTTAATGAACCCTAAAGTAGAACAGTATAAAAAAGCAGGTGAAAAGCCTGTGACCTTTTAATATGGAGATGTAATCCTTGAACACCAACGTTCGCTTCGCAGCTTTTTTCACTATTGCACTTATCATTTGGTTTGGCAGCGGGCTGCTAATTGCGCCGCAGTCTGAAGAGTCTTCGGCTAAGACTTCGCAGCCAACTAATGTCCAAGTTACTGTATTTAATGATGAGTTATATGAGCCCACAGTGTCTCTACGCGCCACCACCGAACCCTATCGGTCAGTAAATATGGTTGCGCAAATAGCCGGGGAAATCTCTGCTGTTTTGGTGGAAGAGGGTACAGCCGTTAAAAAGGGCCAAGCCATCTGTGAAATTAGTGTTGAAGATCGTTACTTTCGTTTAGATCAAGCCAAGGCGCAACTTGATCAATCGTCGATTGCTTATAGTGGGGCCTTAAAATTGAAAAGTGGCGGGTTTCAGTCGGAACTGGCAATCTCTAAGGCTAAAGCAACGCTTGAAACAGCAAAGGCTAACCTTAAGCGTGCCCAGCTAAACGTCGGTCATCTTAAAGTTGTTGCACCATTTGACGGCATTATAGAAACCCGTGAAGTGGAAATTGGAGACTATGTTATTCCAGGTAAAACCTGTGCGTTGATTGTTGACTTGGATCCATTAAAGGTAACTGCATTGGTGAATGAACTCGAAGTTAGTAAGGTTAAGCTGGGAAACGTAGCTTCGGCTAGTATCGCAGGTAATGCTCCTCTAGAAGCAGCAGTGAGTTATATTGCGTACCGCGCTGATCCTACGACGCGAAGCTATCGACTTGAGGCTGTGATAAAAAATACTGGAAAATCTATCCGAGCAGGGTTGTCTGCTCGTCTTGAGATTCTTACCAAGGGGGTTCAGGCGCACTTGATACCGGCGAGCAGCATTCTGCTCAACGATCAGGGTGGTATGACAGTCCGTATAGTTGGAACTGGGAACATCGCGCAGTCACTGCCGGTAATAGTGCTTGGCGAAACAGGTAGCGGGATCTGGGTATCTGGATTACCAGGGTCGGTGAATATTATTACAGTGGGACAAAATTACGTTATCGATGGTGAGGTGATCGAACCTACTTTCGTACAAAAGACCGTTAAACTTTAAAGTAGGTTTTTATTAACATGAGTTTTTTAAGACTAATAGTCGAGCATTCCAGAGCCACCCTTTCCATTATGTTACTAGTGCTCGTTGCTGGTGCCGGTTCTCGTCTTTCGATGCCCGTAGAACTGAATCCTAATGTGACGTTGCCGGTGGTCATGATCATGGTTAGGCATGACGGAATTTCTCCTGAAGATGGCGCTAGATTATTGATCCGGCCGATAGAAAAAGAACTCAAAATGCTAGATGGTCTGGATGAAGTTAAGGCCACTGCGCGTGAGGGAGCTGTTGTGCTAACTGCCGAATTCGAGGTAGGAGACAATATTAAACAGGCCCTGGCCGATGTGCGTGAAGCCGTAGATCGCGCCAAAGCGGAATTTCCTCAAGACACCAAGGAACCTATTGTATCGGAGCTTAGTCCAAGTCCTCAGCCAACAGTCGTGATTACTTTTTCAGGTAGTAAGGTCTCTGAGCGTGAATTATTCCGCGCTGCAAAATTTTATCAACGTCAATTGGAAATGCTGCCAGAAGTGCTTACCGCCGATATTTCTGGTCATCGAGATGAGGTGGTTGATGTTGTGATTGATCCTCCTCGACTAGAGCAATACGGGTTAAATATTAACGAAATCGTGCAGGCAATAAGAGTTAACAACTTATTGATTCCCGCAGGTGAAATGGATGCTGCTCAAGGGCGTTTTGGTATCAAAGTTCCCGCATTGATTGAAACTGCCGAGGATATTCGGGCATTGCCAGTGCGCAATAGCTCTGAGGGGTCGGTAACCTTAGGTGATGTGGCCGATGTGCGTCGAACATTTAAGGATGCCGCAGGCTATAGCTTTATTAATGGCGAAAAAACTATTGCCATTGATGTCCGCAAACGCTTGACTGCTAACTTAATTAAGACGGTTGAAGCATCGCGAAAGACGGTGAGTCGATCGCGAGATCAGTTTTCTGTGGACATGGACATCGGATATACCTTTGATAGTTCAGAAATGACTAATCAGATGGTCAACGAACTTCAGGGCAACATCATAACCGCGATGTGCCTAGTACTGATTCTAGTGGTTGCCACTCTCGGCGTTAAGTCTGGCTTGTTGGTGGGTTTTGGTATTCCCTTTTGCCTACTGGGTGCGCTCATTATTGTCAATTTACTCGGGCATAGTTTTAATTTTATGGTCATGTTTGGCCTACTATTGTCTCTGGGTATGCTCATTGACGGTGCCATTGTGGTGGTTGAATTTGCTAATACCAAAGGTGCTGAGGGTCTTTCCACACGCGAGGCCTATATCACTGCTGTGCAGCGAATGGCGATTCCGGTTATTGCCTCGACAGGAACAACTCTCGCTGCTTTCTTGCCGTTACTTTTTTGGCCGGGAGTGTCTGGCGAATTTATGTCGTATTTGCCAATTACGGTGTTTGCAGTCTTAGCGTGGTCACTAACCTATGCGCTAATTTTCGCGCCAACACTGGGTATTGTGATGGCTCGCCGCCGAGGTAAGCGTAAAAAGCTGCCGGAGGATCATCAATCTGAAGCCGCCGCCCAAACTTTATTTAAGCCAATACTGGATCTCTATCTGAAGCTTTTGAGACCAGTCATTAAGGCGCCCTTTAAAGCGGTTCTAGTAGCCATGACGTTAATTGTGGGTATCTTTTTACTGTATGGAAAATTTAACGCCGGGCAGGAGTTCTTTGCGTCCATCGAGAGTCAATATGGCATCGTCAATGTCCGTGCTCAAGGCAATCTATCGATAAGTGAGCAGGAAGAAATCACTCTAAAAGTAAGTCGCATCGTGAGTAATATTGACGGGGTTCACCAAGTTTATGGCTATAGCAATTCCGGTAATTTCTCTGTATTCGGAACCGATACTAGCCGTGATCAGATCAGCAGTATGTTAATCGAACTCTACCCAAGGGAAGAACGTGACAGAGGTAGTGATGCTGTCTTTGCAGAAATTCGTAAGAAAATTACAAATTTACCTGGAATTTATGCTACTGGCAAAGAGGTAGATACTGGGCCTCCAACGGGAAAAGATATTCAAATTCAGCTGTCTTCATCAGATCGACAAGCTATGTATAGAAAGACCGCCGAGCTCAGGGAGTGGATTGCTGGCAATGTTGACGGGGTAAGTGATCTCCAAGATACCTTGCCGCTAGCAGGCATTCAATGGGAGATAGAGGTTGATCGTCCTCGCGCGGCTATGCTTGGTGTCAATGTGGCCGACGTGGGAAATATGGTTCAAATGGTTACTGGTGGGATTATGGTTGGTAAGTTTCGGCCAGACGATTCTGATGATGAAATCGAAATCAGATTACGGTTTCCAAGTCAGGATAGGCAATTAACATCAATCGATGATTTGAGGGTGAACACAGCGAATGGCCCAGTACCCATTAGCAGTTTTAGCGAGCGTATAGCCAAACCTCGGGTTGATTCGATTAAGCGTATCGATATGATGGAAACCGTATTTATTTTAGCCAACACAGAAGAAGGCTACCTAGTTGATGATCAAACCAGAGTTATTGAGCAGTGGCTTGAGCAACAAAATTCTGAGTCGCCGGTTAAGATTCGCTTTCGAGGTGCCAATGAGGAGCAGGCTGCCGCTGCCGACTTTTTGTCAACTGCGTTCAGTTTGGCTATGTCAGTGATGATGATTATGTTGGTCATGCAATTTAATAGTTTTTACCAGGCGGGGCTGATTTTGTTCTCGGTAGTGCTTTCCACAGCAGGAGTACTTCTGGGGCTTTTGATCGCTCAGGCTACCTTTAGTACGGTTTTGACCGGTGTGGGGGTCGTTGCTTTGGCGGGCATAGTGGTAAACAATAATATTGTTCTGATTGATACCTACAATTACCTGCGGCGGCACAACCCCTTATTAACGTCAGCTGAAGCAGTATATACGGCGGCTAAGTCTCGCTTCAGACCTGTGATGTTGACTACGGTTACCACGGTTGTGGGGCTGCTACCACTGGCAAACGGAGTGAGCATCGATTTGGTTGCTCGGACCTACACGGTGGGTGGCATGGTAGCCTCTTGGTGGCAGCCATTGGCCAGTGCAATTGTTAATGGCCTTGCAGTTGCGACTGTACTCACTCTATTGTTGACCCCTGCGATGTTATTGCTTCCTGAAATTATTTCCAAACGTCTTGGGTTTAGGGTAGCCGATCATCAATTTGAAGACGATACTGTGGACTAAGACGTCAGAAGGTACCAAATTGAGAAAAATCATTCACTGTGATTGTGATTGTTTTTATGCCGCGGTAGAAATGCGTGACGACCCTTCTTTGCGCTCGCTGCCCATTGCCATAGGTGGGAAATCAGATCGACGTGGAGTGATTGCTACCTGTAATTATAAAGCTCGGGAATTCGGAATTCACTCGGCGATGCCAACAGCTCATGCTATGCGACTATGCCCTGATTTAGTGGTCATTCCAGGGACCATGGAAAAATACCGTCAAGCCGCGCATCAAATTCGTCAAATATTTTATCGCTATACCGATAAAGTTGAGCCCCTTTCATTAGATGAAGCCTATTTAGATGTTACCGATTGTCAAGAATGTCAGGGCAGTGCAACACTAATTGCTCAACAAATAAGGCAAACGATTGCCAAAGAGGTCGGTGTTACTGCCTCTGCAGGCATAGCGCCTAATAAATTCTTGGCGAAGGTTGCCAGTGATTTGAATAAGCCGGACGGCCAGTTCGTGATTACTCCGGATGATGTCGAAGGGTTTGTTAAAACATTAGCAGTGAAACGAATATTTGGTGTTGGTAAGGTTACAAATGAAAAGTTAAATCGTCTGGGAATAAAGACCTGTGGTGACTTACAGCAGCGCTCGTTAATAGAATTAGTCGATAAATTCGGCACCTTCGGTAAGCGCCTTCATGACTTGAGTTCTGGAACAGATAACCGACCTGTCAATTCGGATAGCCGTCGAAAGTCCCTGAGTGTTGAACATACTTATTCGGATGATTTGCTGGACCAAGAAGCCTGCAAGGCTAAAATATCAGGCTTATTACTAGAGTTACGGAGCCGGCTGCGGCGGGTGGATAGCGACTATTTAGTCACTAAACAATTTATTAAGGTTAAGTTTAATGACTTTACCAGTACGACGGTTGAACGCCAGCTTAGCAAAGGACTACCTCAAGAGAGCTTTGAGGCCTTACTCGAACAAGCTTGGGAACGAGGCGGACGACCAGTACGCTTACTCGGGTTAGGTGTGCGCTTCGTGGATACACGTCAGCAAGAAATGGCACTACAGTTAGATTTTTTTGAATAGTACTCTGGAAAAGTTTGTTTTCACCTACCACGACCGGCTAGTGTTTAAAACATTCAATGATTTTGTTAGACTAGCAACTAGGTATTTTTTGAGATAGAGCGTTGAAAAACCAATCAAGCAAAAATTCGATTCGCAATGAGATGCGGCGCAAGACCGAGGAGTATATTTCTCTTGGTGGCGAGATTAAGCATCACCAAGCGGGAGAAACTGGGGAGCCGGCAGATAAGCCGAGAGGGCGCTCAGCGTTTGTTAGTGGCGAACCGCCAAAAACCCGTACCTATATTAATGATGTTGTTTCCGCATTAGACAATCGCAAAAAGAAAAAATCCCCTCCGAAGGTGTCTGTGCCGAGCAAGCGAGCCAAGAAAAAAGTCATTTATGACGACTTTGGTGAGCCAATTCGAGAGGTTTGGACTCAGGATTAACCTTAGTCATTCATCTGCAGCGTCTTTTAGCCAACAGCTCACTCACCTATAAACCCTTCATAGTAATCTACTGCATCTAAAGCTTTGGCTCATTTCAATCATGGTACTAGGTCACTTTTTCTCCACGGGCTTGTTTATCTGCGTGATAGCTTGACCGCACTAGGGGTCCGCAGGCCGCTTGTTTAAAACCAATCGCATAGGCGTATTCGGTATATTCAGCAAATTCATCGGGGTGAACAAATCTTTCAATGGCTAAGTGACTCGGAGAGGGTTGCAAGTATTGACCGACAGTCAGCATGTCGACATCGTGCTCACGTAGATCATCGAGGGTTCTCAATAATTCATCTTTAGTTTCGCCCAGACCGACCATTAATCCCGATTTAGTCTGTATATGTGGATTGCGTGCTTTATATTCTTTCAGTAGTTTTAGTGACCAGGCATAGTTTGCTCCTGGACGAGCCTCACGATAAAGCCTTGGAATAGTTTCCATGTTGTGATTAAAGACATCTGGGGGTGTGGCACTCATGATGTCTAGTGCTGGGGTCATGCGACCTCTGAAATCGGGCACTAAGACCTCTACCTTAAGCTTCGGAGAGAGAAGCCTTGCTTCACGAATACAGTCAGCAAAGTGTTGTGCACCGCCATCACGGAGATCATCACGATCTACAGAGGTAATAACCACATAGTTGAGAGCCATATCGCGAATAGCTAAGGCTAGATTTTTTGGTTCTGCATCATCTAGTTTATTGGGCTTGCCATGACTGACGTCGCAAAATGGGCAGCGTCGAGTGCAAATCTCACCCATAATCATGAAGGTGGCCGTGCCCCCACTAAAGCATTCGTGCAAGTTTGGGCAGGCGGCTTCTTCACAGACTGTAGCCATTTTATGGCGGCGCAAAATTTGTTTAATTTCTTGTACTTTTGGTGAGGCCGACAGACGCACGCGCATCCATGGTGGTTTACGCTGTATTTCAGTCGTTGGAATGACTTTCACAGGTATTCTCTCTACCTTGTCGGCGCTGCGCAATTTCTCTCCGGCTTTCAGCCGACGAGTCCGCTTGGGTGGCGCCGTCTCAAGCTCAATAGTTGGAATTAGATTCGCTGATTTACCATCAACGTTGTCTAGATCCATTTCTTTTGTAGGTACTGTACTTTCCACTACGAATAATAGTCCTTAGTATCCATCAGTTAAGATTAGCTTTTCTGTCACCAGTTCGGAGTCATTATAACCGAGTCCTGCTATCAGATGGCTGGTTAATTTACGCATCACCTGGTCTAAGGCAGGTGCAGGGTTGACTAAGTCCGCGAGTTGAGTCATTTCAACGCCGAGGCCACAAGGATTTATACGTTGCCAAGGTGACATATCCATATCGACATTGAAATTTAAACCATGGTAGCTACAACCTTTTCGAATGCGCAAGCCCAATGAGGCAATTTTCTTGCCATTAGTGACATAAACTCCGGGTGCATCGCTGCGCGGTGCAGCTGTCACTTGCCAACAGGCTAAGGTATCTACCAGCGCTTTTTCGATCACTGAAACGAGTCCACGTACACCGATGTTAAGTCGCTTTAAATCGATTAATAAGTACGCAGTTATCTGACCCGGTCCATGATAAGTAACATGGCCCCCGCGATCGCTTTTTAGAACAGGAATATCTCCAGGGACAAGAATGTACTCATCCTTGCCAGCCTGCCCTTGAGTAAATACCGGATTATGTTCCACAAACCAGATTTCATCACGAGTTAAATTATCCCGCCGATCGGTAAAGGCTTTCATTAAGAGAAATATTTCGGTGTAGTCTTGAAGTCCAAGTTGGCGAATAACGATGGGTGATGCAGTGGCCATGGTTAAAGTACCATTTTAACACTGGAGCTTGTTTTCAGTGCTGCGAAGATATCATCTAATTGTGGCTTACCGGTTGCCGTGATGGTCACGGTTATTGCCTGCCAGCGCCCTTTACTACTGTCGCGTACTGAAATTTTCTGCCGGTCAAAGCCCGGTGCATATTGATCCATTACAGCCAACACATGCTCGGCAAAGCTACTGTGCGCCTTTCCTAAAACCTTAATAGGGTAGTCACAAGGGAATTCTATTTGTGGAGGTTCTTGATCATTCACATCAATGCTCTCAAGACAGTAACTCTGTAAAGAAAAGAATAATCCAATCAAATAACTGTGCAAAAATGCCAGATTCAGCAATATCTTTTTCTGCGACCAAGGGTACATCAACCAATATTTCTTCATTCAAGCTAACTTGTAAATTTCCCAATACTTGGCCTGCAGTTATAGGTGCCTTGATTACTTTATTAAGCACCACCTCTGCTTTTAGATTTTTTTCTGACCCGCGAGGGAAGGTTAGAGTGACATCATCAGCAACGGTTAAATTCAGAAATTCATCTTCGCCATACCACAACTTGGCATTAGCTTTAATCGTTTCACCCGTAGAATAGAGGACCTGAGTATCAAAATATCTAAAGCCATAAGAGAGTAATCGCTGTGATTCACGTGCTCTAGCTTCGTCATTACTGGCACCAAGAACAACGGTGATTAAACGCATATCTCGACGCTTAGCAGAGGACACTAAGCAGTAACCCGCTTCTTCAGTTCGGCCTGTTTTTAGCCCATCGACGCTTTTGTCTCGCCACAGAAGTCGATTTCGGTTAGGTTGATTAATATTATTATGTTCAAAGTATTTTTTTGAATATATTGCATAGTATTTAGGATGATCACGAATGATCGCACGAGCAATTTTTGCCAAGTCTCGTGCAGAAGTGAACATACCCTCGGCAGGAAGTCCGGTCGAGTTCATATACTGGGTGTTGGTCATACCGAGAAGCTCGGCCTGCTGATTCATCAGATCAGTAAAGGCGTGCTCACCTCCGGCTACATGTTCAGCCAGTGCAATGGAGGCATCATTACCCGATTGAATAATGACACCGTGCATGAGGTCGATGACTGAAACACGAGTCCTTGGGCTCAAAAACATTGTAGAACCGTCGGTTTTAGCACCTCCTAGTACCCAGGCATTGTCACTAATTAACACCTCAGTATTTTCGGTTAGACGTCCCTCGTCAATCTCATTGGAGACTAGATAGGTAGTCATCATCTTTGCTAGGCTCGCCGGTGGAAGCTGTTCATCGGCATTGTTCTCCAACAAAACTGTACCCGTATTAGCATCAATGAGAATCCATGCTTTAGCGGCAATTTCTGGTGCTGCGGGGCGCATATTTTGTGCGCTACTGAATGATGAAAAGGCGAATGATCCAATAATCAACGCAGCGGAGAAGAGCCATTTTTTTGCCATTGTTTGTACACCATTGTTTTGCGAGTTAAGGCTGTTAGTCTAGCATCCCAAGACCCCAGATGTGCACAGACTTTGGGGATTTAAGAGTCTAAAAATTTGTTTATAGGGCAGATTAATTAGACCTTTCAATGACTAGCAAATATTGTCTGCCCTACACAGATTACTGCGGATATTCTGACTTAATTGAAAAACCGCCATGGCATATTTAGTTCTTGGGTTGTAGCGACCAATGACGTAAAAGTTATGCAAGCCCAGCCAATATTCTTCGCCATACTTAGCCTCGAGGCGAATCGGGAATGCAGCAAGATCAGTGGGAAATGCATCTACTGGAATATACCCCTGAGCGACTAGAGTGGCGATGGTTTTGGTTGGCCGCTTCATTTTATTGAGTTCTGTCGCATCTACGACTCTGCCATCCTCAATGTGAGCTTTTGTGGCCACTGGCTGCCCCTCTTTCCAGCCGTGCTTGGTAAAGTAATTGGCAACACTCCCTATGGCATCAGTAGGGTTAGTCCAGATGTCAGCAAATTGGTCACCATCGTAATCTACTGCATAGTTACGGTAACTATTGGGCATAAATTGCCCCCAGCCCATGGCACCGGCATAGGATCCTTTTAAGGTTAGTGGATCTTTGCCTTGCTCGCGTGCGAGAAGAAATAAATGTTCTAGTTGGGTGGTAAAAAACTTCCGCCTCGATTCACGCTTTTCGATTTGAGTGTAATAATCAAATGCTAGCGTAGACAGTGCGTCTACTACGTTATAACTGCCAACGTTCCTACCGTAGTTGGTTTCAACGCCGATAATGCTGACTATAATCGCAGGGTCAACGCCGAACTCTTTTTCTGCTCTTTCTAGAGTCTCTATATTCTCCAACCAAAACTTTTGGCCTCGAGAAGTTCTAGTATCAGTAACAAAAATGTTTCTGTATTCATACCAGGCTTTAGATTTTTCTGCAGGGCGACTCATTGCCGCCACAATAGATTTTTGGTGTTTGGCTGAAGCCAGCCAATCAAGCATCTGTTGGCGCTCAAATTGATGCTGTTTAACCATGGTATCGACGAATTTTTCAGCGTCAGGATGTTTGGAATAGTCCGCTGATGAGGTGGCGCAGTTCAAAGCAAAAATACTACAAATAATGGTTCTTAAAAAATAATTCAAAACTGAGTCCTCATTTGCTTAGGCTCTCTACTTATCGCCATCAGCATACCAAATCCTATGAACAGGGTTAAAATAGCAGTTCCACCATAACTAATCATTGGCAGTGGGGCGCCAACAACCGGTAGTATCCCCGACACCATCCCCATATTAACAAAAATATAAACAAAAAATATGCTTCCCAGGCTACCAGCTAGCAGTCGGCCAAACTGTGATTGCGCATTGGTAGCAATTAACAAGCATCTTCCGATTATCAATAGATATAGGGTACAGAGTGCCATAACACCAATCAAGCCAAATTCCTCTGCTAAGACCGCAATGATAAAATCAGTGTGGCTTTCCGGAAGAAAACTCAATTGAGACTGCGTTCCCTCAGTCCAGCCCTTGCCATCAAAACCACCGGAACCAATTGCGGTTTTCGATTGGATAATGTTCCATCCTGAGCCTAAGGTGTCATCTTCAGGAGATAGTAGTGTAAGGATTCGTTGTTTTTGATAATCGCGAAGTACAAATAGCCACATCACTGGAATAGCGGCAAGAGAAATCAAACCGGTACCAAGAATATAACGCTTGCCCAGTCCCGCTAAGAATAAAACCAAAAAACCAGACGCGAACACCAGAATTGCAGTTCCCAAGTCAGGTTGTCGGACAATTAGTAAAGTGGGCATCAGTATCATTACCACAGACCAACACACATGCTCAAAAGTGGGCGGTATAAAGCGCTTACTTAGATAGGCAGAAATCATCAAAGGAACGCAGATCTTCATCATTTCGGCCGGTTGTAATCGCGTAAACCCTAGGTCTAGCCAACGCTGAGCCCCTTTAGCGCCGACGCCAAATAGGAGCACGGCCAAGAGCGAGATTAAACCTAAACCATAAATAACAAAAGCCCACCTTTGCATGGTCCGCACAGAAATCTGCGCAACGCCCAGCATTAGTACAAACCCTACAATCATAAACATCAGTTGGCGCTTCACATAGAATAGGTCTTGACCGCCCGCACTGAACAATACCGCAAGACCAAAGGCGCAGAGTAAAAAAAGTAGTAAGAACAAAATGAAATCAACATTCACAGATCGGCTAAGACGACGCGCGCCTCCAGGATTTTGCATGGTCCTTACAAAATCATTGATTTGCATAAAGACTCAATCCTTGTAACGCCAGATTACCAACGTTAGTTGTATCTGAATCGGTATTTAAATAACCATCGATTACTGCGCGAGCAATAGGTGCCGCTGCAGAACTACCATGTTCGCCGTTCTCGACAATTATGCCGACCGCAATTTGAGGATCTTCAAAGGGTGCAAAGGCAATAAATAATGCGTGATCCCATTGACGTTTGTTGAGTTTTGACTTGTCATAGTCCTCATCTGCGCTAATGCTGACTACCTGAGCAGTACCTGTTTTGCCAGCCATGGTGTAATTGAGGCCGCGATTTATTGATGTCGCTGTGCCTTTTGTTGAGTGTACCACCCCTTTCATTGACTGATGGATATAGTCCCAATACTTTGGGTCTATGTCTGTTAATTGAGTACTTTCAGTGGTGATCAAATCAACACCGTCAATTGACTTAACTAAGCGTGGTTCAATAACCTTTCCCTTTGAAGCAATGCGCGAAGTCATGACAGCTAGTTGAAGCGGAGTTGACAGCATAAATCCTTGGCCAATACTCATGTTAATTGTGTCACCGTTAAACCAAGACGCGCCGCGGTTTTCTTTTTTCCATATTCGAGAGGGCATAATACCCCTTGCCTCACCTGGCAGGTCTATACCAGTTTTAGCGCCAAGCCCAAATGCCATGCTCTCTGATGAAAGAATATCTATACCCGTTTTAATGCCCATTTTATAAAAGAAAACATCACAAGACTCTATGATGGCCTCGGCCAAATCCACGCCCTTACCGTGGCCACCTCTTTCAGAATTATGGTCCCTCCAAGGACGTTCTATACCCTCCATTTTAAAGTAACCTGGATCGTCAATCTTGGTGCTAGGAGACACCGTTTTACTGTCTAGCGCAATTAGGCCAAACAAAGGCTTCACCGTTGACCCTGGCGGGTATTGACCCTGTATAGCGCGATTAAACATGGGGTTATCAGCGGAGTTTAATAATCGACTATAGTTTTTTTGGCTGATACCTGAGACAAACAGGTTAGCGTCGTAGCTGGGCGCGCTAACCATTGCTAAGACACCGCCGGTTTTGATATCCATAGCGACCAGCGCGCCGCGTTCCCCGGCAAAGGCGTCAAAGGCAATCTGCTGTAATTTACTGTCAACATGCAGCACTAAGTCACTGCCTGAGTCGGGGTCAACCTTATCTAAAACTCTCATTACCCGCCCCCGAGCATTGGTCTCCACATGCTCACTACCAACATTGCCAAGCAGGCTATCCTCATAGAATTTTTCGAGCCCGATCTTTCCTATAGAATCAGTGCCGCTATACTGAATAGGATCAATCAGAGTTATCTCCCGCTCATTGATACGGCCGACGTAACCAACCACATGAGCGAATAGGCCGCGCTTTGGGTAGAACCGAGATAGCCGTGCGCTTACTTTAACTCCGTCCAAACGGTGCTCATTAACCGCCAGAATCGCTTGCTCTTGTTCGCTTAAGTTAAATTTTAGGGGAGTTTGTTCGAAGGGACGCCTACGTTTTAACCGTTTATAAAAACGCTTTACATCACTTTCTGACAGAGGCACCAGTGCGCTGATGTTCTCTATGAGTTCATCCAAGTCACCAGAGCGTTCACGAATAATAGTCAGGTTAGATACAGATTGATTATCCGCTAAAATTTCGCCATTGCGGTCGTAAATCACGCCTCTTGCTGGCGGGTTTGGCCGCAAATGAACACGGTTGTTATCGGACTGCGTAACAAAATCTTGATGTTGGTTAATTTGTAGATCGAAGTAGCGAGCGATTAAAACAGCAGTAAACACGAGGATCAAAAAACTTACTAATAACGCTCTGCCGACAAAAATTTGTCGTTCTCTAGCAGGGTCCGAAAATGCTTGTTCTTCAATCATTATCTTGTGCTGGTTCCTCTAGTTGCGATGATAAGGGTGATTAGCATTAATGCTCCAAGCTCGATAAAGTTGCTCCATCAATAAAATTCTCACCAGTGGGTGGGGCAATGTTAAATCTGACAGTGACCAACGCATATTCGCTCTCTCTAGGCAGTCTGCTGAGAGTCCATCAGGCCCACCAATTAACAAGCTAACATCCTGACCATCCATTTGCCAGCTGGCCAAATTGGACGCTAGTTTTGTTGTGCTCATGGTTTTCCCGAGCACATCTAAAGCAACCAAAAAGTCTTTTTCACCGATAGCCTTTAAAATGGCTTTGCCTTCAGTTTCGATAGCTTTGCTGGATGACTGGCTTTTACCGCGAGCACCCAGTGCTATCTCTATGGTTTTAATGCGCAGTTCAGGAGGCATTCTCTTGCTGTATTCTAAGCATCCGGTGGATACCCAGTCGGGCATCCGCGTACCTACGGCAAAAATGCTGAGCCTCATTTTACTACTGATCCAGACCTGGAGTGCTGTTCATCAAGGTCTCTTCGTCTGCGTTTATTGGCCGGTCATCAGGACGTAGTGACCATAATTTCTCAAGATCATAAAATACCCGTGTTGCCGGGAGCATAATATGGATAATTACAGCACCAAAATCGACCAGTACCCATTCACCAACATCATCTCCCTCCACACCAATCAACGAAAATCCGGCTTTTTTGCCATCAACGACAACGTTATTGGCAAGTGATTTAACTTGGCGGCTGGAATTGCCGCTAGCCACCACCATGGTATCCATAATGCCGGTCAGTTCCTGGACATTAATGCTAACGATATCCTGTGCTTTTACCTCTTCAAGGGCATTGATGACAATTTCATGGAGATTCTTTTTCATAGTGCTTAATTACTCATATAGGCGATGATGTTGAATATAGTTTACTACGCTGTCTGGGGTCATATATCTAATGCTCTCTTTACACTTAACTTTATCGCGAATAATTGTCGACGATATAGCCAGCATGGTCAGATCACAAAAATAAATATGCCCTCCAGGGCGTTGCTCTAGTTTACTTAGATCAGCACAGTAATGCTGATTTATCCACTCATAGAGAGGACCTTTTTTTGGTGCGACGAATCCTGGGCGAGAAGAGACTGCGATATGGCAAAAATCCAGTAACTGCTCCCATCTGTGCCAGCTGTTAATGCTGACCAGTGCATCCATTCCTAGACATAAAAATAAGGGGACTGACGGCCCGAGATTTTGCCGTATTAGATTGACCGTATCGATACTATAACTGGGAGTGGTTCGCTGCAGCTCGATATCTTCGATCGACAGAGTCGGATTGCCATCTCCAATACCAATCTTTAACATTTCCATACGCTGATGCGCAGACACCACCTTTTTGTCTCTATGCGGTGGCACACCGCAGGGCATCATTCTCAGTTCGGATACCGGCAGCAGTTCGGCAAGCTCTGAGGCAATACGTAAATGGCCGTTATGCACTGGGTTAAATGTACCACCAAATAGAGCTACAGCCATCTTATTGTCTGACCTGTCCATTACCAAAGACTACCCATTTTTGGCTTGTTAGACCTTCGAGTCCCACGGGCCCGCGCGCGTGAATTTTGTCGGTAGAAATACCAATTTCTGCGCCTAACCCATATTCAAAGCCATCAGCAAATCGTGTTGATGCATTTATCATGACAGAGCTAGAGTCAACCTCAGCTAAAAACTGATCGCCAGTGTCTTTATTCTCAGTGACGATACTCTCGGTATGTTTGGAGCTGTAATGATTAACATGCTCAATCGCCTGATCTATGCCAGTAACGACTTTTACGGCTAGTATTGGCGCAAGATACTCCTCACTCCAGTCTTCTTCGGTCGCCGCATTAATATTTGGCAATATCCGCCTCGACTGCTCACAGCCGCGTAACTCAACCCCTTTTTCTGCAAACCGTGAAGCCAGTTTCGGAAGTAACTCTGCGGCAATCGAATCAGCAATTAGTAGTGACTCCATGGCATTACAAACACCATATCGGTGAGTCTTGGAGTTAAGAGCAATATCAATGGCTTTGCCGTGATCGGCATCGCTATCAATATACACATGGCAGTTGCCATCTAGGTGTTTAATGGTTGGTACTCTAGCATCCGCAATGAGTCGTTTGATCAGACCTTTACCGCCGCGAGGGATGATCACATCAACATGCTCAGTCATAGTGATCAGCTCGCCAACAGCGTCGCGATCTGTAGTCTGGATAACTTGGACGGCAGTGCTGGGCAGTCCAGCCTTAAGTAACCCTTGATCAATGCAAGCGGCAATCGCTTGATTGGATAAAATAGCCTCACTACCACCACGCAAAATAGTAGCATTGCCAGATTTCAAACACAGGCTCGCCGCATCAATAGTCACATTGGGGCGAGACTCATAAATGATGCCAATGACGCCTATGGGAACTCTCATTTTACCGAGTTCAATACCACTTGGCCGAGACTGGAGATCCGTGATATGGCCGACCGGCTCAGGCAGCGCAGCGACCTGATTGAGGCCTTCAATCATGGCGCTAATTCGTGATTCATTAAGAGCCAGGCGGTCGAGCATGGCTGCATCTAAGCCATTGGCCAGAGCGTTGTCCATATCTTTTGCGTTTGCGGCTAGTAGATTGACTCGATCCGACTCTAACGCCAATGCTATATTCGACAAGGCGTTATTTTTGGTGGACGTTGACGCTTTGGCCAAAATCTTTGCGGCGTTTGAGGCGGCTATACCAATGCCTTCCATATAAACTTTAATATCAATCGTTTTCAATTCAATGCACGCTACTTAGTCAATTTTTTTACTTTTACCAGAGCCCATTATACGTGTAGCCTCAACATAATTCCCTATTTAGCGTTTAAACCAGTAATATTTAATGTCTAAATGAAAAAACAAACTTAGCGCATTGCGCAGTTAAGGAAATTAAGTGATACATGTTTTAGATCAACTGATTCAGAACAGGCATTGGTTGGTACTTACCGGTGCCGGTGTCAGCGCAGAATCTGGCGTACCGACGTATCGCGATCGCCATGGAGTGTGGCAGCGAAAACCGCCGGTAAAACACCAAGAGTTTATTCAACAGCATAGTGCCAGACAACGATTTTGGTCGCGGAACATGGTCGGTTGGCGTTTCATGGCATCAGCCAAGCCCAATATTGCACATAAAACTTTGGCAGATTTAGAGGTCATTGGCCACGTTGGCTGTCTGGTCACGCAAAATGTCGATGGTCTTCATCAGCGTGCCGGCAGTCAAAAAGTGATAGACCTCCATGGACGAGTCGATACCGTGACCTGCATATCCTGTCAGCTTAAGTTTCCTCGCCAGCCATTACAGCTGTGGTTGGAGCAAAACAATCCCGATTATGCAGCATTGAGTGGTGCTATAGCCCCTGACGGTGATGCTGATATTGATGAACTTGATTATTCTGCGATGCAAATCCCTGACTGTGAATATTGTGGCGGCATCTTAAAGCCCGACGCGGTGTTCTATGGCGATTCAGTGCCTATGGGGAGGCTGGCCGATGCTGAGCGTGAAATGCGTAATGCTGAGGGTCTAGTAGTGATTGGTTCTTCGTTAACGACTTATTCCGGTTACCGTTTTTGCCTATGGGCCCAACAACAAAACAAGCCGATTGTTATTGTTAATCAGGGTGCAACTAGGGCAGACATAATAGCCACCCAGTGCACAGATGAAAATTGCAGTCACGTCCTTAAAAATTGGTTGCAACGAGTTAATTAATCAGCCAGATATCTGTCAACAATGTTTGCTAGAGCCTGAATATGCTGCGGGTCATCATTGAGGCAGGGAATGTAGTGAAAGTGTTCGCCGCCGGCCTCAATAAAGCTTTCACGTGCTTCCATATTAATTTCTTCGATCGTCTCTAGGCAGTCCGAAGAGAACCCTGGACACATAATAGCAACATGCTTGATTCCTTCTGCTGGCATGGCCTCGAGTGTTTTGTCAGTGTAGGGCTGTAACCATGGTTCGCGGCCAAATCGGGATTGGAATGTGGTCATAACCTTATCTGCGTCTAAACCCATTTTCTCAATCACTAGCCGAGTAGTTTGATGGCATAGGCAGTGGTAGGGGTCACCTTTTTTGAGATAGCTCTGCGGCGTGCCATGGTAGGACATAACCAGTTTGTCTGGCTGGCCATGGATGTCTGTATGGCGCTTAATAGACGCGCAAAGTGCATCAAGAAAAGCCTCAGATTGATGATAACCACCAATAAAATTGAGCTGCGGCACCCAGCGAGTTCGCTTAAATACGTCGGCAACAGCATCAAAAGTTGACCCAGTGGTGGCGCCGGAATACTGGGGGTAAAGAGGTAATACCGTAATGTCCCTCACATTCATTTCTGTCAGTTTATTAATGGCAGATTCAATTGACGGATTACCATAGCGCATGCCCAAAACAACGGGCACTTCGGCCCCGTATTTTTGTGATAATATCTTTTGCACCCCATCCACCTGAGCTTGGCTATTGACCAGAAGAGGCGAGCCACCTTCACTCCAGACGCTTCGATAGAGCTTCGCTGAACGACGCGGCCGAATACGTAAAATCACCAGATTGAGAATTAGCCACCAAAGCAGTCTTGGCACTTCTACCACTCTTGGATCACTGAGGAATTGTTTTAGATAGCGTCTTAATTCAGTCGTTTGAGGAGCGTCAGGCGTTCCTAAGTTACACAGCAATACCCCGCGACGAGGACTTGGACCCTTATGGTCATAGTCGGTTTGGCCTTGATACCGCATTCCTAGTGCTCCTGAGCGTACAAATAGTATTATTTAAACTGGGTGCTTTTTTTGGGACGAAGATGATATCCAGTACGTCACTTTCAATAATTTTATTATACGCGACATTGAAAGGTTGAGATTGGTTTAAATAGACCTGTTTTATTAGCTGACCGATGACTGCAGCAAGGCTATAATGCCGTCCTTTAAATTGAATCCTTTTTCCTCATGACCGAGTCTGCTTCCGATCGACGTACCTTCGCTATCATCTCTCACCCTGATGCCGGTAAAACTACAATTACTGAAAAGTTGTTATTGCTCGGTAATTTGATTCAGGTAGCAGGTACCGTAAAAGGCCGCAAAAGCGACCGCCATGCTACGTCAGACTGGATGGCGATGGAAAAAGAGCGTGGGATTTCGGTTACCTCATCGGTAATGCAGTTTCCTTATCGTAATTGTATGGTTAATTTACTGGATACCCCAGGTCACGAAGACTTTTCTGAGGATACTTACCGTACGTTAACAGCAGTAGATTCTTCGCTAATGGTCATTGATGGCGCCAAAGGTGTCGAGGCGCGAACGATTAAGCTAATGGATGTGTGTCGATTGCGTGACACGCCCATTTTGACCTTCGTGAATAAGATGGATCGCGATATTCGTGATCCTATTGATTTGCTTGACGAAATTGAGAGTGTACTCAAGATTAAAGCGGCGCCCATTAACTGGCCCATAGGGATGGGTCGAGAGTTTAAGGGCGTCTATAATTTTTACACCGACACTATTCACGTTTATGTGCAGGGCAAAGGGCACCTTCTATCAGATGATATTCAAATACAGGGTCTTGAGTCCGCTGAAGCACGAGCGGCGCTGGGTGCCTATGTCGATGATGTGTTAGAAGAAATTGAGTTGGTGAGAGGCGCCACAAATCTGTTTGATATGGAACAATTCTTATCCGGCCAATTAGCACCAGTATTTTTTGGCACCGCACTGGGTAACTTCGGTATTCGCGAGATGTTAAACGACTTTGTGCGTTGGGCGCCGTCGCCTCAACCGCGATTTGCTGCGCAGCGTGAGGTTGTTGCAAGTGAAGCAGAATTTTCTGGTTTTGTATTTAAGATTCAAGCCAACATGGACCCCAAGCATCGCGACCGCATTGCCTTTTTGCGAATATGTTCTGGGAAATATACCAAAGGTATGAAGATGAAACATGTACGTCTAGGAAAGGACGTGCGCGTATCAGACGCTTTTAGCTTTAAAGCGGGCGAGCGTATCTCTGTGGAAGAGGCAATCGCAGGTGACATTATTGGCTTGCACAACCACGGGTCGATTCAGATTGGCGATACCTTTACCGATGGTGAAACATTAAAATTTAGCGGTATTCCGCACTTTGCGCCTGAATTATTTAAACGTATTCGTCTAAAAGACCCGCTAAGAGCGAAACAGCTACAAAATGGTATTCGACAACTCTCAGAAGAGGGCAGCACACAGGTATTTTTCCCTTTCCGCAATAACGATATTGTGGTGGGTGCAGTCGGCCAGTTACAGTTTGACGTGGTGGCCTACCGTCTGAGAGAAGAATATGGTGTCGATGCTGTTTATGAGCCGGTCAATGTGCACACCGCGCGTTGGGTAGAGTCCGATGACAGTAAAAAGATGGAGGCATTTCGCAACAAAGCCGAAGATAATCTAGCCGTAGATGGAGGCGGGCACTTAACCTATCTCGCGCCTACGCGGGTTAACCTATCCCTCTCTGAAGAGCGTTACCCTGACATAAACTTTCGTGCTACGCGCGAACACTGACAATTTAGTGTGATGCTAATCCGAGGTTCGTTATGACCATAAAGCCGACAACCGTATCGCAAGAGCAAGTGCCTGTGCATCTTAGAGGTACCCGTAACGCTTTTTCTCAATGGCTCGGTCGAACGGTTCTTGAAATATTAGGGTGGCGTGTCGAGGGTACTATTCCAGATTTAAAGCGCTTGATTGTTATTGGTGCGCCGCACACGTCTAACTGGGACTTTGTACTTGCAATGGCGTCTTTTCTAGGACTCAACTTAAGAATACGCTGGATGGCTAAACATAGTATTTTTAAGCCTGGCTTTACATGGTTTATGGAATGGTTAGGTGGCATCCCCACTGACCGTAGAAACCCCAAAATGATTGTCGATAATGTCGCTCGGTTAGCCGAGAAAGAAAATGGCGTTATTATTGGCCTTACCCCTGAAGGCACTCGTAAAAAAGTTGAAAAGTGGAAGACTGGATTTTTGCGCATTGCTAAATCATTGGATTGTCCTATATTAATGATAGGCGTAGATTACGTCGACAAAATTGTGGTTATCGGTGATCTATTCCACCCAACCGGCGACAATGATTCAGATTTGCAAGAAATTCGTCAGTATTACGAGCAATTTCATGGAAAATTCCCAAGCCAGTTTTAATGGATTTAAAGGGCTATTACGTAAGTGAGTATTCACTTTTTAAGGTTTATGTGTTTTTAAACCACTAATTAGTCTAAAAACAGGATGGAAAAATGCCTTTTGATGGGTATTCCGTAACGCAAGAGCAAGTCCCACAACATTTACGAGCGAACAGAAGTGCCCTAACACGGTGGTTTGGCCGAACGGTTTTAACTATTTTTGGTTGGCAGGTAGTGGGGAGCATTCCCAGTATCAAGCGCGTGCTCATTATTGTTGCGCCCCACACATCAAATTGGGACTTTGTCTTCGCTATGGCTGCGGTTCTGGGTCTCAATTTGCGAGTTCGCTGGTTGGGCAAGCATACTATCTTTAAGCCAGGCGCAGTCTGGTTTATGCGCTGGTTGGGTGGTATACCAACCAATCGTGAGCAGCCGGAAGATATCGTTCAATACGTAGCTGATTTGTCTAATCGTGAAGATGGTGTAGCCATTGGCCTTGCGCCAGAGGGAACTCGTTCAAAGGTCAGTCGATGGAAAACCGGGTTCTTACGGATTGCGAAACTACTCGACTGCCCAATTCTTTTGATCAGTCTAGACTTTCAGGGCAAACAATTTATTATCGGTGATCTTTACCATCCTACTGGAGACTATGAAACCGATTTGATTGCAATTAAGACCTATTACGGCGGCTTCCAGGCAAAATACCCCGAAAAGTTTTAATAGCCGAACTTATAGTAGAAGTAAGTATTCACTTTTATTGGGATTATATGGAATTAACACTGATAATATAGGGGCTTTTAGTCACTATTACGTCGACCAAACTAATGGTCTTAGCCATCAACGGTACATCCGCTATTATCATTGTCTTTAGTGGCTATGTACTTTCGCCATTGCCATAGCGCAAATGCTTGGTGCACAGGTGAGCTCCAATTAAGTAATGACCTGTGGCGCGGACCTTGTATAGCCTATTATTGCAATGGTGACCTTATTGGTTACCCTAAAGCTGCTACTGATCCCCTAGCAATTAGTATTGTTTAGCTAAGTTTACTCAAGGCTTCTAGCGTGTTAGCGCATGCATGGGCGACTTCTCGGCCCTTAAGCACAAAGTGCTCTTTAAAGAATTGTTGATGTTCCTCACCGGCATGAAAATGGTGAGGCGTTAATACAGCTGAAAAAACGGGCATGCCAGTATCCATTTGCACACGCATTAGGTTATCGATGACAGTAGACGCTACAAATTCGTGTCTATAGATACCCCCATCAACTACCAATCCGGCAGCAATAACTGCTGCATAGTCACCCGTTTCCGCCAATGCTTTGGCAAACAGGGGTATTTCATAGGCGCCGGGTAGTTCAAAGTAGCTGACTTGTTTGTCGCTTAAAGTATTAAATTCCTGAGAAAACGCATCGCGTAATTGATCGACGATATCTTTGTGCCAGGTAGCTTGAACGAAGGCGATACGTCCGCGAGACGCTATTTTACTGCTAGTTTTATTCATAAAATACTCAAATCAATTTTAATTAAGGGGCTATTTAAACCACCTGTAAATTGGATTGAGGGCAAACAAGGGAAGACGCATCTACAAGCGCAACTGCGCTGGCAACGTGCTTTTGAAGGTCGAACTAATGCTCGATCGAAGTCTATGCCTTATCCTCATAACCAGACTTTAACTGTCGGCTTTGGAATCTCACCAAATCTGCTTGTCCTTCAAACATAAGTTGTTTGAAGCGCCCGCGGGCTACCTTAACGTCAAGGATTACCGCCGGTGGGGACTTTCACCCCGCCCTGAGAACTTCCATTTAACAATGGAAGAGAGAAGTATAGTTAAAAGATAGTTTTGTGTACACCGTTTCACACTGGGTTTAGAGGCTGTTTCCAATATACAAAAAAGTGTATGAACTATGCGCATGCGATATGAAAAATGAAAACCCAAACAACAACGGCCATTGTTACGGTCTTTAATTAAGCTAGCTAATCTTTGCGATCTCTGTTTCGACAATTTATAGTAGTGTTCTGATGGGCACTCGGCCTAATGAAATTTTGTTCGCTGTTGTGGAGTAGATCGATGATAGAAAAAACATCTTCATTTTCTCGTTTTTTGGTGGTTGCTGCTGCTTTTGTCATCGTTGTCTCTGGACTAAAGATGGCCGGTCCACTGTTAGTCCCATTTCTACTCGCGGTGTTCATTGCAATGATTGTCTCCCCGCTGCTGTCTTGGTTAAAAAGCTATCGCGTGCCCAGTAGTGCGGCCATTTTCTTAGTGATTGCGTTGGTATTTTCAGTTGGACTGCTGCTGGCTGCGGTGGTCGGTTCCTCGGTGGATAATTTCCGTCAAGACATACCCGTGTACTCTACCAAGCTATCCGCAATGAGCGCCTCTATACAGCAATGGTTGAGTCAGCGAGGTATTGCTATTGATGCTGAACAATGGAGTAGTAGTTTTGACCCCGGCGCGGTAATGGGTGTTGTTGGCACTACGCTAGCATCCTTTGGCAATGTTATGACCAATGCTGTCATGATTCTGATTACGGTAATTTTCATCTTGGCAGAAAATGTCAGTTTTGGTGAAAAATTGCGCAGTGCCACAGGTAATGACAACTCGCAACAATGGTTGGGTACCTTTTCAGACAGTGTTCATAGCTACTTAGCGATCAAAGCAGCCATTAGCTTGCTTACGGGTTTAATTATCTTCTTGTGGCTGACTATTCTCGGTGTCGACTACGCTGTGCTGTGGGGTCTAATCGCATTCTTACTTAACTTTATTCCCACAGTAGGCTCATTTATCGCCGCCGTCCCAGCGGTGCTGCTAGCGCTGGTGCAGTTGGGTGTATTTGAAGCGAGTTTGACCCTAGCTGGCTTTGTTGTGGTCAACTTGGTTATGGGTAATGTGCTTGAGCCACGTTGGATGGGCCGCGGACTCAACCTCTCGCCCTTAGTGGTATTTGTCTCTTTGGTACTCTGGGGTTGGGTGCTTGGGCCAGTTGGTATGCTTTTGTCGATTCCCCTCACTATTATGTTAAAAATAGCTCTAGAGAGCCAACAAGAAACACGGTGGATAGGGGTGATGCTTGGTGCGGGGAAGCGGTTGGAGTCAGAACCTATGATGCCCGATGAACCGCAGTTAGAGGCGCCAAAAGAGGCCAGCCGCTAAATACGGCGGTGTTTAGTTAACTGTAACAGTCTCACCTAAAGCAAAGTTTGAAGCTGGACCGCTTTATTGTCATGGTTACTTGGTTCATCGCTAATATTTCATCAGTGGATGATTTAACCGCGTTTTTTCGTTAGCCAGTCAATGTCGGCACTGATAAGGTCAATAAGGTTACTAAGAATCGCCTATTTGAGCGCATATCTTTGGTGCAGCAGCATAAAGGCAGGAATAATGCGACAAGCCTTTCATCGCCTCAAGGTGGACGTCGCCATGCATTGCTTTACGGAGGTATTTTGCCATGGAAAACGGTGACCAATTATCATCCGTACCATGCCATAGGTGCACATTGCTGTTCTGTATATCTATATCGCCAGTCCAATTTACATAAAAGTTGATATCGCGTAAGTAGCCTTTAGAGCCGTTCTTAAAACATTGTTTTAGCACAGCAGTAATATGGTGGTTAAAATCAGGTGCTTTAATAAGTTCATGATCTTTCCCAGCAGCGGTAGCAAAGAGCATGCGTACGAGCATTTTTGGTGCTAAAACTGCCATCACTTTTTGACAGTACGTTAAGAATCTAAAAATAAGAGGTCTGTCCATGGCTAATTTGAAGACCAATCCGCCCGCCATGTGATCGATAAAATCACCTTTATTGAGGGGGGCGGCTGATGAAATTAGGTGAATATTTCGAATCTGTTGCTGCAGAAGTGCGCTAACCTCAAGAGCGACATGGGCACCTATAGAGAAGCCAATGATATCAAATGACTCTTCGCCGGCAAAACATTTAATGTGCTTCGCTAGCTGTTGGTAATAGGGTTCGGCATCCGTAGTATGTTGTATCGAAAATCTATCCAAACAGACAATTCTTAGATTGTTATGTCGTGCGTATCTATCAAATACAGCGCACTCTTCAATAGTGCCCGGCGCACCATGAAAATATATAACTAATGTGCCGGTCTTAGTGCCATATTCGACAGTCTTCACTAAATTCTCCGCATACATTTGCGATATTCGGGCGATTTAAAATCGTGGATATTTTCAAATAGTAAGTCCGAAGCAGAATGTTTACAAGAGAAACAAAAAAGCCCCAGCAGTTGCTAAGGCTTTGTTGATAATGGTGCCCAGACCTGGAATCGAACCAGGGACACAAGGATTTTCAATCCTTTGCTCTACCAACTGAGCTATCTGGGCTTTGTAAACTTCCATCGCTTCCGCGAGAGGCGCGTATTAAAGCGTTTGATCTGCGTCTCGTCAAGGAATTATTCGGTTGGTGGGACGTAACCTTCAGCTTGGTCGACTTCTTCGCCATTAAAGAACTTTTCTCGCTGTTCTGAGAGGTAAGTTCGCGAGGATAAATCCATCATGTTGAGACGTAATTCGTTAATCAGAGTTGTCTGATGAGTCATCCACTCTGCCCAGGCATCTTTAGAGATATTATTGAATATCTCCTCACCCTTCGGGCCCGGGAAGGGTGGCATATCTAACCCAGGAAGTTCTTTGTTTAGTTTACGACACATGACTGTGCGAGCCATAGTAGACCTCATTAATTACGCTGTAGATTATTTGCTTGCAACACTGTCCAGTAAAGCTTTGATCGGTGCGGGCAACCCCAATGATATAGGCTTTTGTGGGTTATACCAGACTTGATTGGCACTCTCACGCACCTGATTTTCAAAATGGCTGTCATCTGCCAGAATAATATGCACGGCATGGTAGTCCAGATGAAAGTGGCTAAAGGTATGCCGTTTGCGGTCCAGTATGGTGCAACCTTGATGTTTTGCGCCCAATCGCAACAAAGTATCTTCTATTACCTCGGTGCTATCGCATTGGGGAAATACCCAAAGTCCGCCCCAGAGCCCAACCGGTGGATTTTGCTCTAACAGCCAATGACCCTGTTGGTTGGTCACCATTAAAAAACAGGTGTCGCGCACCGGTATAACCTTTTTTGGCTTTTTACCGGGGTAGTCTTGCGGATTACCATTTTTATATGCAATACATTGACTGCTAATGGGACAAGAGGGGCAGTCTGGCGATGACCTTGTGCACAGGGTCGCGCCAAGATCCATCATTGCTTGAGTGTAGTCGGCAATGCGTGATTTGGGAGTGTAGGTTTCTGCCACTGACCATAGCTTGGTTACCACGTCCATTGTGCCTGGCCAACCGTCGATAGCACAAAATCGCGCCAGTACTCGCTTTACATTACCGTCTAAAATAGGGGCCTGCTGTTTGAATACAATTGCGCTGATGGCACCCGCGGTAGAACGTCCAATACCCGGCAATTCACAGAGAGCATCAACGCTCGAGGGGAATTCACCATCTAAGCCGTTAGAAACCTGCTGTGCAGTTTTGTGGAGGTTGCGTGCACGGGCATAGTAGCCAAGCCCAGTCCAGTGGTGTAACACATCATCGGTAGTCGCCGCAGCAAGATCTTGTACCGTTGGAAAGCTATCCATAAAGCGCAAATAGTAAGGAATGACGGTACTGACCTGAGTCTGTTGCAACATAATTTCTGACACCCATACGCTGTAGGCATCTATGTTCTGTTGCCACGGCAGTTCTTTACGACCGTATTGGTCGAACCAGTTGAGTATGGCTTTTTGAAAGGCAGGGGGCTTCATTAGTCGTTTAGTTTTTTCTTGAAAAAGTTTTTAAAGGCATCTTTAGCCGTATCACCACTAGTTGTTGATTGGTCACCTGCGGTACCTAAATATTTTTGCCCAAGCTTATCAAGCAAGGTATTTTGTAACAGTTTACCAAGTACCTTTTGGTCGGGCATACAGTTGGGTTTGCCATCACCATTGGGGCCAAAGTAGCCTTCACACACAAACGGAATAAGCTGGTTTTGCAGAGCCTGGTTAATGGCGCAGCCAGAGGGGCTGCTCTTTGAGCCGGTAATCACAGCATCTGCATTTAGTTGATAGGTCTGCTCGATCATTTGTATGTTACTGCGACCGCGGAGTTTGAGGTTGCCAATTGCAGTGCTGAGATCGCTGATTAGTAGTACTCCGCTGGCAAACCTCAGGTTTCCTTGCAGAGTACCAAACTGAGTGCCTGCGGAGAAGCTACCTGAGTAGCTCTTGCCGCTGAGTAGAGCCACACTTTGACAGACAGTTTGTTCGATATTCATGGCCGCGAAAGACGGACTTGCCACGCTAAACTGTCCCATACCCAGCATTGACTGTTGAATGGTGAAAATGTCTTTACCGTTGCCGCTGACAGTCATCTTTGCGGTGAGTTGACCTCCGACATCTGCTTTTCCTGTCAGAGCCAGGAAGGCCTCCCCCAGGTCAATCGTATTCAGTTGAGGCTGCACACTAAACGAAGGTTGTGCATTACGCAGATCAAACTCTCCACTGGCATTAAGCTGCCCACCAAAAAGGTCGGCATTCAGTGAGCTTAGTTGTATGAGATTGTTACGACCAGCCAGCCGAGTGTAAAGATTCCTGACAGAGAAGGTCTGCATAGCAATTTCGTCAATAGCCAGTTCTATCTGGCTGTTGCCCTGCCAAAGCATAAAGGGCAGTGCCAATGGGGCAAAAACAGCGGCTGTTTGTATCTCACTGCCCGGCGACCCCTGCGGCGGCAAATAATCACCTAACCTGAATTGATTGGCGGTCACTGACGCATCCATGTTACCCGTGCTTTGGTCGGCTTCAATCGTCACATCAAACTGCTGACCATCAATAAATATCTGATGAATATAATTGGAGTATCCCCGGGGATTAATACTAAAGTCACTATTAAAGTATACGTCGGTTAGAGCAGTAGGGCTGGACATAGTCGGTATGGTAAATAGAGGTAAATTAAGCTGTATGGCCTTGATTTGGCGGCGCATATTAATGGACGGGCTGGACAGTTTGCCAATGATCTGAGAATTGGTGAAATCCGCATCAACGGCGCCATTAATACTCATTTGGTCGGCCCTAAGCCGTATGTTGGTAGCCTTAACACGGCTGAGCTTTTGAGCATCTAGTTGCACTGCAACCGTTGCCTCAATGGACAGCGGCAGGCCATTAAATATCTCGGCGGAGCCACTAACATCAGTATCATCGCCGTTTAATGAAAAATTGTTAATAGATACCGCAATCTTGTCAAATTGAATCGGTAGTAAGTTAGGCGCAATATAACGAACGCGGCCATTAACCACTTTTATTGAATTAATCGGCAAGTTTTCTGCATCGAAGTTGGTGTTTATAAGCCCTAATAAGCCCGCGGTAACGACAAGTTCATCAATACTGCCGGCGTTAATAACATCATTGGAAAAAAGCACCTGCTTAACTGAAATACCCAACTGCGGGAAAAACTGCCAACTAATATCACCCTGAATCTCAAGCTTTATACGGTTTTTTTCAGCCACAGCTTCAATATCTGCGGCATAATCATTGGGGTTAATCAGCGAGTTTATAGCCACCACTGCAGTGATGATTAGTGCCAGCAGCGATAGCGCAATAATTTTCAACCATTTACTAATTTTTGACACCTTAACTCCTCGGTTACTGCTGCTAATCTCTGTGCCTGTTGCATAGCTAAAATCCATCGCAGTATGGTAACGCAACCGAGTAACGCTGTCCCACCTAGAGACAAGTATCTGTAAAGATTAGCGCGCAATCATTTCAAAAAAACTGCTCTAATTTTCAGGTATAATGCCCAAAAACACCCTTTTGGAGCAACTGATGACAGAGCGAAAAGCGACCGTCACGCGCAATACACTGGAATCTCAAATTACTATTACGGTAAATTTAGACGGCAGCGGATGCGCAAACCTAGATACCCCAGTACCTTTTTTAAACCACATGATCGATCAGATTGCGCGGCATGGTTTAATTGACATCGATATTCAGGCGACGGGTGATACTCACATTGACGATCATCACACGGTCGAAGATATTGGTATTACCCTGGGTATGGCAGTTGCAGAGGCTATTGGCGACAAAAAAGGCTTAACGCGCTATGGCCATGCTTATGTGCCATTGGACGAGTCTCTATCACGTGTGGTGTTGGATTTTTCTGGTCGCCCCGGCCTGTTCATGGCGGCAGACTTTGTGCGTGGTCATGTGGGTACCTTTGATGTTGACCTGAGCCGCGAATTTTTCCAGGGTTTTGTTAACCACGCGTTTGTTACTCTGCACATTGATAACTTGCGCGGTGCCAATGCTCATCACCAAGTAGAGACTATTTTTAAAGCCTTTGGGCGAGCGCTGCGTATGGCGGCAAGTGCCGATGAGCGTATGGCTGGCGTATTGCCCTCCACTAAGGGTCATCTGTAACACTCTATGAGTCAGTCTAATAACCACATTGCAGTTATTGATTACGGTATGGGCAACCTGCACTCGGTATCCAAGGCGCTCGAGCATGTCTGTAACAATGCTAAAGTTTCCATTACCTCAGATCCGGCACTGGTTGCTAGTGCCGACCGGGTAGTGTTTCCCGGTGTAGGCGCTATTGGTGATTGCATGCGAGAAATTCAACGCCTCAAAATTGGTAAGGTGCTCCGTCAGGCTATTGTCGACAAGCCGGTACTGGGGATTTGTGTGGGCATGCAAGCGCTGTTGCAACACAGCGAAGAGAGTGGTGGCGTTGACTGTTTGGGTATTTTGCCGGGGGCGGTTAAGTTGTTTGACCCGCACAGCAAAGATGCCTCGGGTGGGCGCTTAAAAGTACCGCACATGGGCTGGAATAATGTTCAACAGAGCATAGATCACCCTCTGTGGCAGGGTATTGAGCAGGACAGCCAGTTTTACTTTGTGCACAGTTATTACGCCACTGCCGAGAATAATCCAAACGTGGCTGCGTACTGCGATTATGGTGTAAAGTTTGCTGCAGCACTGAGCCATAATAATTTGTTTGCGGTACAGTTTCACCCAGAGAAGAGTGCCGAGGCTGGCTTACAGTTACTGCGTAATTTCACCCGATGGGTGGTTTGAACAGCGCGCCACCAGGTTGATAAATTTGCCTGCCGATACTATCCTATCGCACCATTTAGTCCGTTGAAAGAGCCTGTTTATGTCGCAAAATTCCGTTGGTACTACGTCAGAGTTAAAGGCTCGACTTAATAGCGAGACCGCTAAGATTGGTTGGCATGACCTGCAAAAGCATTATGCTGCGGGTAATGTAATGGGGGTATCTGGCAACGTTGATCTTATTCAGGTCGCCGTGGCTTTTCATCAAGATGATCGTGGTCAAGTCGAGAGCTGGCTGGCGAATAGCACCTTATTTGAGGTTGACGACCAGCAGGCGTTAGATTGGCACACCAATAATACTGAGCACTGGGC
>CAJJAU010000003.1 GCA_905182275.1 gamma proteobacterium HTCC2207
AATAGGCGTACGCTTGCCATCTCGACCACTGTATCCATTCAGCCCAGACAGTGAGATGTAGTTGTTGTCATGGCCTGCTCGATCTCGATTGGGTCCTGTCTGGCCATATCCAGTAATTGAACAGTAAATAAGTTTGGGATTGATTTTTCTAAGCGCCTCGAAGCCAACACCAAGCCTATCCATGACCCCCGGTCTGAATTGCTCGATGATAATGTCATAGTCCGCCACCAACCTTTTAACCATCTCCACAGCGGCAGGATTTTTCAGGTCCAAACCAATAGATCGCTTGCTTCGATTTAGCACAGCATGAGTGGTCGATGTGCCATCACTAAATGGTCCCATGGCTCTTATCATATCGGGTCTGGTTGGAGATTCCACACGAAGAATATCCGCACCTAAATCTGCAAGCATCATGGTGGCAAAAGGGCCAGGAACGAGTGTTGTGAAATCGAGGATCTTTAAATTAGACAGCGCTTGCATGATGAGCATGATTCCTTGGGTGGGTGAGTAACTGATTAATTAAACTTCGACCATTAGAAGTCTTTTGGAGTTTTAACGCAATCCCTTGGAAAACTTCTATGACATGAGAAATTCGAATATTTGTTGCGGACTCTCGACGGCCTAGATATGTGCTTATGAATCAATTCAATGGATTTTAATATAGAAATCCCTGCCATAGTAAATTTAGCGAATTTGGGATGCTGGACGGATCTTATTCGGATCAATTGTTCGGCTCTTCGGTATGACTATTCAGGGTATTAATTATGAGTAAGTTTTACGGTTTAGTCGTTTTTCTGTATGTGATGCTTGCCTTTGGGTGCGCTCCATTGAAAGATGATGGGCAAATCACTTCGTATAACAAAATTGCCTCATTGGTATATGATTTTCCGATCCCAAGCGAAGCTCAGATCCAAGTTAGCTCGGTCGCCGAATCTAAGCTACATGAGGGCACACACACCATTGCGTTGTCAGAAAAAAGCCAGGCCGTTAATTTGGATTTTTACTTAAGATACGCTGCAAGCTATGGGTGGGAGCTAAAATCTCGAAAAACAGATTCAATTGTCATATTGAAATTTGTAAAAAATACTCGACTAGTCACTGTGGAAATTAGCTACAGGGGCGTCGGGATTGAAAACAAAAGCCAGATCACTATCGTTCATGCACAAAAAGTATCTATTTTTAAAAATCTGCCGAATTCGGATGCTCCTAAGCCCACTTGATATTTAACAGACGTTCTAATTTGTTACTTTTATCTACCCGCTTTTTCCATGGTCAAATAACGCTTTTATTACTAGAGACTGATTTCATTATTTGTAAAAATACCCCTAACCGCTCTATGATGATCTCTTGGATTTAATAGCGGACTAGGGTCTTCTAAATGGTTAATCAAAAAGCAACTAACGTAACCTGGCATGAGGGTGACGTATCTGTTGATGAACGCAGAGCTCTACTCACTCAAAGGGGCGCTACACTTTGGTTTACGGGCCTGTCAGGGAGCGGAAAAAGTACTATAGCTGTCGCTCTGGAAAGGGCTTTGATGAATAAAAAGAAATTGAGCTATCGGCTTGATGGCGACAATATAAGATTGGGTATTAACAAGAATTTAGGGTTTTCAGCGGCTGACCGGGCGGAAAATATTAGGCGTATCGGTGAAATCGCAAAGCTTTTTAATGAGGCTGGTGTTATCACGCTAGCCAGTTTTATAAGCCCTTATCGTGATGACCGGAATCAAGTACGCCGTATTCACCAGGAAATGGGGCTGATCTTTGTGGAAATATTCGTCGATTGTGATTTGGCGTCTGCAGAGAATCGGGATCCCAAGGGTCTTTATAAAAAAGCACGAGCCGGTGAAATTAAGAATTTTACCGGTATCGATGATCCTTATGAGGCGCCCAATGATGCTGAAATCCATTTAGTGTCCGATAAAATGAGCCTCAGCGAGGAGGTCAATTTCATTATGGACTATCTCGAAGACTTAAATGTACTGTCTTAACTACAGGGCGCTAAGATGAATCTGGATGTAACTAATTTAGCGTTTGGAGATTAATTTTTGATTAAACCTCATGGCTCAGATAGCCTCAATTCTCTACTCATTGAGAATGTTACTGATCGAAAGCGGTTACTTGACGATGCCGCTCGGTTACCGACGTTAACGATTAATTCTGCTGCCGCAGCCAATTTGGTAATGCTTGGAGCAGGGTACTTTAATCCTTTAGAAGGATTTATGGGGCTCTCGGATGCTTTGAATGTCTGTGAGTCTTTGCATACCACTAGTGGACTGTTTTGGCCTGTGCCTGTCGTTAACTTGGTAAGAGACAAGCCGTCATTTGTTGCGGGCTCAAAAATTGCTTTGTTAGACCCCAATGTGGATGGTCACCCGATCATGGCGGTGATGGAGGTTTCAGCAGTTGAGAGAGTGACAGATGAACAGCTAGGCATTATGTCCGCCGAGATATTTGGCACCGAAGACTCGAGTCATCCGGGAGTCGCAACCTTTAGCGGACTGGGAAACTATTTGATTTCTGGTGACGTACAGGTATTGAGCCTTAGTTATTTCCAGGCTGACTTTCCGGAAACCTTTCGTACAGCTCAGCAGATACGCAGTGAAATCGATCAGCGTGGCTGGAATAAGGTTGTTGCATTTCAAACTCGAAATCCTATGCATCGTGCTCACGAGGAGCTCTGTCGGATGGCGATGGAACGCTTGAATGCCGACGGATTGGTTGTTCATATGTTGCTGGGTAAGCTTAAGCAGGGTGATATTCCTGCGTCAGTGAGAGATGACTGTATTAGGGTCATGGTTGATAGTTACTTCCCGAAGAACTCAGTAATGGTAACGGGTTACGGCTTTGATATGCTTTATGCCGGACCTCGGGAAGCTATTTTGCATGCTATTTTTCGTCAGAATATGGGGGCTACGCACCTCATTGTCGGAAGGGACCATGCCGGTGTCGGGGATTACTACGGAGCCTTCGAGGCGCAGGAGATATTTGCCCAGCGAGTACCTAAAGGAGCTCTGGAAATACAGATATTTAACGCTGATCACACCGCTTTCTCAAAAAAGCTGGGCCGTGTTGTCATGATGAATGAAGTTGATGGGCACTCCGCAGATGATTTTGTGTTGCTGTCTGGGACTAAGGTGCGCGAAATGCTAAGTAATGGCATAGCACCACCTGCTGAATTTTCGCGTCCGGAGGTCGCTAAAGTGCTCATGGATTACTATCAGATCGAGGGTGCCTGACTCCTATGGCTGACTATGATGTTTTTAATGGTGATGCGGATGGTATTTGCGCATTGGTTCAGCTGCGGCAAATCGATCCTCGTGATGCCACACTCATAACCGGTGTTAAGCGCGATATTCAGCTATTAAGGCAGGTTGAGCCAGATAGTGGAGACCGCATTACTGTTCTTGATATCTCAATGGCCAAAAATCACTTGGATTTACTCAGAGTACTCTCTGAGGGTGCCGAGGTTTTCTATGTTGATCACCACTCTGCAGGCAAGGTCCCGGCATCTGCATCGCTTATATCGCTGATTAACGAAGCGGCAAATATCTCCACTAGTCTGTTAGTTAATCAATACCTTCGTGGAGCGAGGTTGGGCTGGGGAGTTGTAGGGACGTTTGGCGATAATTTGAAGAAGGTCGCGCAAGGTATGCTTAACGGGAAGAGTTTTTCATCTGATCAAGTAGATTTGTTAGAAAAGCTGGGTATCTATATGAACTACAACGGTTATGGTTCAGACCTCAACGACTTACATTTTACGCCTAAAGATCTCTATCAATTGGTTATTGATTACGATGATCCTCTAGACTTTATTGCCGACAGCCGCCATCACTTTGATAAACTTGAAACTGGTTATCAGCAGGACTTTGCGGCGGTTACGTCGCTACAACCAATTCGCTCGAACGCCTGCACTGCAGTCTATATGTTACCTGACCAGCCCTGGGCACGAAGAGTCAGTGGCGTGTTTAGTAATGATCTCACTAATCAGCATCCCGAACGTGCCCATGCGGTGATTACAGAAAAATCGACGGGCGACTATTTGGTTAGTGTGAGAGCCCCATTGATCAACAAGCAGGGGGCAAGTAAGCTTTGTAGTCAATTTCCCACAGGTGGGGGCCGAGAAGCCGCCGCGGGAATTAATGATTTACCCAGTGACCAGTTAGATAGTTTTATCGATAAATTTGAACAAAGCTTTTTGAATTAATAGTTTTAAAGAGTGATTTTTAGTTAATAGGAGTTCCACTTGGACAGTAAACGACCATTTTCAGTTTTAGGTATACAGCAAATAGCCGTTGGTGGACCCGACAAGCAGCGGTTACGCAGTTTTTGGGTAGACTTACTGGGTCTTGAATACCGTGAGACCTTTATCAGTGAATCTGAAAATGTTGATGAAGATATCTGCGTAATGGGAGCCGGTGAGTTTGCGGTGGAAGTCGATTTGATGCAGCCATTGGACACCACTAAAAAGCCCCGGGTTGATAGCCCTGCGCTTAATCATGTCGGCTTATGGATCGACGATTTAGCCGCAGCGGTCAACTGGTTAGCTAGTAAGGGGCTGCGGTTTACACCTGGGGGCATTCGTCCTGGAGCCGCTGGACACGATGTGTGCTTCGTGCATCCGAAAGGCAATAGTGATTTTCCGCTGAGTGCTGAGGGTGTGCTCGTTGAGTTGGTTCAAGCACCACCTCGGGTAATTGCAGCCTATCGTATTATTGCCAATGGCTGACTTAACTGCTTTATACCCCGACACAGTAGCTTTTGTTGGCTAATGTCTGTATGGTGCGCGCCATTCAAGGGCCTTCCAAGAATTCCTATTAAAAGCAGCTACCCAGGTCCTAGGTACGCAGCGAACACAAAGACACTACTATGAAATTCACTGATCTAGGCTTATCTGCGCCTTTATTAAAAGCTATTGCCGGTAAAGGTTACGAAACGCCATCACCTATACAAGAAAAAGCCATTCCTGCGGTCCTAGACGGTCGCGACGTTATGGCCGCTGCTCAGACGGGTACCGGTAAAACAGCTGGCTTTACACTGCCCATTCTGCAGCGCCTTTCAGCTGGTCGTGGAGCACAAGCTAATCAAGCCCGCGCTCTTATTTTAACCCCGACAAGAGAACTCGCTGCTCAGGTAGGTGAGAGCGTTAAAGATTATGGTAAACATATGTCTCTTTCATCAGCTGTTGTGTTTGGCGGGGTGAAAATCAACCCTCAAATGTTGAAGTTGCGTCGCGGCGTCGACATTCTGGTAGCCACACCGGGCCGTTTGATGGACCTCCACAGCCAAAATGCGGTTAAGTTTGATCACCTTGAAGTCTTGGTATTGGATGAAGCCGATCGAATGCTGGACATGGGTTTTATTCGTGATATCACGCGTATTATTATGTTATTGCCAAAACGTCGTCAGAATCTGCTTTTTTCGGCAACCTTTAGTGATGAAATTCGTAAATTAGCCTCAGGCTTAGTCCGCAATCCTGTCGAGATATCAGTGACTCCTCGAAATGCGGCGGCACCGACTGTTACGCAGTCAGTGTATACCGTAGATAAAAAACAAAAGGCCCCTTTACTTACTAAACTCATCAAAGATGGAGCCTGGACCCAGGCATTGGTGTTTACCAAGACAAAGCATGGCGCTAATAAGTTAACTAAACATCTTGAATCTGAGGGGATTGTTGCCGCGGCGATTCACGGTAATAAAAGCCAAGGTGCGCGCACCCGTGCGCTTGCTGAGTTTAAGGCTGGGGAAACACGCATTTTAGTTGCGACAGACATCGCTGCCAGGGGATTGGATATTGAGCAACTGCCTCAGGTTGTTAACTATGATCTGCCCAACGTTTCTGAAGATTATGTTCACCGCATTGGTAGAACCGGCCGAGCAGGTTTGACGGGTAAAGCCATCTCACTGGTTAGTGCCGACGAGGTAGATCTGCTGTCTGGTATTGAGCGGTTGATACAGAGGGTATTACCGCGCGAAGAAGTCGAGGGTTTTGAGCCAGATCAAGCGGTTAAAGAAACAACCCTCAATCGTCCTGTACGCGCGAACAAGCCACGCAGGCCGCTGAAAAGTGAAACGAACACGAGTAATAATTCTCGACATACTAATAACTCCACCAAAAGCAAAGAACGTTCGAGTTACGGTCAGGGTCCACAGCCAGGCAACAAAGCGAAGAGTGGCGGGCGTCATCAGACCGAGAGGCTTCGTCCTGCGGGAGACACCGCTTCACGACCGACTAATGAGTCTGCCAGTGATAGATCAACCGGACAAGCGCCTTCGCCCTACGCTAACAGCCGAAAGACCGAGACTGCCGCTCCAGGGCGGAGAAGACCTTCCGGGGGAAACTCCAATAGAGGATCCGGACGTAGTCGCGCTAAGTAAGCGATTTTGTAAAGTTATGATAAATTATCAAGAGAAACCAGTGAATGTTTGAGCTTCAATTTAGCAAAGTAGCAACCTTTAAAAACGATTTACTCTCAGGCCTGACCGTCGCCCTTGCTCTGGTTCCAGAAGCTGTGGCGTTTGCTTTTGTTGCTGGAGTTGATCCCCTAGTAGGGCTCTATGCCGCCTTTATGGTTGGACTTATCACGGCCTGCATTGGCGGGCGTCCCGGTATGATTAGTGGTGCGACTGGCGCCTTGGCTGTGGTCATGGTGTCTTTGGTGGCTGATCACGGCGTCGAATATTTGTTCATTACCGTGGTGCTTATGGGGCTACTTCAGATAGCTGCGGGGGTCTTTAAACTCGGAAAGTTTATCCGTATGGTTCCCTATCCAGTGATGCTAGGGTTTGTTAATGGCCTGGCAATTGTCATATTCCTTGCTCAGTTGGGGCAGTTTGGAGAAGCGGGGCAGCCAGGTTGGCTATCGGGCACGTTCATGCAGGATTCTATTGTTGATGTTGCTTGGTTGCGGGGTGAAGAACTTTATATGTTGGTAAGCTTGGTGTTGGTTACTATGCTTATTATTCATTTACTGCCTCGATTTACTAAGGCTGTTCCTTCCTCGCTGGTTGCTATTGCAGTAGTTACTGGGCTAGTTCTGGGTTTAGACTTAAATACCAAAGTGGTGGGCGATATTGCTTCTATTAGCGGTGGATTGCCAAGCTTCCATGTGCCTGAGGTTCCCTTCAATTTGGAAACGCTGTGGATAATTTTGCCTTATGCGATCATTTTGGCGGCGATTGGTTTGATTGAGTCATTACTCACGCTCCGTCTGATTGATGAAATTACCGAGACACGCGGACGAGGTAACAAAGAATGTATTGGCCAAGGCGTTGCTAATACGATGACTGGGTTTTTCGGTGGTATGGGCGGTTGTGCCATGATCGGGCAAAGTATGATTAATGTGAACTCTGGGGGTCGAGGTCGATTATCTGGGATCAGTGCCGCAGTATTTTTATTACTATTTATTCTGGTGGGATCACCGGTGATTGAGCAAATTCCATTGGCAGCATTAATTGGTGTCATGTTTATCGTAGTGATCGGTACTTTCGAATGGTCAAGTTTCCGTATCGTTGGTAAGGTCCCGCGCAGTGATGCATTAATTTTAGTGTTGGTGTCAGGTGTTACCGTAGCGACTGATCTAGCCTTTGCGGTTTGTGTTGGCGTCATTGTTTCTGCGTTGGTATTTGCTTGGGAACATGCCAAATATATACGCATAGATTCACGCGAGGACCACAAGGGGTCCACGGTCTATGCAGTGACAGGCCCTTTATTTTTCGGCTCGGTGACCTCTTTTCTTGAGCGCTTCGACCCTAAACAAGACAACGACGATGTGATTATAGACTTTGCTCGCTCGAGGGTGGCTGATCACTCTGGGCTGGATGCGATTGATACCTTAGCAGAGCGATATGAAAATGCTGGTAAGACATTGCATTTGGTTCACCTTAGTCAAGAGTGCCGTACCCTGCTGACCAAAGCGGGAAGCCTTGTTGAAGTCAATGTGATCGAAGACCCAAAATACTTTGTTGCTGAGGACAGTCTGGCCTAATCGAGGGGTTGTTAGTGGTGAACCTGAAATTCGCAATATTTAAACCGATGCTCAAGCTCGCTATGGAACGCACAGGCCATGGCGCCGCGCTGGGCTTTGAGTTGACCAAGATAGGTCGCGGTGAAGTTGAAATGACTTTTCCCTATAAACTCGAGGTGGTAGGTAATCCGGTTACTGGTGTGATTCACGGCGGCGTTATTGTCAGTCTTCTTGATACCTGTTGTGGTTGTGCTGCTATTACGACTTTGACTCGGAGTGCGGTAACTCCGACCATGGACTTGCGTCTTGATTACATGCATCCGGCGGAACCTAACAAGCCCATTTATGTCGCGGCTAAAGTGTATCGCGATACCTCCAATGTGGTTTTTTGCCGTGGTTCTGCCTGGCAAGATGATCAGGAAAATCCGATTGCCCACTGTGTCGCCACCTTCATGAAAGTGGAGACCCCAAGTATTTCGTTTGGAAATATAGTTCGACGTAACTTTCGTCGTTTCATTCTGGGTAAAAAGGTTTATGAGCAGGCGGGCGATAAGTGATTGATCAGGACCTAAAACTTAATTTAATGTCGGCTAGGCAACAGTTAAGCCCTCAGAAAATATTAGATTTAATTCCCTATAGCAGCTTTATTGGTGCTCAAGCTAAGTTTGATGGCAGTGAAGTGATCTATTGGTTAGACCGCCGACCGTCAAATATAGGCAATCCGTCGTTACCGGCTATTCATGGTGGTGTTATCGGCGGATTTCTAGAGCTGTCGGCTTCCATTGAGATACTTTATTCTCTAGATGTAGCTAGCATCCCTAAGGTGGTCGATTTCTCTCTGGACTATCTTAGGCCTGGTCGTTACAAAACTATCTATGCAGCCTGCACCGTTTTACGACAAGGTAAAAACTTGGTTAATGTCGCTGCCACTGCTTGGCAAGATGATGCATCAGAACCGATTGCCACTGCCCGATGTCACTTTTTACTCCCGTAAGATATACGACACCTTGAAATTTCCTGTTATGCCCCCATTTTTGTATCCAGACGGATATGAAAGTATCGACCAATAAATTAGTTGAATCTACTAGGAGTTAAACAAACAATGACCGCCAAAACAAAAACCGGTGCTGAGACTTTAGGTTTCCAAACTGAAGCGAAGCAATTACTGCATCTGATGATTCATTCTCTTTACTCAAATAAAGAGATTTTCCTTAGAGAGTTAATCTCTAACGCATCGGATGCCACCGATAAACTCAGGTTTGAAGCACTGGAAAACTCTGCGCTCTATGAGGATGATGGCGATCTCCGTATTCGTATTGGTGTCGATGAGGAAGCGAAGATTATTACCATTACCGATAATGGTATCGGTATGTCTAGAGATGAAGTGATTGCTAATTTGGGTACTATCGCTCGGTCAGGAACTGCGGACTTCATGAAGAATCTAACGGGAGACCAAAAACAAGACTCACAATTAATCGGACAGTTTGGGGTTGGGTTTTATTCATCTTTTATTGTTGCTGACAATGTTGTCGTTGAGACGCGTCGTGCTGGAGCGAAGTCCTCTGAGGCAGTGCGTTGGAGTTGCAGTGGTGAGGCTGACTATCAAATAGAAGCCATCGAGAGAGCAGAGCGTGGAACTACGATCACTATGCACCTAAAAACGGATGAATCTGAGTTCGGTAATGACTGGCGTCTGCGCAGCATTGTGAAAAAGTATTCTGATCATATTGCAATACCGGTAGAAATGTTGAAGCAAGAAATGCCCTCTATGCCGGGCAGTGAGCAGGATGCCGAGGCGGATGAAACGGTGATTACTGCACCTGAATGGCAGGCAGTCAATGATGCGAAAGCGCTGTGGACAAGATCAAGAAGCGAGGTTAGTGATGAGGATTACAAAGAGTTCTATCGTCATGTTTCTAGCGACTTTGCAGAACCACTTGCGTGGAGCCATAACCGTGTAGAAGGAAAGCAAGAATACACAAGCTTGCTATACATTCCTGGTATGGCACCGATGGATCTATATCAGCGAGAAGCGGTGAGAGGCATCAAGTTATACATAAAACGTACGTTCATTATGGATGACGCAGAACAATTTATGCCAATGTATCTGCGTTTCGTGAAAGGTGTTTTAGACAGCGCCGATCTTCCGCTGAACGTGTCTCGAGAAATCCTTCAGAAAACTCCCATGGTTGACAGTATTCGAGCCGCATTAACTAAGCGAACCTTAGATATGCTTGGCAAGATGGCGACTAGTGAGCCAGAGAAGTATGCTACCTTTTGGTCCCAGTTTGGTGCTGTTTTAAAAGAAGGGCCGAGTGAAGATCATTCTAATCGTGAGAAAATAGCGAAGCTATTTCGCTTCGCCAGTTCTTCGGTTGAGGGCGCTGTGCCTACAGTAAGTTTGGCTGACTATATTGATCGAATGAAAGAAGGTCAGGACAAAATTTACTACGTCACCGGTGACAGTTATTCAGTAATTAACGACAGTCCCTATCTGGAAGTATTTCGCAAACATGACGTCGAGGTATTACTGATGTCAGATCGTGTGGATGAATGGATGATGGGCTATCTAACAGAGTTTGATGGTAAATCTTTTCAAGATGTTGCCAGAGGCGAACTCGACTTGAGCAGTATCACCGGGCAGACATCGGATTCAGATTCAAAAGATAAAGACTCGAAGACTGATAATGACCAGCACAAAGAGACTGTTGCGCGGATAAATTCCCTACTTGAAGACAGAGTACAGGAAGTACGTGTTACTAGCCGACTAACGGATTCACCAGCTTGTTTAGTGGTAGGTGACAACGATATGGGCGAGCAGATGCGCAAAATTATGGAGGCTGCAGGGCAAGCGGTACCCGAATCAAAGCCAATTCTTGAAGTTAATATGGAGCATCCACTGGTCTCTAAGTTAGGTGCAGAGAGTAATGACGAAGATGCCGCGAGGCTTGCAGGCGTACTGTTTGATCAAGCAGCCTTATCTGCAGGACGTCCTTTGGAAAATCCTGCGAAATTTGTTCAAGAGCTTAATAAGCTGATGTTTGGCTAAGGAGTTAGGCGGTTGCGTTGGTCACAGTGCTCTTGTGAGTACTGTGACTTTTGCGGCTGACAGTATGTAAGGCAGCATCTATAATATTGGTGAGGTTAGTTTTTATTTAGGAGTCACTGTGGGAATTAAGAAAAACCATAAGGTTGCGGTTCTGGGTGGTGGAAGTTTCGGCACCGTTATCGCTAATATCGTTGCGAATAATGGTTACCCAGTGACCTTGTGGCTTCGCAGCGAAGCGCTGGCTGCTGAGATACTGTCTTCTGGTGAAAATGCAGACTATCTTCCCGGCTACACGTTGAACCCTAACATTGCAATTAGTACTGATTTAGAGGAGTCCGTTAAACATTGCGAGAGTGTTTTTTTTGCAGTGCCCAGCGGCGCTTTTAGGCAGCTCGCCAAAAAAGTTAGTCAATGGCTACCAATTGATGCGCTGGTGATCAGTACTGCTAAGGGTATTGAGAGCGACACCTTTTTGTTACCTACTGAAGTTCTGCGCGAGGAGCTTCCTAGTAATGAAGTAGGGCTTATCAGCGGTCCAAATTTAGCCAAAGAAATTGCCAATTCTCAAATAACGGCGACGGTGGTTGCCAGCGACAACGATGTTTACTGTGCTCAGGTTCAGCGTTTATTAGTATCCTCTTATTTTCGCGTTTATATCAATCATGATCGTTTTGGTGTTGAGTTGGCGGGTGCATTAAAAAATATCTATGCCATTGTCTCAGGAGTCACCGACGCAATTGGTGCTGGGCAGAATACCAAGGCCGTGGTCTTGACTCGAAGCTTGGCCGAAATGAGCCGGTTTGCCAGAGAGCTTGGAGCTAATCCTATGACTTTTCTTGGGCTCAGTGGTATCGGCGATCTCTATGTTACCTGTACATCGCCGCTGAGTAGAAACTTTAGAGTGGGTGTTGCCCTAGGACAGGGAAAAACGCTCGAGCAAGCAGTTAGTGATGTTGGACAGATTGCTGAAGGTGTTAATACCACCAAATTGGTCAAGGAACGGGCCGATGAACTTGGTATTTATATGCCATTAGCGTCTGCTTTATATGCTACATTATTTGAACAACGGCCTATTGACGAGTCGTTGAGTACGATGATGCTCTCTGAGCAAAATATGGATGTGGACTTTATGGTGAAATCAAATGACGGATAGTGGAATACATGTAAAGAAATCTAGCACCTGGGTTAGATTAGCCTATATGGTATTTTTTGGTGTGCTGATCGCGGTTGGCAGAATAGTACTAGGGATTGTTGTTGTCGGACAGTTCTTGATGGTATTAATTACCGGTAACGATAACGATAACCTGCGGAACTTGGGGCAAGGTTTGGCGAAGTGGATTTACCAAGGTATATTATTTTTAACCTTTAATACTGATGCCAAACCCTTTCCTTTTGATGAGTGGCCCGAGGTGGAACTTGCTGAGGGATACTCATCACGCACAGGGCGGTCAGATGATACTAACGTTGTCGATGCCGACGCGGTGGATGACGACAGTAGTATTCCATCGTTTGTGGCGAGTGATGAGGTTGACCAACCTGACTCTGATAAGAAAGATCAAGACGCGTAGGTTGATAGATATAGCGGCATTGTAAAGTCTTGCTGATTTCTCTTGCCGCAGCATTAGCCCATCCGTGTTGTTCATGCTTACAGACTTTTTGGCAGGTTTATGCGCATTGATATTCATGTATCTGTGGGTGCCTTGACATCAGTCTTCGCGTGATTAGGGTATTACTGGTAACTATTTCGTAGTCGGGGCCTTAATTGCTCAAAAATAATCTTGAAATTAATCAATTTGATGATTTAATGCTGCTCGGGTATTTTGTTTAGTGCGCGTTTACGCTTTACAAAGAAGTTAACTAAGCAGTCCTTGCTAATACGTTGGGGTAGCTGAGCAACTAATTTACGAGAGAACAATGTGCCAATTTAGGTGCTGCGTTTATCATATCGCTTTCCGCGAACTTTCCTGTAAGAGGGAGGGTAATACTAAACTGGACAGAGAATGCCGATTGAATTTATTAGAGAACGAACGTTTGAGTTAAACGGTTTAACACTGACAGCTAAGGAGTGGGGCCGTTCGGGCTCTATCCCCGTGATTGCACTGCATGGCTGGCTGGATAATGCCGCGACCTTCGACCGCATGTTGCCTTTTATGGAGAATCTCCATGTTATTGCGCTAGATTTAGCGGGCCATGGAAGAAGTAGCCATCGGTCGGTAGACTCTAGCTATGATATCTGGATAGATATTGGCGAAGTCATGTCGGTGGCAGACCAGATGGGATGGGACCGCTTTGCTCTTCTGGGCCACTCTCGTGGTGCAATAATCTCTGGGCTTATCGCCGGTACTTTTCCTGAGCGGATATCCCATGCAGTTCTTATTGATGGTTATGTGCCAATGCCTCAGTCGGCCGATAACGCCGCCAAGCAAGTAATGAAAGCTATCCGTGAAAATCGGCGTTTTGCTGCGTCCTCACCAACATTCTTTCAAGACTTTGACCGCGCCATTCAAGCTCGAGTCAATGGGTTCGTCCCTTTGCAACTCGATGCCGCTACAATACTTGCAAATCGGGGCGTTGCCGAAAGTCCAAGAGGCTTTTACTGGGCGAGTGACCAGCGGTTGAAGGCCGCTTCGTATGTTAAGTTTTCTCGGGATAATTTAGAGAGCTTTTTTACCGCTATTTTGGCCAGAGTGTTATTGATTCAAGCAGAGAATAGCGCATTTTCTCCTGATAGACAGCAGAGTGAATTGTTTGGCTGGATACCTCAAATGGAAATTACCAAAATGCCTGGCTCTCATCACCTACACCTAGAAGATCAGGCTGAGGCGGTTGCGGAAAAAGTTCAGAGCTTTTTAAAATAACCGAAGCTAATAGTAGAAAAGCCCAGCATGTGCTGAGCTTTTTTAGTTGTCCGCCTATATTATCTGAATTTGAATCTGAATTTCAAGGACACAACCTATGCTAGCCCGGCGAGCCTAGATCCGCCTAGGGCCCGTCCCCTTAAGCATGTTCAGGGCGAAAAAATAGCTCCAAAATTCCGTCTACAAACGGCTATACCATTTTGATTCAGTCTCTACCGAGAGCTGTTCAAGAAGTCTTGACGGAGGCTCAGATCAGACTTAAATCGGCCACCCATTGCGCTAGTTTCAGTGCGCGATGAGGCATCCATAATCCCTCTGGCTTTAACACAATAGTGCGTTGCATCCATAAATACCGCGACGTCTTTAGTTTCTAGCAAAGTTTGTAACGCGACTAAGATTTGTTGTGTCAGACGCTCTTGAATTTGCGGACGTTGAGCAAAAAAGCTAACTATACGATTGATTTTAGATAAACCAATAATTTTAGCACCGGGGAGATAAGCCACGTCAGCAATGCCGTCGATGGTTACAAAGTGGTGCTCGCAGGTACTCAGTACCTTGACTCCTTTGACTTTAACCATTTCCTCCGCGCAGATTTTATTGTCGATCAATGAGATTTTCGGAAACTTTGAATAGTCCAAGCCAGAGAATATTTCATCAACGTACATTTTGGCTATTCTGTGTGGTGTTTCTTCAATACTATCGTCGGTTAAATCGAGTCCTAGTGCACAGACAACCTCGGTCATAGCAACTTTAATGCGATCATATTTTTCGTCGCGCGTGAGTTGCTGGCCACTCATAGGAGTCTCAAGGCCCTGCTCAGTGAGGGCGTTGCGAACGAGTTGAGCTTCCTGTGATAGACGAGTGTGTAAAGCTAGTTTGTTTTCAGCAATGACAGTGGATGGCATATCTGAGTTTCCTTTACAGCTTTTATTAAGCATTAAATGAGTTAGGTTGTCGTGGCTGCCCACGCCCCGAACTTAGTCAAGGGGTTGCCGCCTTATTATTACATAATTTTAAAATACTGATACGGTTATTGCTATTAAATTAATCTATGGTGCCAATAACTAGTGCGGTCTTACTGCATACTTATTTATCGAACTATAACAAAAAGAGTATACTGTTACTGGCGTCATTCAGATCTATATGGCACCCACTGTGAGAAATATAAAGGCTTTTTCAGCTTGAATCCGTCTTGAGAGAAGATCGGCTCAAAATGAATCATTTTCTGTGCTCTGGTTGATTTTTCATAATATTTTTCATCCGTGCGATCCATTGGTTTGAAATTATCGGCGCATATTTTTGTCGATAAATTACAACGAAATAAATTTTAAAGCACTGATCAACTGAAAAGTGCCTACAAGAGGGCCACTATGACCATAAGCAATAGCGCTTCGCCAGACGTTGGGCTGGATCAGTGTAATGATAATCCTTCGTTTACGGTGGGAGACATGCTTAAAATAGGAGAGTCTTTATTCTCTGATAGTGGAGTGTATTGTGGGCATGGTACTGATAGTGCTTGGGATGAGGCAGTTTGTTTGCTCTCTTTTGTAGTGGGTTTGCCGCCTAATGCGGACAAATCAGTACTAGACAAAAAATTGTCTGAATCTCAAGTGATAGAGGTCAAGTCTCTCTTCCAAAAACGTGTAAATGAGCGACTTCCTGCTCCTTATTTGACCGGGCAAGCATGGTTTTGCGGATTACTCTTTACAGTAGATTCTCGGGTCCTTATCCCGCGATCTCCGATTGCCCAATTAATTATGAGTTTCTTCGAGCCCTGGCTATCCCACGATCCTGCTCGAATTCTTGATCTGTGCACTGGCGGCGGATGTATCGGCATTAGCTGTGCTTATGGTTTCCCTGAGGCTGACGTTGTACTTAGCGATATTTCTAGCGAAGCGCTGGAGGTTGCCGACATAAACATTAAACAACATCACTTAGACAGTCGTGTGAGCACTATTCAGTCGGATCTCTTTACGGCCTTATCAGGTCAACAGTTTGGCTTAATTGTCAGCAATCCTCCCTATGTGGATGCTGATGATCTATCGCATATGCCCGAGGAGTTCCATCATGAGCCTGAGCTTGCCCTAGCCTCTGGTTTTGATGGGCTGGACTTTACTCGACGGCTGCTCAATGAAGCATCTGAGTACCTGCTCGACGACGGTCTTTTAATTGTTGAGGTGGGCAACTCCTCGGTCGCTCTTGAAGAGGCTTTTCCAACAGTGCCTTTTTTCTGGTTTGAATTTGAAGAGGGTGATGGCGGGGTGTTTATGTTGACTCGCGAGCAGCTTGTGGAACATGCGGAATTGTTTGTCTAATAGACGTATAATGGTTGTATTGTAGATTTAATATTTAATTAAAGGTGGCTTAAAAATATGTCGGGAAACTCAATTGGAAAGCTGTTTACAGTTACTAGCTTCGGGGAAAGTCATGGCCCTGCCATTGGGTGCATTGTGGATGGCTGTCCTCCGGGAATTGAGATTTCAGCTGCTGATTTACAGCCGGATTTAAACCGTCGAAAGCCGGGCCAGTCACGCTATACCACCCAGCGACGAGAGGACGACGAAGTTACGATTTTATCCGGTGTATTTGAGGGTAAGACCACCGGCGCCTCAATTGGCATGATGATCGAAAATCAAGACCAGAAATCCAAAGATTATACTAAGATAAAGGACTTATTTAGGCCGGCACATGCTGACTATACCTACCATCAAAAGTATGGAGATAGGGATTATCGTGGCGGTGGGCGTAGTTCTGCGCGTGAGACGGCAATGCGAGTAGCCGCGGGTGCTATAGCTAAGAAGTATCTCAAAGAGATCGCTGGAATCGAAATTTATGGCTACGTCTCACAGCTAGGCTCTATCGCCGCGGAACGGTTCGTTAAAACTGAAATTGAGAGTAATCCTTTTTTCTTTCCTGATCCGGATAAAGTGCCAGAACTTGAATCCTTCATGCAGGCTTTGCTCAAGGAAGGTAACTCGATTGGCGCTAAAGTCACGGTCGTTGCTGAAGGCGTCCCTGTTGGCTTAGGTGAGCCAATTTTTGATCGACTCGACGCAGAGATCGCTCATGGTTTAATGAGCATCAACGCGGTTAAGGGGGTAGAACTCGGTGCGGGTTTCGACTCTGTGGCTCAAAAAGGATCAGACCATCGGGATGAATTAACGCCGGATGGTTTTTTATCTAACCATGCGGGAGGTATCCTCGGGGGAATCTCCTCAGGTCAGTCTATTGTTGCGCATTTGGCATTAAAGCCTACTTCAAGTATCCGTATTCCAGGCCAATCGATCGATAAGTTTGGGAAACCAGTGGAGGTCGTCACCAATGGCCGTCATGATCCATGTGTGGGTATTAGAGCAGTGCCGATAGCAGAGGCTATGCTGGCATTGACACTGATGGATCATTATCTGCGACATCGTGCTCAAAACATGCATGTTGATAGCGGTCTAAAGCCTATTTAAAAGGCCTCAATATTGGGTTACTTCGGCGTTAAGCAGTTGAATAAAGGCCTTGGCGGCATTGGATAGTGTTCTTTTGGTGTGGCAAATATATCCAAGATCCCGTTGCATTTCTGTGTGGTTGAATGGCATTACATGTAATTGCTTTGCCAGAGTCTCAGGTAGAACACTCCAGCCCAGGCCAACCTCCACCATCGTGCTTATTGTTTCAAGATAGTTAGTCGACATAGTCGACTTCAACGGTATATTCTCAGTTTGAAAAAGCTTTTGTACAATTCGTCCAGTGTAGGTGTTTAGCCCCGGCAAAATAACTGGAAACTCCGCAATATCATTGAGTGTCGGAAAAGCTATACGGGCGAGAGGGTGATCGTGTGCACAAATGAAGTTAAGCGGGTCGTTCCAGATTTTTTGACTGACCACGTTTGGATGGCGTTCAAGTGCCAAGGTAATAACGGCGATCTCTGAGTGGCCATGAAGTACCTGCTCATAGGCTTTTTCGGAATCCATAAACTCAATGTCTAAGATTACATCTGAATGCTGTTGGGCGTAGCTTTTTAAGAGAGGGGGCAGTCTATGGAGCCCAAGATGATGGCTTATCGCCAAGCGCAAAACACCCGACGTCCTTCCCGATAGATCATTAATCGCTTGGAGCGCTGATTCATATTCTTTAAGAATTAGGCGCGCTCTTGGCAGTAGTTCTGTTCCTGCTTCAGTGAGAGTGACCCTCCTGGCGATTCTGTCAAAGAGTCTTTTGCCAATTTTTGATTCCAATAGAGCGATACGTTTACTGATGGTAGATTGAGTGACATCTAGCAAAAATGCCGCCTCTGAAAACGAATTGGTTTCGGCGACCTTAATAAATGCACTTAAGTTTTGGTTATCCATAGCTTAAACCTGGGTTATGGATTCGCTTATGGAATCGCATTCATTCATATTATGAATTTATTTCATCGTAAAGCAAAGGTATAATGACTTATATCAGAAAAAGGTAAATGTAATGACTGAAGAAACGCTTTATGACAAATTATGGAATGCGCATCTGGTCAAAGAAAACGATGACGGTTCCTCTCTACTCTATATTGATCGACATGTCCTTCATGAAGTCACCTCGCCCCAGGCGTTTGAGGGGTTGCGACTCGCGGGTCGACTGCCCTGGCGTCTGGATACCAATATAGCCACGCCTGATCACAATATTTCAACGGATAAGGCTGAGCGAGATGCCGGTGTTGCCGGGATGGTTGACGAGGTGTCACGCATTCAGGTGCAAACCTTAGATGACAATTGTGATCTCTATGGCATTAAAGAGTTTAAGATTAATGAAATGGGCCAGGGTATTGTGCATGTGATGGGTCCTGAATTGGGCGTTACTATGCCCGGTATGACTGTGGTTTGTGGCGACTCTCACACTGCAACACATGGCGCATTAGCCTGTTTGGCGCATGGCATTGGTACCTCTGAGGTCGAGCACGTGTTGGCGACTCAGTGTTTGGTGACGAAGAAAATGAAAAATATGCGTGTTACCGTCAATGGTGCCCTAGGCACTGGCGTTACACCGAAAGACGTGGTCTTGGCTATCATTGGCAAAATTGGTACTGCTGGGGGAAATGGACATGCGATTGAATTCGCTGGCTCTGTGTTCCGTGAAATGTCAATTGAAGGCCGTATGACGGTATGCAATATGGCCATTGAGGCCGGTGCTCGCGTTGGAATGGTGGCGGTAGATGACAAAACCATTGATTATTGTAGGGGACGGCAGTTCGTCCCTCAGGGTGAGATGTTTGATCAGGCGGTTGGTTACTGGGAAACACTAGTCAGTGACGCTAACGCAGTTTTCGATATTGAAGTTGACTTGGTGGCCGAATCAATTGCGCCGCAAGTTACTTGGGGAACTTCTCCTGAGATGGTCGCCGCAGTGACATCATTCGTGCCAACGCTAGATGAGCAACCTTCGGAAGAGAAGCGCAAAGGTCTAGAGCGCGCTCTTGAGTATATGGGCCTTGAAGCTGGCCAGGCAATTGAGTCTATCGCTGTGGATCGTGTATTCATTGGCTCTTGTACGAATTCGCGCATTGAAGATATGCGCGCTGCGGCGTTAATTGCTAAAGGTAGGCAAGTAGCCGGGTCGGTTAAGCAGGTACTGGTGGTGCCTGGGTCGCAAATGGTTAAGGCGCAGGCAGAAGCTGAGGGACTAGACAAGATATTTATGGCTGCTGGAATGGACTGGCGCGAGCCAGGCTGTTCTATGTGCTTGGCTATGAACGCAGACAAACTTGGTTCTGGAGAGCACTGCGCTTCTACCAGTAATCGAAACTTTGAAGGCCGACAGGGTAGTGGCGGCCGCACTCACTTGATGAGTCCAGCAATGGCGGCGGCGGCGGCGATAGCGGGCCATATCACTGATGTACGTGCATTCTCAGGAGTGAACTCATGAAAGCATTTACACAGCATCGTGGGTTGGTTGGTCCCATGGATAGAGCCAATGTCGACACGGACATGATTATTCCTAAACAGTTTTTAAAGTCGATCAAACGCAGTGGTTTTGGCCCTAACCTGTTTGATGAATTGCGGTACTTGGATGAAGGTCAGCCAGGAAAGGATTGCTCTGATCGTCCGGTTAACCATAGTTTCCCTCTAAATCAGGATAGATATAAGGGAGCTTCAGTGCTCTTGGCGCGCAAGAATTTTGGTTGTGGTTCCAGCAGAGAGCATGCACCTTGGGCGTTAGAGGACTATGGGTTTCATGTCGTTATTGCGCCAAGTTATGCTGATATTTTTTATAATAATTGTTTTAAAAATGGCTTGTTGCCGGTGATTTTGAGCGAACAGCAAGTAGACATTTTGTTTGATGAGTTAGCTGCACAAGAGGGCTATCAGTTATCAATAGATCTACCTACGCAGACGGTCACTACCGATTCTGGACAGGTGTTTAGTTTTGAATTGGATAAGTTTCGTAAAGAGTGCTTGTTAAACGGCTTGGATGAGATTGGTTTGACGTTGCAAGATGCAGACCAAATTAAGCATTATGAGACCGAACGTGCGGCACAGCATCCCTGGGTATTCGGAGTAATTAAATAGTGGCTAATAGTATGAAAAAGGTTTTGGTGCTCCCTGGAGATAATATTGGCCCAGAAATTATTGCTGAAGCAGTAAAGGTATTAAAAACGGTGAGCGATAAGTTTGGCTTGGGCGTCGAGTTAGATTATGCCCATTTAGGCGGTGCAGCGTTAGATGCCGTTGGTGATCCGTGCCCGCAGGAAACTTTAGATAAAGCTCGGGCTAGTGATGCGATCTTACTTGGTGCTGTGGGTGGACCGCAGTGGGATGATGTTGAACGTCATCTGCGGCCAGAAAAGGGTTTATTGGCTATTCGCTCTGAGTTGGAACTGTTTGGTAACTTGCGCCCAGCAATTATGTATCCCCAGCTGGCTCATGCGTCTTCACTAAAGCCTGAGTTTGTCTCCGGTTTAGATATTCTAATTGTACGTGAGTTGGTGGGTGGTATTTACTTTGGTGAACCTCGCGGTATTCGGACCTTAGCAAATGGGGAGCGTGAGGGTTACAACACCTATAAATACAATGAGTCTGAGATCCGTCGTATTGGCCGTATGGCGTTTGAAGCGGCAATGGTTCGTGGCAAGCGCCTCTGTTCAGTAGATAAGTCCAATGTGTTGGAAGCGACGATCTTGTGGCGCGAGATAATAACGGAAATGGCGGTCGATTATCCTGAAGTGGAACTGTCCCATATGTATGTAGATAATGCGGCCATGCAGCTGGTTATGCGGCCCAAGCAGTTTGATGTGGTAGTCACCGGCAATATGTTTGGCGATATTTTGTCCGATACGGCAGCTATGTTGACTGGGTCTATTGGTATGCTCCCCTCGGCTTCGTTGGACAAAGATGGCGGTGGTATGTACGAGCCTTGTCATGGTTCAGCCCCGGATATTGCTGGTCAAGGTGTGGCTAATCCCCTAGCAACTATTTTATCGGTAGCAATGATGTTGCGTTACTCATTGAATGCGCCTGAAGCTGCAGAGGCAATAGAGCATGGGGTGAGTAAAGTGTTAGATCAAGGCTTGCGTACTGGTGATATCTATACGGCGGGTATGACTCGCGTTGGAACGGTTGATATGGGTAATGCTGTAGTCGCGGCTATCCAAGCGTAGCTCAAATTTTTTAAAGCGGTAACTTTAAGTAGTAGAATTATAGGCGGAATAAATGAAAAAGACAGGTCTTGTGGGATGGCGAGGAATGGTTGGCTCTGTACTAATGGAGCGAATGCGGGCTGAGAATGATTTTGAGCATATTGAGCCCATTTTTTTTACCACATCTCAGGCCGGTAGGGCTGCACCTGTCATCGGTGGGTCCACATCGGTACTTCAAGATGCCTTTGATATCGATGCTTTAAGTAAAATGGACATCATTCTTACCTGTCAGGGAGGGGACTACACTAATCGCGTATACCCTCAGTTACGAAACAAAGGCTGGAAGGGTTACTGGGTTGATGCCGCCTCAGCGCTGCGCACAAAATCTGACTCGATAATCGTTCTTGACCCTATTAATAGGGACATGATCGATCAAGGTTTAGCCGATGGTGTTAAAGACTTTGTGGGTGGGAATTGCACCGTGAGTCTAATGTTGATGGGTCTTGGCGGGCTTTTCAAAGAGGGGCTGGTGGAGTGGGCGACTTCGATGACCTATCAGGCGGCGTCAGGAGCCGGTGCAAATAATATGCGCGAGTTGATTAGTCAGATGGGTGCAATTGAAAAGTCGGTAAGCCAGCAAATAACAGATCCAGCGTCAGCTATTTTGGATATAGATCGCACGGTTGCCGACACTCTGCGAGGGGATCAGCTACCTGTAGATAACTGGCAATATCCTTTGGCAGGTAGTCTTTTGCCCTATATTGATGTTCAGTTGGACAATGGTCAGAGTAAAGAGGAGTGGAAAAACCAAGTTGAGACCAACAAAATCCTTAATCGTCAGGCTAACCCCATTCTACTTGACGGCCTCTGCGTGCGGATCGGTTCAATGCGCTGTCATAGTCAAGCACTGACCATAAAGTTGACCAAAGATGTTCCTCTGGATGAAATACACTCTATGCTCAATGATGCTAACCCATGGGCGAATGTTATACCTAATGATCGGGAGGCTTCGTTATCCGCCCTTACGCCCGCTGCGGTTACAGGAACTATGAACGTTCCAGTGGGACGTTTACGGAAGATGAATATGGGTCCCAATTATCTTTCAGCTTTTACCGTTGGCGATCAATTGCTATGGGGCGCGGCTGAGCCGCTACGCAGAGCACTGAGAATCATAATTGCTGAGTAGTAATAACTGAAGATAATTGTCTGCAATGACTTGTTGAGAAACAGATGAAGATAGTTAAATCTAATTAGTACTCTGTTTTTTGACAACACAACGGTTACGATTGGATTTAGCATAGATTATCAACCTGATAATTTGCTATTATTCGCCATGTCGTATTGATGCAGGCCACAGGAAAAGCAATCTATGTTTCGGGAAAGAATTCAGTTTTTAGTCGCGTTGTTACTTGTGGTAAATGGCTCGCTTTGGTCTATCCAGTCCGCTGCTCTAACTCTTGGTGAGATAGAATTGAAGTCAGGTCTGGGTGAGTCACTTCGCGCGACAATCGAGATAGTTGGCGACAACAATATCGATAGCAACTTATTTTCAGCTCAACTTGGAAAGGATATTGGCTCCCGCAGTCAGGAGGTTTTAGGGCAACTGGATCTAAGCACCTTGTCCTTTCAAGTGGTTGGAAATGAGTTTGGAAGCCATTACATACTCATCGATAGCCCGGCGCAAGTCCAGCAGCCGGAGCTGGACTTCCTGGTAGAGCTCCAGTGGCCAGATGATTCTGTGACAATTAGAGTAAACCTCCTATTTTTAGCTGAAAGCGCGGCAGCATTGGCACAGATAGTGGACCCTGATGTTAGCCGCTCGGTTTATAAGGTGAGTCCTGGTGATACTTTGTGGAGTGTTGCTAGTATTTTTCGCACAGATAATTCTACGGTATGGCAGGTAATGGATGCCATGTTTAGCATTAATCCTTCCGCATTCTTAACTGGCGATCCGAGTAAAATAATTATCGGTTCTAATATAAGTAGGCCCAGTTATAGCCAGATTGGAAATCAAAGTGGTTTTTTTGTTGCTGATCAGTTGGGTCTTGATGTTTATGGTGAGAGGGTTAACACAAATGTTATTGCTGGTACTTCTGTTGATGTAACACTGGCGTCTTTGGATGTTGCTGACTTGAATCAAGAAATCCCATACTTTAAAGTAGAGGATAGTTCCACTACTCAGCCTGTTGACGCAGAGAGAATAATCGTTGTCTCTGCTAGCAACGAACAGCTGAAGACCTCAGGTAATACTGAGAATTCAATGCTCGCGTTGGCTCCTGAGGTATTAGAATCTGCTATGGACTTAAAGAGTGAGGTTACAAGACTCAATGACGAGTTATTGGATGCCCAAAATGCCACCGACGAGGCGCAACATGAGACATCTGATCTGCGTGCAATAATTATATCGTTGAATGACGAAATCGTAATCTTGCAAGACAGGTTGCAAACAACTGAAGTTAAAGAGGACAGAGCTGTTAGCCCAGGTTTAGGTGGTTCGAAATCGGGTTACTTAGGCAGCGGCCTTAGTGGCGCGCAATTGATGGCTTTAGTCATTGTGATACTAGCCGGTGTTGTTGTTTTAATCTATTACACAGTGCGCAGGGTAGTCGGGCGAAAATTAGAGCCTATAAACGATGTAGAGGTGAGTTCTGAGTCTGACGCAGAGGCGGCTAAATTAAATTTAGAATCAGGTTTCTCGGATGACGAAATCTTTGGTAAAGGTGACCGTGAGCCAGCGGATGTTTTCGCGAACGTGGCGTCTCGGGATGATGCTATTGAGGAGTCGCTTAGCAACATCGATAGTTTTGAATTGAGTGATGAGCTTCATCCAGAGGGTGCCTCCAATCTCGATTACTTAGATATGACAGAAAACATTGATCCGGTGGACGTAAAACTTGATCTCGCTGAAACCTATGCGGATCTTGGCGATATTGCCGGTGCCAGGGAGATTCTCGAAGAGATTATTAGTGAGTCGAATAAGGAGGGTAAGAGGCGCGCTACTGAGGTTCTAGAGCGACTTGACTCTAATTCTTCAAGCTGATATTTGATGAGTAATTTCCGCGACAAAAGGTTATAAAGTGCAACAGTCAGAGTGGAGCTACGCACCAAACTGCCGCGTTCCCAATGGGCGTAGTTTGCCTGTGGGTATCAGCCGCTACGCCGCTATAGTCAGTTATGACGGGGCTGACTTTTGCGGCTTTCAAAAACAAAAGCATAGTCCTTCGGTACAGTCTGTAGTTGAGGCCGCTCTTTCCTATGTCGCGAATGAAGCGGTCATTGTAGGTTGTGCTGGACGCACGGATACGGGTGTCCATGCTAGTCGTCAGGTCATTCACTTCGACGCAAAAGCAATTCGCAATGGTCGAAACTGGGTGATGGGAGCAAATAGTCAGCTACCAGACTCAGTTTCGCTAGTTTGGGCTGATCGTGTACAAGACGACTTCCATTCACGTTTTAGTGCAACAGCAAGAACTTATCGGTATGTCATCGCCGCGCAAAACACTCGCCCTGCGATATTGGCCAGTGGAATTACTTGGGTAAAAAACTCGCTTAACGTTCAAGCAATGGATGTGGCATGCAAGCATCTACTCGGAGAGCAGGACTTTTCTGCTTTTCGTGGCGCCGGTTGTCAGTCCTTATCGCCCTCTAGGAACGTTGAGCGTGCGAATGTTTATCAATCGGGACAGCTGGTTGTGTTCGAAATAACAGCCAATGCCTTTGTATTACATATGGTGAGAAACATAGTAGGCTCGCTTATCGAAGTTGGCCTGCAGCGGCAGGAGCCGGAATGGATTCACCATCTTCTCACAGGCAGAGATAGGTGTAAAAGTGCTGCAACAGCTTCTCCCTGTGGACTTTATTTAGTTGATGTGCGTTACCCAGAGACGCACAAATTACCCTTGCTCCCAAAGGGGCCAGTATTTTTGAGTAATGAGCTGGGCGGAGGTAGTTAGAAATGTCAGTTGCAGTAAAAATATGTGGTATCACTGATGCGCATCAAGCAAAGATGGTTGAAGAGGCGGGCGCTGATGCTATTGGTGTTGTTCTTTATGAGAACAGTTCAAGGTATGTTGATCTCGAAGGTGCTATCGAAATTAAGCAAGCTGTCTCAGGCAGCATGCTATGCATCGCCCTTGTGGTCAATGCTGCACCTGAGTTTATCTATCAAATAATAGAACGCTTAGCGCCTGACTTGATTCAATTTCATGGTGATGAAAGTCCTGAGTTTTGTAATCAATTTGGCTATCCATATATTCGCGCTATTAGGATGCATGAAAATCTTACTATCAGCTCGGAGGTTGAACGATATCAACCATCAGGTGGGTTCTTGTTTGATGCGTGGCACGCTGATCAATACGGTGGGACTGGCGAAAAGTTTGATTGGCAGAGGCTTCCAAAAGTGAGAGATTTCACGCTAATACTTGCCGGGGGCCTTAGTCCTGATAACGTAGCCGTGGCTATTCGAACGGTTGCGCCAGATATGGTTGACGTGAGTGGAGGGGTTGAGTCTGCAACGGGTATCAAAGATCAGCATAAGGTAGCAGCATTTATTGATAACGCAAAAAACGCATGACTTTATAGTGGTGCCTAACATCAACTGTCGCCTAAGCGTCTATATACTGGGTTCATGAATCCACACTGAATGTTACAAATAATTTATTCGCTCGGCTTCTTGGCATCATAATGTCATGTTAGAATACGGTCTACTGATGATAGGTTAACGCTCGAGTTCTCTGAACTCTAGTTAAAAGGAAGTTTATGAATTGGCTCAATCGCATAAGACCTAAAGGGTCTGCTGCCACTAAAAATGAGCGCGCTAACTCTGTTCCCGAAGGGTTATGGAAAAAATGCGCTAAGTGCGCATCGCCGCTCTATCGCCCCGAATTGGAACGAAACTTATATGTTTGCCCAAAGTGCGAACACCATATGCCTATTGGTGCTCGAAAGCGTATTGATATTTTTCTCGACAGCCTTGACATCATAGAGCTGGAGCCAGAGCTAGAGGCTATTGATAGGTTAAAATTTAAAGACGTAAAAAAATATAAAGACCGGATTCTAGACGCGCAAAAAAAGACCGGTGAGAAGGACGCACTGGTAGCCGTAGCAGGAAATCTCAAGGGTATTCCTGTGGTAGTCTGTGCCTTTGAGTTTGCCTTCAATGGTGGATCGATGGGTTATGCTGTCGGTGAGAAATTCACCCGCGCGGCTCAGCACGCGCTGGAACATCGTAAACCACTGATATGTTTTTCAGCGACCGGTGGGGCGCGTATGCAGGAAGCACTAATTTCTTTGATGCAGATGGCCAAGACTAGCGCAGTTTTGGAACGGTTAAGAATTGCAGGAGTCCCCTATATTTCTATAATGACTGATCCTGTTTATGGCGGTGTTTCGGCCAGTCTCGCCATGTTGGGGGATCTCAATATTGCAGAGCCTGGAGCAAGAGCTGGTTTTGCAGGACCAAATATCATTGAGCAAACGGTGCGTCAGAAATTACCCAAAGGTTTTCAGCGAAGTGAGTTTCTACTTGAAAAAGGGCACATTGATGCCATTATTGCTCGAAACCAAATGAGAGATCGCGTAGCGAGCTCATTGTCTAAGTTTTTAAATGTCCCTGAGCCCAGCGATGCCTAATAGGTCCCTAGAGGAGTGGCTGGAAGAGATAGAGACGCGTCATCCCAGTGAGATAGACCTCGGCTTAGATAGAGTTTCGGCTGTCTGGGAGCGACTTAAGCAAGATATACCTCTTTCCGTGGTGGCGGATCCAGTCAGCATAATTGTCGCCGGTACAAATGGCAAAGGGTCATGCGTAGCGGCCATGCAAGCTCTGTTACTGCAGCATGGATATTCTGTTGGAGCCTTTACCTCACCTCATTTTCTTCACTATAGTGAACGAATTCGGATCGATGGTGTGGCGGTCTCTGATGACAACATTGTCTTGGCTTTTGAGCTAATAGAATCGGTGCGTGCTGAAATATCACTAACCTATTTTGAATTTAATGCACTCGCTGCGCTGACTATTTTTCGACAAGCTAATCTCGATGCGGTGTTGCTTGAGGTTGGTCTTGGTGGCCGTCTAGACGCCGTTAATATTATTGATGCGGATGTTGCAATTTTAAGTAGTGTTGACCTAGATCACCAAGATTGGTTGGGCAATACTCGGTCAGAAATAGCTCAAGAAAAACTTGGTGTTGCAAGGGCCGGAAAGCCTCTTGTGGTAGGCGAGACCAATCTACCAGATGGTTTTTACAAAATGGTAGAAAATATCGGCGCAGAGCCCCTTTATAAAGGAAAAGATTTTAGCGTTGATGATGACGGTCCTGCTGGTCAGTTCTCGGTAAGCCTGAGAACTAATGAAGATACTTTGCTGATTCCACACATTACCCACCACAATTTGTTGCCAGCCAATATTGCTCTTGCTCTGCAGGCGCTAGTCAGTGCTGGATTTTCCCTGGATCCGCAGAATAGTTGCGATGCACTGGCGTCTTTGACGCTTGCTGGGCGACAACAAAAAATTAAATTTAAAAACCTCAATCTATTGCTGGATGTTGCTCATAATCCAGCTGCGGCGAGAGTCTTAGCTTCCAATATGCCTGCTGTTAAGGGCACGACGTTCGCGGTGGCCTCAGTCCTGAGCGATAAAGACTGGACTGGTATTGTTGCTGAGCTAGGGGTCAGTATAGATACTTGGTTGTTGGGGAAAATAACCGATAATCATCGTGCGATGGAGCCTCAAACTCTCTCCGAAGTAGTATACAATGCTGGTCTGAAGGGATCCTGCTTTGACTCGGTAGCATTAGCTTTCAATGAAGCAATTCACTTAGCGTGTCCTGATGATCAGATAATTGTTTTTGGTTCATTCCACACGGTTTCATCAGTATTAACGATTATTGCCAAAGAGGGTTGATGTGAGTGAAGGTCTAAAGCAACGAATCGCCGGAACTATCGTACTGGGACTTCTTGGTTTGATTGTTCTGCCTCTCATAATTGATTTTGCCGATCCAGAAAAAATCGACAGAACTACAAAGATTCCTCCCGCGCCCTCCATTCAGCCAGTAGCACTGGACAAGGCGCAGCGACCAAGCACAGTTGACAAAAACATACCGATAATCCCTTTATTTGATATTAAAAAATCACAGCCTACGACTGAAGACGGCGTGCCTCTTGGCTTGAACTCCAACAATCTTCCCAATGCATGGATTCTGCAGGTAGGAAGCTTTATTGATGCGCGTAAATCTACTGAATTACAAAAGAAGTTGGTGAGTGCTGGGTACAAAGCATTTGGTGAAAAGATCAAAATCGCAGACCAATACCATCACCGAGTATATATAGGGCCAAAGCTAGATCGGAGTCGGGCTCTCGAAATAAAAGTCAAGATAGATGCTAAGTTTGATACCGACTCTATAGTGCTCTCATATGAGCCGTAATGCTTCGGTGTCGCCGAATACGTAAAAAGGTAGATCATGGATATAGTGACGATTGATATTGCCATAGCCATTATTGTGGCGACATCCGGAATTATTAGTATGGTTCGAGGTTTTGTCAAAGAGGCCATGTCTCTGGTGATCTGGTTGGCAGCATTCTTCGTCGCTATGAGTTTCAAAGAGGTGGTAGCAGAGCTTCTGATTAATGTCATTGAGCTTGCTTCAATTAGGCAATTGGTGGCCTGGGGTATTTTGTTTGTGGGTACTCTGTTACTCGGGGCAATGATAAATTTTTTATTGGGTAAATTAGTTAGTTCAACTGGATTAGGCGGTACTGACAGGACGTTAGGGCTAGTTTTTGGTGTTTTTCGAGGGTTACTGATCGTACTGGCCTTGGTGGTAGTCATTCCCAAGGCGCTTCCGGTTGATCAGGATGCTTGGTGGACTGCATCTTCGCTTATCCCTCTTTTTCAGTCGTTTGAAGAAGTGGGTAGAGAGGCTGCAGCGGCCTTTTCGGACTTTATTATGGGTTGGATCTAAACATGTGTGGTGTTGTTGGAATTTCGGGTACTTCAAACGTTAATTTAAGGCTTTATGATGCACTGACGATGCTGCAGCATAGAGGCCAGGATGCCGCAGGCATAGTGACTGAGTCTGCGGGTGAATTACATCAGTGTAAAGGCGAGGGATTAGCTAGAGACGTTTTTCGTCGCAGTCATATGGTGCGGTTGGTAGGAAAGGTCGGGATTGGGCATGTTCGTTACCCTACCGCAGGTAGTTCAGGCCCAGCGTTAGCACAACCGCTGTATGTGAATTCACCCTATGGTATTTTTATTGCTCATAATGGTAATTTGACTAACGCTGACGAATTGCGTGACCAGATTTTCCGACAGGATTTACGTCACTTAAATACTGATTCTGATTCTGAGGTGCTACTTAACGTTTTTGCTCATGAGTTGCAGGCTCGGGGAAAGCTTGAACCTTGCAGTGAGGATATTTTTGCCGCCGTTAGTGGTGTTCACAACCGCTGCAAAGGTGCCTACGCAGTTGTCGGCCTGATAGCTAATTACGGTCTGTTCGCCTTCCGTGATCGCTTTGGCATTCGTCCCCTTTGCTACGGCAAGCGCGAGACCGAAGCGGGCATAGAGTATGCAGTTGTCTCCGAGTCGGTAGTATTAGACTCTCTGGGGTTTGAGTTGATCAAAGACTTAGAGCCCGGCGAGGCACTATTTGTCGACAAAGAGGGCAATATTCATCTGCAGCAATGTGCTAAAGAGCATCAATTAGTTCCCTGTATCTTTGAACACGTGTATTTCGCTCGACCTGATTCCTTGATTGATGATATCTCGGTCTATAAATGTCGTTTGAGAATGGGTGAGAAATTAGCTGAGAAGTTGACTCGTCTCAATCCGGGGCACGAAATAGACGTGGTGATTCCGATTCCGGATACAAGCAGAGTGTCGGCCCAAGCATTAGCTGAGCGGCTAGGCGTTAAACTCCGCGAAGGCTTCATGAAAAATCGCTATATTGGTCGCACATTTATTATGCCAGGACAGACCGAGCGTAAGAAGTCTGTGCGTCAAAAGCTCAATGCGGTGAAGTTAGAATTTGCCGGCAAGAACGTGCTCTTAGTTGATGATTCCATCGTTCGAGGGACTACATCTCAGGAAATTATTCAAATGGCCAGGGATGCCGGGGCTAAGAAGGTATTTATGGCGTCTGCAGCTCCAGGTGTTCGGTATCCAAACGTCTACGGGATTGATATGCCGTCTGCCTCCGAATTGATTGCTCACGGTCGTACTGATGAGGAAGTAGGGGCATTGATTGGAGCCGATTGGCTTATATATCAAGACTTGGAAGACCTTATAGCATCTGCCTCCGAGGGTAATGTAAGTATCAAGCAGTTTGAATGCTCCGTCTTTAACGGTGAATATATTACCGGCGATGTTGATCAAGCCTATCTTTCTAGGATCGATTCCCAGCGTAATGACGCTGCGAAATTGGGTGAAGATTCGACAGCAGACATTAAGCAAAGCCAGGTGATTGGAATTCATAACAATGGTATGGCCAGTGGATAATTGCGTCATAAATAGGTTTTCAGTAAAATTAATCGGTGGCGGTTTATTTTCCACTGTAGTTAAAGCATCTGGAGTTTTAAATGTTCGGTAGATCTGTCAGTAGTAAGATACCACGTCAGGAAAATTGCCTACCTGGTCGAGAGACACCCGTATCCGTCGCGGATACACATCTACTGACGGGGCAACCAATGCAACCACCTTATGATAGTTCGCTGGAAACAGCAGTATTTGCTATGGGCTGTTTTTGGGGAGCAGAGAGACGGTTCTGGGAGATGGAGGGGGTTGTCTCAACCGCTGTGGGCTATGCCGGAGGTTATACACCTAACCCTACCTATGAAGAGACCTGCACGGGTTTAACTGGCCATACGGAAGTTGTGTTAGTGATTTTTGATCCCAGCGTGATAAGGTTTCAAGCGTTACTGGCGATGTTCTGGGAGTCACATAATCCAACCCAAGGTATGCGCCAAGGCAACGATATGGGTACTCAATATCGTTCAGCTATTTATTGTTCCAGCGCTGAACAATTAGACCAGGCTCTCGGGTCGGCTTCAGTTGTTCAAGATAAATTGACCGTGCTAGATTATGGTGAAATTACTACCGAAATTATGCTAGCACCAGACTTCTTTTATGCAGAAGACTACCACCAGCAATACCTTGCTAAAAATCCTATGGGCTACTGCGGTCTTAAAGGCACTGGTATTACCTGTTAAATAATGGGTTTTATAGTGTCAGGGGTAATGTAATCCTGATCTTTCCTGTCGACCCGTCGCATTCCCGCTTCGCTTACTTAGGATCTTTCGGTCAAAGCTTTCGTTAATTTGATAAGCACGTCCTTGTCCGCTCTTGCTTTATATCAGTTACCTATGCGTATCTCGTACATTGCAGCATGATTGACGATTGTGACTTGTGCTCATTATCGGTTATTAATTCGTGCGCGCTCTGATCTAGGATCTGCACGAGGTATGGCTGCCAGCAGATCTTTAGTATACGCCTGTTTAGGACTGTCCCAGAGGGCCTCTGTTTCTCCCTGTTCCACGATAACGCCCTTATTCATAATTACCACACGGTCAGATATGTAACGGACAACGGAAAGGTCATGGGAGATAAACATCATTGTTAGGTTATGTCTCTCAACCAAATCTAAAATTAAGTCCAAAATTTGCGCTTGGATAGTGACATCTAGCGCAGATACAGGCTCATCGGCGATGATAAACTCAGGTTTTGTGGCAATAGCACGCCCTATCGCGATACGTTGGCGCTGCCCCCCCGAAAACTCATGCGGATATTTACGCACTTGGGCTTGAGATAGGCCCACGTCATCCATCAACTGGCGTACTTGGCTGGCGATATTATGCTTGTTTGCTATCCCATGATAGAGCAGGGGTTCAGACAATGTTTCAAATACGGTCATTCGCGGATTAAGCGAGGCGTAAGGGTCTTGAAAGATCATTTGCATCTTTCTTCTCCAAGGCACTAGCTGGTTGGGCGTTAGCCCTGTGAGTGTTTCGCCGGCAAATTTCACTGAACCACTCGTCGTGGGGGCCAACTGCAGTATGGATCTTCCTAGGGTTGATTTTCCTGAACCAGATTCACCGACCAGCCCCAGAATTTCGCCACGGGTTATGGTTAAACTAATACCATCCACAGCCTTTATGAATCGTTTGTCACTGTCTTTACTGGTGTTGAGTTGATTTTTGAAATACGTCTTTAAGTTATTGACTTCAACGAGAGATTCGTTGCCTGTAGCCCTATTTGGAAGTGTTTTAGCTCCCTCTGGGATCGCAGCTAGGAGCTTTTTAGTATAGTCGTTTTGGGTATTATAGAAGATGCTGTCTGTATCACCCGCTTCACGCACGGTCCCGTCACACATAACGAGTACTTTGTCGGCAATACCTGCGACAACCCCTAAGTCATGACTGATAAATATGACGGCGACATTTCTACTCTCTTGTAATTTCTTAATCAATTCAAGTATTTGTGCCTGAATGGTGACATCCAGTGCAGTGGTGGGCTCATCGCAAATTAATAACTTTGGCTCTGTTATTAGCGCCATTGCGATCATCACCCGTTGTCTCATGCCGCCAGAGAATTCGTGTGGGTAGCAGTCGAAACGTACCTCGGGGTCAATGATGCCCACTTCATCTAATAAGGCGACTGCTTTTGACTTTGCCTCAGGGCGACTCTTAACCTGGTCTTTGTTAGGATGATAAATTAGTGGTTCAATCAGCTGCTCACCGATAGTCAGGTACGGATTCAGTGACGTCATTGGGTCTTGAAATATAACTGCTATATCGTTACATCTGTGCTGCCTCATTTCCGCAGCAGAGCATGTTAGTAAGTCTTTTCCATTGAACAGCGCTGTTCCACCTTCTATTTTGGCAGGGGGCTTAGGTAGCAGATCAAGTAGGCTGTAACAGGTAACAGACTTCCCTGATCCTGATTCGCCTACAATCGCTAAGGTTTCACCGCTATCTACAGAAAATGAAACATCGTCAACGGCCTTAACCACACCATTGCGTGTATGAAAATATACCTTTAAACCATCTACCTCAAGAATCGCCATTATATAAGTCCTGTTTTAATCCTTTGAGGTTCTAGGGTCGAGAGCATCGCGCAGGCCGTCACCTAAAAAGTTGAGTGCAAATAGGGTCAAAGACAACGCGATTCCAGGGTAGATAAGCAACCACGGGAATTCTTCCATAGTTTCGACGCCATAATTTATCAATAATCCCCACGAGCTCTCCGGGGGTTGTATGCCGAGGCCAAGAAAGCTCAAAAAGGCTTCTAGCAGCATTACGCTTGGAATAGTGAGAGTGGTGTAAACGATGACAGGACCGAGAGTATTGGGAATGATGTGGCGCCGAATGATGGTCCATTGAGATAAGCCCAGTGAATGTGCGGCCTCAACAAATTCCTGATTTCTCAGAGACATAACCTGACTGCGAACAATTCGAGCCATGGTTAACCACTCGACCGCACCAATAGCGAGGAACAATAAGAGTATATTTCGCCCAAATACGACCATCAGCAATATGATGAAAATCATGAATGGCAGGGCATAAAGAACATCGACTATACGCATCATTACGGCGTCTAAACGACCACCAAAAAATCCTGCGGTAGCACCCCAAAGAATCCCAATGACCAGGGCGACAGCGGTAGCTATAAACCCCACCATTAGCGACACGCGGCCACCATACATAATTCTGGTGAGCATATCTCGGCCGAAGATATCTGTTCCCAGCCAATGTTGAAGTGAAGGGGCGGTTGCGCCAAGGTCTAAATTCTGTTCTTCGTAGCCGTAGGGCGCGATTAATGGCGTTAACAGCGACACAAGAATTAGTGTGATTAGAACCGCTAGCCCAAACAGCGCTAAACGATTCTTACTTAATTTGATCCAGGCATCTTGCCATAACGACGTTCCGTGGTCTTCTGGTATGGCGATACTTTCGGAGCTCGAATTACTCATTACTTCGCTCCTTGTATTTCGTGTCTGAGTTTTGGATTCAACCAAATTGCCAGCATGTCAGATAAAAGATTAAATAAAATGATGAGAGTTGATAAAAATATCGTCATACCTAGGATCAACGTGTAGTCGCGATTAAATGCGGCCTGCACATAAAAACGCCCCATTCCCGGAATCTGAAATATAGTCTCTACGACAAAAGATCCAGCTAGCAGTCCTGCAAACGCCGGACCTAAAAACGCAACTACCGGTATTAACCCGCCACGAAGCGCATGTTTGACGATAATTAGCCGCTCGCTGAGCCCTTTGGCTCTAGCAGTTCTTATGTAGTCTTGCGACAAGACTTCCAACATTCCCCCTCTTGAGAGTCGTGCAATGTATGCGGCGTAGCCTGTTCCCAAAGTGATAGACGGTAGGATCTTATCGCCGGGGATATCTCCCCATCCTGAAACCGGCAACCAATCAAGATGTATACCAAAGATAAGTACTAATAGGGGTCCTAAAAGAAAGGATGGCATGCAAATACCAATCATGGCACCCGTCATTGGCAGATAATCTTGTAAGGTGTTTGGCCGCATCGCTGCCCCCACACCCGCGGTTATTCCAACGCCAAGTGCGACTAGCATTGCATACAAGGCAAGTTCGGCGGTAACAGGTAGTCCGGCTGCGATCAGTTCATTAACTGTTCTTCCAGAGTATTTAAAGGAAGGTCCAAAGTCTCCCTGCAATACATCGCCAAGATAGCTCACATATTGTTGCCAAACAGGTTGGTTGAGATTGTACTGCTCTTCTAGGGCTTTTATGACCTCCGGCGGGACCGCTTTATCCGCTGAGAAAGGACCTCCAGGAGCAGAGTGAACCAAAAAGAATGTGACAGTAATTACCACCAATAACACTGGAATGGCCTGGAGCAGTCTACCGAAGGCAAATCGATACATTATTTAATTCCTTGTCTATGGATTATTCGTCAGCTTGTAGATAAATGTCTTTGTAAGACGCTGCATTCATAATGTTAGGATCGAAATTTTTAACTGAAGAACTAACAAGCTGAACAGTGGTATAGGTATAAATTGGAATAATCGGCATGTCATCAAGAAGCATAGTCTCCGCTTTTTGAAATACCTTTAACCGCTCCTCATGAGAAGTCATTGATGGAGCTACGTCCAGTATCAAGCGATCGTATTCCTCATTGCACCACCCGGTCCGATTATTGCCACCGTCGCAAAGAAACAAATCAAGGAAATTATTTGGGTCGACATAGTCACCGATCCATCCAGCCCGTGAAATTTCGTATTGACCCGCACTTTCAGTGTCCAAATAGACTTTCCATTCTTGGTTCAATAGCCTAACGTCAATGTTGAGGTGCTTTTTCCACATATCCTGAAGCGCCACTGCAACTTTTCGATGGCCCTCATTAGTGTTGTAAAGAATTTCAGTCGGAGGGAAGCCTTCACCGTTAGGATAGCCAGCTTCAGCGAGTAATCGTTTGGCACCTTCAGGATCAAACTTGAGATTACTTTCAGGGTAATACCCCATTGTGCCGGGAGGTGTCATCGCATAAGCAGGTATCTGACCACCTTTGGTAATATTATCAACCAACCTTTGGCGATCAACAGTCATTGCTAAAGCCCGCCTAACACGTGGATCCTGGAGCTGAGGCTTTCTGACGTTAAGCCGATAATAATAAGTACCAAGGTAAGGCGCAATGCGTAGTTCAGGATTTTTAGCTTCGCGATAAACACTAATTTTATCGGCGGGGAGGCTACTAGTTACATGTAACTGTCCCGCTCTGAACATCCGTTCTTCAGTGACAATGTTCTCGATAGGAATAAATATAATTTCTTTTAGTGAGACATTTTTGGCATCCCAATAATGCGGATTACTTTGAACAACAATGCGCCTATTGATTTTCCAGTCAACTAACTTGAATGGCCCATTTCCCACAAGATTACCCTCATAGGTCCAGCGTGTACCTCGTTGGTCGGCATCTCCAAACTTCTCAATAGTAGCCTGGTGGACTGGAAATAGACTGTAGTGGTCCAGCAACTGTAAGAAGTAGGGCGTCGCAAAGCTCAGTGTTACCTGTAAGGTCCGATCATCAAGTGCTTTGACACCAACCTCGTCAAAATCAGAAACATCACCTTCGTAATATTGCTGAGCATTTTCAATTGGGAATAGCATATACGCATAGAGGTTGCCTAAAGCGGGTTGCAGGGCTCTCCACCACGACCATGCATAGTCATGTGCTGTATGGGGGTCACCATTCGACCAGCGCGCGTTGTCGCGGAGTTTAAAGGTATAAACTCTGCCGTCTTCACTGATAGTCCATGATTCAGCGACACCGGGGCGGGGTTCAAGGGTTTTTCTATCTTTGAGTACAAGGCCTTCCATGACGGCGGAGATAATGTGATGTTCCGGGACGCCTGTCGCAATCTGCGGGTCTAGGCTTTGCGGTTCAGTGCCATTGCCCCAATAGAGAGTCCCAGTCTTATTACCTGCCGAGACATTACTCTCTCCGCCACCGCAACTTGTTAGGCCAAAAAACACAAAAATTAAGAATACCTTAACGCCCAACCCAGTTGTCCATTTGCGTGGGTATATGGAGCTAATGCTGGAAGAATAAGACATTTACAACCCTTTTTTAAATACGCTTGAAACCGTTTTGATGGAGCAGTTTAGACAAGCCACGCTCAGATGGGAAGAATAATTAAAGATGAGTTATTGGCAGGAGCACCGCCATGACATAATGTGACTGAACAAAACGTCAATTTAACTATATCAGCGGTTGCACTTAAACTCTAAACCTCGGATAATCGCGCGATCGCTTCGACGGTGGCCCTCTTTGGTCCCCTCGCAACAGCCAGCTGTGAACCCCGCCAGGCCCGGAAGGGAGCAACGGTAGTAGTTACGCTGTGTGCCGAGGTGCGGCTATTGAGGGTCGCCACCATTAGTTCTTTCAGCCTAGCCTGTAACTGCCTATAATACCCCTTTAGTCTAAAACAGAAGCTGTTATGAGCTATCAAGTACTTGCCCGCAAATGGCGTCCTAAATCTTTTTCTGAAATGGCAGGGCAGGAGCATGTGCTCCAAGCTCTTATCAATGCCTTAGATAACGATCGTTTACATCATGCCTACCTATTTACAGGTACTCGAGGTGTCGGCAAAACCACCATAGGGCGGATTCTATCCAAGTGCCTTAACTGCGAGGTAGGTATTTCTTCTGTCCCTTGCGGAGAGTGCACAAGCTGTAATGAGATCGATAGTGGGCGCTTCATTGATCTGATCGAAGTAGATGCCGCATCTCGCACTGGTGTTGATGATATGCGAGATCTTTTAGATAACGTCCAATATGCACCGTCTCGCGGGCGCTTTAAGATCTATCTTATTGACGAAGTCCACATGTTGTCAAAATCTAGTTTTGCGGCCTTACTCAAAACTCTCGAGGAACCGCCCGCTCACGTTAAATTTTTATTTGCTACCACCGACCCTCAAAAGCTACCAATTACGGTTTTATCAAGATGTTTACAATTTAATCTTAAAAATTTAAGCGCGGAGCGTATTACCGAGCACCTTAAATTTGTCCTTGGTGAAGAGCAGGTTCCCTTTGAAGAAGCCGGTCTCTGGTGTTTGGGGCGCGCTGCTGACGGTAGTATGCGCGATGCTCTAAGTTTAACCGACCAAGCTGTAGGGCATGGCGGTGGAAGCATCAGTGAGGCGGATGTGACCGCAATGCTGGGGTCAATTGAACGTCGTTATGTGGTAGATGTTTGTCAAGCCTTGGCCAGTCAAAGCGGACCTGATTTGTTGGCGGCTATAGGCCAGATGGCGGAGCAATCCCCTGATTACGATGCTGCACTTGGCGAAGTACTGTCACTTTGGCATCAGGTTGCTATTTTACAGACCGTACCCGAAGCTCTGGATCCAAGTATTAGCCACTATAAAGAACTGGCGAACCTGTCTGAGTCGGTGTCTCGTGAAGATGTTCAGCTGTTTTATCAGATATGTTTGCTGGGTCGAAAAGACCTGCCGCTCGCACCTGAGCAGCGATCTGGCTTTGAGATGGTAATGTTGCGTGCTTTGGCGTTCCGTCCAGCCACGAACGGACGTCCCGTCAACGGTAATTTGCTTCCTCCGGAGGTGGAGCCTTCTGTAAAAAAGTCTGATCAGGCATCGCCTGCTGAAAGTGAGGATGCAGTAGTTTCGATCATTTCGTCTCCAGTAGCTCCTGATGGCGCCAACAGGCCGCTTGAAAACGTGCCTGAATTGGCCGTAGCTATCGAGCCGGATCCACAATCAGTAGCAGAAATCGAAGCTGAAACTGAAACTGAAACTGAAACTGAAACTGAAACTGAAACTGAAACTGAAACTGAAACTGAAACTGAAGATCAGCCTAACGATGACCTCATTGTTGAAGGGGTAGATAAGGCCGGAAAAAATAACATCGAAGTGCAAGCGCCGAACCACAATGAGCCGCGTGAGAAAGATATTAGCCCAATAGTTCGGGTTAGTCTAAATGAGTTCTCGCCCAGTAATTGGATTGAGGTTCGGAGTCATTTAGATATAGGCGCGTCCTTAGGCGAAATTGCCAGTCATTGCCTTTTTACTGGACGCGATCAAGATGCATTGGTCTTTGTGATTGATAATCAAGAGAACAGTCTATATGACAGTTCTCATCAAGAGAGCCTAGGAATAGCCCTTAGCGACTATTTTGATCATCCGATAAATGTGGTGATCAGCTCTGGAGTGGCTGAGCAAGAGACTCCTAGGGCGGCTAGCATGCGCGATACTGCTGAACGGCATGCGGCTGCAGTGGATCGTTTAAACTCCGATACTGCGGTAGTTCAGTTCAAGCAGCTTTTTGATGGAAGTCTTGATGAAAGCTCCGTTAAACCAATAGATTGAGGATAGTATGGACATTAACAACCTAATGAAACAAGCTCAGCAAATGCAGGAGAAAATGGCCAAAATGCAGGAGCAGGCCGCTTCTACGGAAGTCACTGGTGAGTCAGGTGCAGGAATGGTTCAAGTGGTAATGACAGGACGGCATGACGTGCGTAAAGTCACTCTTGACCCCTCGTTATTGCAGGAAGACAAAGAGTTTCTGGAAGACTTACTGGCTGCGGCGGTCAATGATGCGGTACGTAAAGTTGAGGCTCAAACGAAATCTGCGATGGGCTCTATGACCGGTGGCATGGATTTACCACCCGGGTTTAAAATGCCATTTTAAGTGGCTCAGCAACCTGTGTTTGAGGATAGCTTGTGTACGGAAATTTAATTGATCAACTTATAGATGCATTGCGATGTCTGCCCGGTGTCGGTGCTAAGTCTGCGCAGAGAATGGCGCTTCAACTGCTTGAACGGGACAAAGCCGGGGCATCTCATCTTGCCAGTACAATTGCCGAGGCGGTGGAAAAGGTCGGTCGTTGTGAACGTTGTCGCACGCTGACTGAGCATGCTCGTTGCAATATTTGCGGAAATAGCGCTCGGCTTGAGACGCTGATATGTGTGGTGGAAAACCCTGCAGACCTTTATGCGATTGAGCAGGCTGGGGGTTTTCGCGGTCAATACTTTGTTTTGTTAGGGCATCTGTCGCCTATTGATGGAATAGGGCCTGAACAGCTTGGCATTGACCAGTTGATAGATCGACTGCGTAATGAAGAAGTGACTGAGTTGATTTTAGCCACCAATCTTACGGTGGAAGGAGAGACAACCGCACACTTTATCGCCGATAAAGCCAAATCCCTAGGTGTCGCCGTGTCACGCATTGCCTACGGTGTACCCATGGGTGGTGAACTTGAATATGTCGATGGCGGCACCCTCAATCTTGCATTGCAAAGTAGAAAGGAAATTTAATTGGCTCACTGGATAGATTCAGATGTAAAGCTCGTAGAAATGTTGGACAAACTAAAGAGTGCAACAGTTTTGGCTGTTGACACTGAATTTATTCGAACCAACACTTTTTATCCGAAAATCGCCTTAATTCAAATTTCTAATGGCATTGATTGCTGGTTGATTGACGTATTGGCGGTGGAGGACTTTACCGGCCTCAAATCCCTCCTGGAATCACCTGATAGGCAGCTTATATTCCACGCCTGTGCTGAAGATTTAGAGGTTTTAGAATACGCACTTGGCATAGTGCCGACAACTATTTTTGATACCCAAATCGCTGCAGGAATCTGTAATATTGGTTATTCAATGGGGTATGCGCGGCTCGTTAAGGCGGTTTTCGACGTCGAACTCGATAAGGACGAAACGCGCTCCGATTGGTTAGCTCGGCCGCTCACTTCAAGGCAACTTCAGTATGCCGCCGCCGATGTGTTTTATTTGCACAAACTTCATGAACTTTTAAGTCAGAATCTCAAGGATCAGGATCGTGAGGATTGGTTTAAAGAGGAAAGTCTTGCCGTCTATGCCATGGTGGCAGGGCGCAAGGAGAGCGACGATTATTACATGCGTATTAAAACTGCCTGGAAGTTAGAGCAGGGCGCATTAAAGATTCTTAAAAGACTCTGTATTTGGCGCGAGAGAACAGCTCGGGCGCGCAATAAGCCCCGAGGTCATATCGTTAAAGATAATTCCTTGGTTGAAATCGCTAGGCGAAAACCTACGTCTCTACCTCATCTCGGAGGGATTGACGATTTGCATCCAGGGTTGATAAAACGATATGGCTTGGACTTGTTGGTGCAGGTTGAAGCTGCAAACAGCGATGTTGATATCGATGTGTTGCCTCAGCCGTTGACTAAGGCTGAGGTTGTTGTGCTCAAGGCAATGCGTAACGCTCTTATAAGTGTTGCGGAAAGCACCTCAGTCCCGCAAGAATTTCTCTTCTCCAAGAAGGATCTAGAATTTATTTTGCGTGGCGCGATTGCTGGTCATGATCAATGGCCTAGGCGCTTCACATCAGGTTGGAGAGAGTCTTTGGTAATACCAGAATTGAAAAAAACACTGAGTGAGCTAATGTGATGGCCGAAGACCGATTGAGAATTCTCTGTGATATATTTAAAGGCAATCGCAAAGAGGGTATGTATATCTATGTATCTCATGCCGATGGGTTAGACAAAGTGCCTCAGAGTTTACTAGATAGTTTCGGGACTCCGTTACTGGTGACTCGCCTAATGTTAACCGAGAGTAAAAAACTGGCCCGTGCCAATACCATTAAAGTTATGGATGACATAAACAGTAAAGGCTTCTATTTGCAAATGCCGCCGGTATTGTTTGCTCTAGATGAAGGCATGGCTGAGAATAACAAACTCCCTAGAGGGTTTTAAATGGGCGGTTTCTGGACAACAAAGACACTTGAGCAAATGAGCACTCTCGAGTGGGAATCGCTATGTGATGGCTGTGCTAAATGTTGTTTGGTAAAACTTGAGGATCATGAGACTGGTGAGATTTTTCATACTAATGTTACCTGTGAATTGTTAGATATACATTCCTGCAAATGCAGCAACTACGATGCTCGACATTCGATTGTTAGTGACTGCATTACCCTTGATCGTGATAACATTCAAAGCCTTGGTTGGCTACCGGAGACCTGCTCTTATCGCTTGATAGCAGATGGCAAGCCACTCCCAGAATGGCATCACTTAGTGTCTGGTGATACCGATAGAGTACACAGTTATGGCGCTTCTCTTCAAGGCTGGGTCGTTTCTGAGCTAGACGTTCGTAAAGAGGACGTAGAAGATCACATTATTCAATGGGTTGATTAATTATGTATGCTGCTGAGGACTATTTTTGGGGATGGGTCGTCTATGTGTCTGGCGCGACTTGCCTACTTTATACGGCTTGGTATTTATTACGTAACTTACGTTTTGCGTCCATCAGACATGTATTCTTAATGCTGAGTTCGGTATTTCTTTTAACACCAGTGCCGGCCTACATTGATGATCACCACCTAGCTCCAGCTTTTTTCGTCAGTGTATATGAAGGTTTAGTAGCAAACCCTGCTACAGGCTTTCAAAGAGGTGCGGCGCCTATTCTCGCGCTAATGACGTTTAGTTTATTCATATATGTGTTGTTCCGTCTGATTTTTTGGCAAGTAAACAAGCGTCGTTCGTCACACTGAATAGACGACTAAGTAGTTATAAATCCAGTTCGGATTCTGAGCTTAAGTAGATTAATGCTGATAGCGCCACTGCAATTCCACTTAGGGACAATACAAACAGTGGTGTTATTGTAAATTTTCGTGGTAGTTGGCTGAGTAACTCCGCCGCCGGAAAATAGTTAAAGGCCAGGCCACAGCCAATTACCGCTGCTGCCAGTGTGATTACAGTCTCTGAACCAATCGACCTATGTTTTTTAACCGGTAATGCTGATCTAACAGAATGCAAAAATCTACTTTCATGCAGTTCGGGCTCAGAGTCACGGAGTTGGCTGAACAGGTTGTCCAAATCTAATTCTTTACTCATAACATATCTCCGTCTTTCCAACTTGAAAGTTCTTCTTGAAGTGTTTTCTTTCCCCGCCTTATTGCTGTCTTAACAGTGCCTAGCGGGATCTCCATAATATTACAAATTTCTTGATGTGTTAACTGTTTGTGTAAGTTTAGGTGCAAAGCCATTCGTTGTTGAGTAGGCAGTCTGAGTAGCGCGTGGGCCAGATCTTTGTGTAGGTCGTTACTGCTAAAGCGCGTTGTTGGTGTAGTGCGGTTTGCTAGATCATCACCTGCCGTTAATTCCCGATTTCGTGCCACCCTAAAGTGGCTGACTAGTAGGTTGTAGCCTATGCGGTATAACCAGCTACTGAATTTGGCATTTCCTTCAAAAGACCCTATTGAATTATAGGCCTTAATAAACGTTTCTTGCGCTAGATCATCAGCCAGCGACTGATCCCAACCGGTCATTTGCCGGAGGGAGTAGCGCAAGGCCGCCTGATGTCGTCTAACGAGAACATCAAAAGATTCGTGACACGCCAGTGCCGCGACTCTTTTGATTAATGCCTGATCCGTGGCTTCAACCATTGCTGTTATTCAGTCCCTTCGACAGACTTATCTTGTGTGCTGAGCTTCCATATTAACAGTCTCGCTAAGCCAATGAATAGGGGGATTAATGCGACTGAGGCAACATCCCAGCCAACCAATATACCCAAGAATAAAAGCAGTCCTATACCTATTCCAGTCAGCATGATCCCGCGTTGGAAATTCCCCTGTGGTTCGTCCGACCCATCGGAGCCCTGAAGGATCTCAACTGGGATATCTTTCCCTGCGTCTATAAACTTACTAATCAAAAGGTCCCGTTGTCGGCGTTTACGATGTTTGTAAAACAATATTAGCCCAATAATTATAAACGGCATGCCCAAGGTTGAGAGAATGGCAACAACAGTGACAAGGACCTTGCCGGGACCGAAGCCGGAGTGGTCGATATCAATCTCGACTCCGGTTTCGATTTGCTCAAGAGCCTCAAGTATCTCTTCTTGCTCCGACTCGTCAAGTTGGTCCCACTCAGTGCCAACAAGTTTAGTTATGATGCCACCAAGGGCGGTTAGTTCTTCATCATCCGCTGAAATTCGGATACCTAGATGCTTAACAGAGTCTTTTTCATGAACCTCTTCGTTCTCGAAGTCCAGTATTAGCTTTTTCTTATGTTCATTGCTCTGGTTACTGGTTGCTGAGAGCTCTTTATTTAATGTTGAGTTGTCGGCATAAGCAGGTAACGTCAGTAGGGTTGAAACCATTACCACTGGAATTAAATATAGTGAAATGGTCAGGATCAGGGGTTTTAACGCCGGTATTTTCATAGGTTACTCCATGTCTAGTGATGAGAGTCTATCGTCCAATAGAAAGCTCCATATTATCCAAAAAGCTTAGCTTCAAGTACTGTTTGGTCATACTTAATGCCAGTTTTCTCTCTTATGACGCTGCTACCAGTTAATTTAGATTCAAAACACATTAAAGAATAGATTAATATGTGCATCAAAATATTAATACACTTTCCAAAAGCGGATGAATTGCGATGAAATTTACTGGTACTGATAACTACGTAGCCACTGAAGAACTTCAAATGGCCGTCAATGCAGCGGTTACTCTGCAGCGACCACTCCTGATTAAAGGTGAACCTGGCACTGGTAAAACTCTATTAGCGGAAGAAGTTGCCAAGGCATTGGGCAAGCCGCTTTTAGCGTGGCACATAAAATCAACCACTAAGGCGCAGCAGGGCCTCTATGAGTATGATGCTGTGTCTCGGCTGAGAGATTCACAGCTGGGTAGTGACAAAGTTCAGGATATTGGTAACTACATCAATAAAGGAAAGCTTTGGGAAGCCTTTACCGCGGACGAGCAGGTTGTTTTATTGATCGATGAGATTGATAAGGCGGATATAGAGTTTCCTAATGATCTGTTACTAGAGCTGGATCGCATGGAGTTTCACGTCTATGAGACAGGGGAGACAATCAAAGCGATTCAACGCCCCATCGTGATAATTACTAGTAATAACGAAAAAGAATTACCGGATGCTTTTTTGCGTCGTTGTTTCTTCCACTTTATTAACTTCCCTGATCGTATGACGATGCAGCGTATTGTTGATGTGCATTTCCCAAAAATTAAGAAGCAATTGGTCGATGATGCAATGGACATATTTTTTGATGTTAGAAAAATTCCAGGGTTGAAAAAGAAGCCATCTACCTCTGAATTAGTGGATTGGTTAAAACTGATTATGTCTGATGATATCCCTGAAGATATCTTGACTAATCGTGACCCTACCAAGGCTATTCCTCCATTGTACGGTGCTCTGTTAAAGAATGAGCAAGACGTGCATTTGTTGGAGCGACTGGCGTTTATGACCCGGCGCGAAGCGAGATAAAAATTTATTTAAGAGCCTAACGTATGCTGATCAATTTTTTTAATACTCTCAAAAAAGCGAGGGTTCCTGTCTCGATCAAGGAGCTTCTTGATCTTTTGGCGGCTATGGAACAAAACCTTGCTTTTGGTTCTGTGGACGATTTTTATCTTTTGGCCCGCACCTGCATGGTTAAAGATGAGAAGTATTACGATCGGTTTGATCGAGCATTTGGTGCTTATTTCAAGAATCTTGAAAACATTGATGGGATTGTCGAAGCATTATTACCCGAAGATTGGTTGCGCAAAGAGTTTGAAAAGCACTTTACCGATGAAGAGAAGGCCAAGGTACAAAGCTTGGGTGGTCTTGAAAAGCTGATTGAAGAGTTCAAAAAACGCTTAGAAGAGCAGAAAAAGAGGCACGAAGGCGGTAACAAATGGGTGGGCACTAATGGTACTTCGCCCTTTGGTCACGGTGGTTTCAACCCTGAAGGCATCCGCATGGGTGGCCCAGGCGGGAAGGGTACTGCGGTAAAGGTGTGGGACGAACGGCAGTATCAAGATTTGGATGACTCGGTACAAATTGGTACAAGAAATATCAAAGTTGCGCTGCGCCGGTTGCGCAAATTTGCTCGGGAAGGTTCTGCCGATCATTTGGATCTAGAGGATACTATCCGCTGCACGGCAAGAAACGCCGGTATGCTAGATATAAAAATGGTGCCGGAGCGAAGAAACGCTGTGAAGGTGCTAATTTTCTTTGATGTAGGCGGTTCTATGGACCCCTATGTAAAACTCTGCGAGGAGCTCTTTTCTGCGGCTAAGACTGAGTTTAAGCACCTAGAGTACTTTTACTTTCACAACTGCCTCTATGATTATGTTTGGAAAGACAATCATCGCCGTCGTGAAGAGCAGCTTTCGACTCATGACCTAATCCATAAGTACGCAGCAGACTACAAAGTCATATTTGTAGGTGATGCGTCTATGGCTCCCTATGAGGTTACTAGCCCAGGGGGAAGTGTTGAGTACAATAATGAAGAATCGGGTGCTATTTGGATGCAACGAATGGCACAAACCTATGATAAGTTGGTTTGGTTAAATCCTGTGCAAGAAAAATATTGGGATTACACGCCATCGATTACCATGCTCAAAGAGTTGACTGAAGACAAGATGTTTCCCCTTACCTTGGGTGGGCTTGAAAAAGCGATGGCATTACTGTCGCGTTAAACACCAACGTCCCACTCTCCATAACTTTTGTCTATAATGTGATATCGGGAAGGGTTACTTATGCATATTAACGATGCTGTTATTAACGGTCGAAAAAGAATTGGCCTGTCTTCGGTGCAGCCACCTTTTCCTGCAAGTTCAATCCTCCAGATTTGGACGAAGGCAGTCTCAGATTCGTCAGCTAAGCCCGCTTTTAGTTGTTTAGGGCAGACGTTAACTTATGGTGAAATAGATCAGCTTTCTCGTCGCATGGCCAGCTATTTACAAAAGAAACTGAAGCTCAAACCAGGGGATCGCATTGCGATTCAGTTGCCTAATCTTATCCAATATCCTGTGGCGGTTATAGCTGCCATGAAGCTTGGATTGGTAGTGGTCAATACCAATCCGATGTACAGCGTACGTGAATTGGTACATCAGCTTAATGATTCTGGTGCTAAAGCGGTCATTGTTCTGGACCAGTTTTATGACACACTGGCCAAGGCACTTCCGCAAACTGATGTAGAGCATGTCATAGTAACTCGCCCTATAGACCTGCTGAAGCAACCCAAACAAGCGGTTTTATCCGGTGTCATGAAGGCTCTCGGGAAGCGGCCTAACATTAAGGGTAGTAGCGTCATTGCTTTTAAAGATATACTTGAGGTGGGCAGTAGTTATAGTCCCTATAGCGCCTCGCTTGATGATATATGTGCGCTTCAATACACGGGGGGTACCACTGGCGCATCAAAGGGCGTAAAGCTGACCCAGTTCAGTCTTCTTTCAAATATCGCCCAAGCATTGGATGTTATCTCGGTGGTTCCTGAATCACTCAAATACAGCGTCGCGGTAGCGCCGTTACCTCTTTATCATATTTATGCTTATTCGCTCTGTTTTGGAATGCTTCCCGTTATTCGTGGGCACTCAATTCTTATCCCGGATCCGCGCAACATACCGCTTTTTGTAGCAGCGATTAAAAAAATTGATTTTGATATTTTCTGCGGACTCAACTCTCTCTTTGTAGCAATGTTACAAAATAAAGACTTCCAGAGACTTAATTTCTCGAAACTAAAAATGACTCTGTCCGGTGGTATGGCATTGATGAAGTCAGTGGCGGATGATTGGCAAAAAACTACTGGCTGTTTAGTCAGTGAAGGTTACGGTATGACCGAGTCGTCTCCGGTAATTTCTATGAATCCGTCGGGTTTTGAAAAGATTGGAACGGCCGGAATTCCAGTGGCAGGTACGGAAATCAAAGTGATTGACGATAAAGGCGTCGAGCAGTTGGTCGGTGGTGTTGGCGAACTGTGTATCCGCGGAAACCAAATAATGGCGGGTTATTGGAAACAGCCAGAACAAAGTGCGGAGGCCGTTACTGATGGCTGGTTGCGTACCGGGGATATTGTCAGTGTAGATGAGGATGGCTATATCTCAATCGTTGATCGTCTTAAAGATATGATTATTGTTTCCGGCTTTAACGTATATCCAAATGAACTTGAGCAGACCTTGACCACCCATCCGTCGGTTGCTCAGTGCGCAGCGATCGGATTGCCTGATGACAAATCGGGAGAGGTGGTAAAAATGTTTGTGGTAAAAGCAGATACGTCCCTGACCCAAGAGCAGGTTGTCGAGTTCTGTCGGGCAAATATGGCGGCCTATAAGGTGCCAAAGCATGTAGAGTTTCGCAAGCAGCTACCAATGACGAATGTCGGAAAGGTATTGCGCAAAGACCTAAAGGCTGAAGAAGTAGCTCTGCGCGCAGCTCAAAACTAAAAAGGCCGGCCTATTAAAGCCAGCCTTTTATCCTACGACCTTATTACTCTATAACCGGTATAACACAGCGAGCAAACCAACCGTGGTCAGAACCACTGTGTAGGGTAGTGCCATAATGACCATGCGCATGTAGGACAGTCTTATCAGCGGTGCCAATGCGGATGTCAGCAGAAACAGAAACGCGGCCTGTCCATTCGGAGTAGCGACACTAGGAAGGTTCGTCCCAGTATTAATCGCTACGACTAACTTATCAAAGTGGTCACGGGTGATATCACCCGCATCAAAGACAGATTTGATTTCGTTAATGTAAACCGTTGCAACAAATACGTTATCACTAATAGCGGATAAAACCCCATTGGCTAAAAAGAACATACCCGGCTGAACTGCTGGATCCTCTGCGAGTACCCACGCAATAACGGGTGAAAAGAGATGGTTCTCATGAATGACCGCTACGATGGCAAAGAAGACGACAAGCAGGGCAGTGAATGGGAGAGCTTCCTCGAACGCATGACCAATACGATGCTCATCAATAACACCGTTGAAGGAGGTCAGCAGGATAATTACCATCAGACCGATTAATCCAACTGCTGCCCAGTGAAAGGCAAGGCCGAACACTAGAATTAACGCTACAACAAACTGCACTACCAACATCGCATTATCACTCTGGGTGCGCTTTGATGCTTCATGATCACTAGACGCTTGCAGTACTTCACGAACCGCTGCAGGCAATTGAGCGCCATAACCGAGGATCTTTATTTTTTCTAATAACACACACGTGATGAGGCCACACACTAAAACAGGCATGGTCACTGGTGCCATGCGGACAAAAAACTCGATGAATTCCCACCCGGCGCGCTCTGCAATAAGCAGATTTTGCGGCTCCCCAACCGTTGTGCAGACGCCACCTAATGCTGTACCTACTGCGCCATGCATAATTAGACTCCGCAAAAAAGCCCTGAAATCTTCCAGGTTAGTTTGGTGTTCCGCAAGTAGGCCACTGTCATCGGTGTGGTCATGGTCTTCATCGGTTATTGATTTTCCCGATGCGATTTTGTGATAAACCGAATAAAACCCCACCGATATGGTTATTAAAACCGCGGTGACAGTCAGTGCATCTAAAAATGCTGACAAAAAGGCACCCGCGAAACAGAACATAAATGACAGCGCTGTTTTTGATTTTACTCCGAGAAGAATTTTGGTAAACACGAACAACAGCATGTCTCGCATGAAGTAGATTCCGGCGACCATGAACATCAGCAACAGGATTACTTGTAGATTAGCTGAAACCTCTAGATAAACAGCGTCAGGACTGGCCATGCCTATAACAATGGCCTCAATGGCCAACAGGCCACCTGGTTGCAATGGATAACACTTGAGAGCCATTGCTAAGGTAAAGATAAACTCGGCAATCAGAGCCCATCCGGCCACAACAGGACCTGCAGTGAACATTAAAAGGGGGTTTAGAACCAAAAACGCGATAATGGCGGATTTATACCAATCGGGCGCGTCACCCAAAAAGTTTGCTTTAAATGCCTGTGGCAGAGTCGATGCCATTTGTAGTCTCCTAGGTTGTTTATTAATATTCCGTTCGATAAAGTTAGCGATGCTCGGCAAAAATGAGTACCGCTAGGGCAAGATAATACAGCCTTTCATGGTAGACTTTAACCTCTAAAAATAACTCGAGCGACCTTATCTTTACGCCCCTCATAATGCAAGGGATCGAGACACATTTCAATATGAAAAAGGAAAAACTACGGTGACAACTCCCCTGAACTTAGACGGACTTTATGCGTCATCACTTCGCGTAGATAGTAAAAAAAAATGGGTAGTAGCCGTCATTGGTGGTGATATTTTGCTATTCGGGTCTCACGGTAGTCAGCCATCGCTAGTGATTGCCGAAGAGGATGCTGATGTACTCAAATTCTTTTGTGAAGGTCGTTTACATGTCGGTCAGTGGTGGGGTAGTGACTGTGAGGTTTGGGACCTTTTGCCAGAAGCAGCCGGCTGTGATGGTTTTAAGAGGATCGAGTTACGCTCACTGCTAGCACAGTCAGCAGATGCAGAGTTCTCATTAGCGAGCCGGGCAACACAGTTGCTAGATTGGCGGAAAAAACATCAATTCTGCGGCCAGTGTGGGGCTGCCAATCGAATGTCAGAAACTGAACATGCACTGATTTGTGAGCCTTGTGTAATTAGGCAGTATCCGAGAATCTCACCCTGCGTAATAGTGGCTGTAGTGAGCGGTGATCGATGCTTGTTTGCTCGCCATCCTAGGTGGCCTGAGAATCGCTTTAGTACGCTTGCTGGTTTTATTGAAGCAGGTGAGAGCGCGGAACAAGCATTGCATAGAGAGGTGTTTGAAGAAGTTGGTCTAGAGATACATAATATTCGCTATGTTGGGAGTCAAGCTTGGCCATATCCTGGGCAACTAATGCTGGGCTACATTGCTGACGCTAAAACTGAAGATATTAAGATAGATGGTGTAGAGATAGCAGAAGCCCACTGGTTTAAGTATGATCAGTTGCCGGCTGTAGTGGCACCTGCAACGATTATGGCAGGGCGCCTAATAAAGCAATTTGTTGATGAGTCTAAAGCCGTATATGGCTAGAAGGGTAAGAGTCTTCAGCACAGGCTATTAGTGCATCAGTAACTTTTACTATATGTAATGATTTTTTGGAGATTAAAGTGGAATTTTTATTTGAATACGGCCTATTTTTTGCCAAGGTCGCAACACTGTTAGTTGCCTTTGTGGTGGTGGTTAGTGTCATTGTTGGTGCAAGTCAAAAAAGTAAAGATGGCCAGGGACAAGGGCATTTAGAGATAACGCCGCTTAATCAGCAATTTGAAGACTTAAAAGATACGATGCTGATTGCTACTACGGATGAATCATTGCAAAAAGCTGAGGAGAAAAAGCTCAATAAGGCTAAGAAGAAGCAGCTTTCTGACGAAAAGAAAGCGTCAAAAAAAGTCAGTGAATCGTCGGCTCCACAAAGAAGTAAAGTTTACGTACTTAATTTTGATGGCAATATAAGTGCATCAGCAGTAGGCCACCTGCGTGAAGAAATTACCGCGGTGCTTACGCAAGCAACGCCTAATGATGAGGTTTTATTAAAGCTAGAAAGTTCTGGTGGTATGGTTCATAGCTATGGATTGGCGAGTAGCCAGCTTGATCGGCTGCGTAAGAAAAACGTCCCCCTCACCGTGTGCGTTGATAAGGTTGCTGCAAGTGGAGGCTATATGATGGCCTGCGTAGCCGACAAAATACTGGCAGCTCCTTTTGCTATTATTGGTTCTATCGGCGTAGTAGCGCAGATGCCAAATTTCAATAAAGTCTTAAAAAAGCATGATGTTGAGTTTGAATTACTGACTGCGGGTGAACATAAGCGAACCCTGACCATGTTTGGTGAAAATACTGAAAAAGGTCGTGAGAAATTTATTGAGGAGCTCGAAGACACCCATCAGCTTTTCAAAGATTATGTCTCAACGCGTCGTCCGCAGCTCGATATTGATAAGATTGCTACTGGTGAAATATGGTTCGGATCTAGGGCAAAAGACATGGAGTTGATCGATGATATTCAGACCAGTGATGAATACTTGGTGTCGCGGATTGAAGAGGCTGACGTTTTTGAGGTTGCCTACGTATTTAAAAAGAAACTGCATCAGCGTTTGGGCCTAGCAGCCGAAGAGAGTGCAGATCGACTGTTGCTAAAGTGGTGGTCTCGCCTGACTCAGAGCTCTAGCAAGCATCTCTAGCAAGTTATGTTCTCAGTCGCGGCGTAGTTTATCGTTTGGCGCAATAGGGTTAGGGAAGTTGAATACCACAATGTAGCTGGACACCAAAAAGGTGATAATCGCAACGGCTTGGATTAGGTGAGATGAGTGCGTCCCAATAATCCCTGTGCTGAAGGCTAGGTAGGCGATCATCAACGAAAACTCACTGTTCTGGCCCAGTCGAAAGCCTATGTCCCAAGCAAGACTCTCAGTTTCGCTATGTGAGCGTAAAAGTCGGTGATAGATCAATGGCTTAATCGCCAGCATTAGGCCGGCAAGAATCAATGCCGGAAGAATGATAGCCGGAAGTAATGATAGGTCGAACCCGGCTCCCAAAGAGAAGAAAAACAAAATCAAAAAGAAATCTCTCAGAGGCTTAAGGTTTAGAGCAATAAACTGGGCGATAGGACTAGTCGCCAAAGCGATACCAGCCAGAAAAGCACCGATTTCTCGTGATAAGCCTAAATAATGAGCGACTTCGGCGATGCCCAAACACCAGCCGGTGGCCAGTAGAAAAACGTACTCCCCAATTCTATCAAACCGGCTCAATAGGGGTAACAAAACGAATTTAACGGCGAGGAAACTTGTCACAACTAAAGCCGGCAGCGCGAGTAGCGTCTTGCCAAGAGGTATAAGATTTTGACTTGTAATATCGCCAGATATAATCAGCAACAAAACAAAAATCGCCAAAAAATCCTGCATCAACAGCATGCCCACCATTAATTCGCCTGAATGCTTGTGGTGCAGCGCTGTGGTGGGAAGAAGTTTAATGCCTATTATCGTGCTCGAAAACATCATGCCAGTGCCAATCACGAGGCTTTCAGTCGTAGAGTAGCCAAATAAGTCGGCAACTATATAGCCGGTCACCGCAAATAGCGCTGAACTGATCAGTGTAATGTGGGTTACCTCTCTCAGAACACGCCATAACGCCTGAGGTTGCATATCCAAGCCGAGTAAGAAAAGCAGGAAAATAATGCCTATACTGCCAATTTCACTAATGAGAGCGACATCAGATACAAGTTCTAATCCAAATGGGCCTAGAATAGCGCCAAGCACGATATACGCAACTAACAGGGGTTGGCGGCCAAACAATGCTAATGAAGCAATGATTGCGCCACCGCTGAAGATAAAAAAGAACAGTTGCAATAGCTCTCCGTGCATGGCGGTTACCTCGTATTATAAATGTTTGCAGCCTACAAAGGATCGCATGCTGCCTTAGGTCGGCTTGATGTTTGTCGGCTTTAGTTTAGCTAAATATCAATTTGGATGCACTGTGCTTTCTGGGTGCTTTTTGTGAATTGTAGAACCCTAGAGATCAGATGTGGTTTTATATCTGTTTTACATTAAAACAAGGAGAGACAGTGAACCTTTAGATTGTTAGAATATTGTCCCATATATTTTTAGGTAGCGACCAATGAACGAAGAAAGTCCCCAGCAGAATAATGAAGATTCTAAAGCGGACGCGATTGCCGTGACGGCGATTCTGCTGATAGTGCTTGCTGCAGTGGTATATTGGCTATCTCGGTTTTAAGTGTGACTTTTGAGGTTGATCGCTAATGACGGAACAGCAAAATACAGCCGAGGGACTGGTTGAAGCGCAACGCCAGATAGTCGAGGATTACCTGCTTCGGTCTCCTGATATCAAGTATTCAACATCACCCGACCGGGATGTTTTGCGTTCTAAAATAAAAGCACAGCTCAGTGCTCAGAATGCAGTTCTAATCGCCCATTACTACACCGACCCTATGATCCAAGAACTTGCTGAGGAAACTGGTGGTACGGTGTCAGATTCCCTCGAGATGGCGCGCTTTGGCAATACTCATGATGCTCAGACGCTGGTGGTCGCTGGGGTTAAATTTATGGGTGAAACAGCGAAGATTTTAACGCCCAATAAACGCATATTAATGCCCACCCTAGAAGCAACCTGTTCCCTAGACATTGGTTGTCCTGCGGATGAGTTCTCTAATTTTTGTGACCTACATCCTGATCGAACAGTGGTTGTTTATGCCAATACTTCAGCCGCAGTTAAGGCGCGCGCCGATTGGGTTGTAACCTCAAGCATTGCACTTGAGGTGGTTGAGTTCCTCGACAGCCGTGGTGAAAAAATACTCTGGGCTCCTGATAAGTACCTCGGTGCTTACGTACAAAAGCAAACCGGTGCCGATATGATTCTATGGGACGGTAGTTGTATTGTTCATGAGGAGTTCAAAGCCAAGGGCATTTTAGATCTCAAGCAGGTTTATCCAGAGGCGGCAGTTTTAGTGCATCCGGAATCACCAGAATCGGTGGTTGCTCTGGCTGATGTAGTCGGGTCTACCTCGCAGCTTATTAGCGCCGCCAAGGAATTACCGAACCAGAAAATGATAGTGGCTACCGATCAAGGTATCTTCTATAAAATGCAGCAAGCGGTGCCCGATAAGCAGTTGTTAGTTGCGCCTACGGGTGGTAGTGGCGCCACATGTCGCAGTTGTGCGAGCTGTCCTTGGATGGGCATGAATAGTCTAGAAAATCTCCTCTCATGTATTGAGGAGGGGTCTAATGAGGTGTTTGTTGATGCAGATATCGCGAAACTTGCGGTTCAATCTCTTGATAGAATGATGAACTTTAAAGCACAACATCTCAGCTAAAGTCTTTTAGCTTTCTCTTCCATTCCAATCACGTCTCTAAGACGCTGTCGGACGATAGATGATCGTTTGAAATCAGGGGTTACTAGTGTTTGTGCAAGACCTAATTGCTCTCGCGCTAACCCAAATGCGCCTACTAGGATAAAATATTCTGCCCTAGCTTCATGGACGCCCGATATATTTCCCGCTAACCCACGAACCTCAGCGAGACGATACCAAACCATAGGGTCTTGGTTTCTTGATCTAGCAAGTTCGGTAAGGGCTAGGCTGGCCTCTTCATATTGATGATCCAGCCATAGAGTTTCAGCTTGTAGGGACAGTAGAGGGTAATTGCCGGGATTGCGGCTAACAAGAAAGGCTAATTTAGTCAGTGCCTGTTCATATTGTTCGTCTGCCATATCTAACTCTATGGCGGTGTAGTTATAAATTTGGTGGTTGGGGTCTTTCTTTAAAAGCGCTTCCATCAAATCTCGTGCAGCATCGACATTACCACTGGTTAAATAACTTAGAGCCAGGCCATATATTGCAGCATTTCTTTGCTGGGCATTTGCGTCCAACTTGGTGTTAAAACGCTTAATGTTATCCTTTTGGTTCTTAGTCATAGCAACCTGTGCTCGAGCTTGCATCAAATAGTAATCGCTATTGTCGGGATAATGCCGCATGGAGCTACCCATAGCTCGGCCTCTGGCATCTGCTATGCGTTTCTCAGTTACTGGATGGGTTAGCAGAAACTCGGGAGCTCTATCGCCGGCGTACCGAGCTCGCTTGAGCATGGTCTCAAACATATCTCCAACCGCTCCGGGGTCCCGCCCGGATTTCTCCATGGTTCGCAGTCCGAATCGGTCGGCTTCTTTCTCGTTAGAACGACTATATCGCAGTTGGTTTTCTAGACTCATTGCTTGAGTTGCGGCCATGGCGGCCATCCCGGCATCGCCACCAACAGTCGCTGCTAGGACTAATCCGGCGAGTAGTCCTGCCAGGCTCAGCGCAGACGAACTACGTTGGGCTTCTAGACCCCTAGCGAAGTGCCGTTGGCTTAGGTGGGCCAACTCATGAGCTAGCACTGACACCATTTGATCTTCGTTTTCAGCAAATGCAAATATGCCGGTGTGTATACCTATAACACCGCCGGGTACAGCAAAGGCGTTCATGCTAGGGTTATTAACAATGATGAGTTCAATGCGTGGGTCCTCAAGTTCGCTGTAAGTTGCTAAGTTGTAAATAAGATTCTCGAGGTAATCTTGCATGAGAGGATCGTCGAACTCTTGAACTCTACTTCTGAAAACTTTCAACCAGGTCCGGCCCAGCTGGTACTCCTGCTGTTTTGAGATGATCCCCGAGCTGCTGTCGCCTAAAATAGGCAGTTTGATGTCATTGCCAGCCGCGCTAGAAAAAGGGGTCGACAGAAGAGCAATACAAAGCCCTAAAGCCCAGTAAACTTTTCTTAATGAGATACTTAGAGCATCGTAAATAGCTGGTAATTTGTAGATGATCAAAATAGGAATACACACGTTCAAAAGACTTGCCTCTACCTTAGCGGAAAATGAATAACAATTCGACAATTCAAACGTAAACTGGTTTCATGGGGATTCGGGAATAGGTTAAAAGTAGCTGGATTGTGAAATCTAGCCCTTATGTAGGTCAGGAGCGTAATGAAGCAAATCTTAAATAAATGGTTGGGTCGGTACTTTGGGAATGAAGAAGCGGTTCTGTTGGCGGTAATGCTAGCCTCTTTTATGATATTGATCGCTACAGTAGGTGAGTTCTTGGGTCCAGTTTTTGCTGCACTGGTGATAGCCTTTTTACTTCAGGGTGTCGTTAATGCCTTGATCCGCGTTGGGTCATCCCAGAGGACTTCAGTAATTACCGCTTTTATACTTTTTCTGGTTGCCTTAGTTACGATTCTAGTAGGGCTGGTGCCTATCGTTGGACGTCAAATGACCCTGCTACTAAGCGAAGCGCCTAATATGCTCGGTCGGCTCCAGGTTTTTCTGGCAGGTCTTCCTGAACGCTACGAAGATTACGTGACCGCAGAACAGTTTCAAATGATCTGGGTGCGTGTATCTGAAGAGATAGCAAACATAGCTGAGCAGGTGCTTTCATTTTCACTTAGCAGCTTCCCCAGCTTATTCGCTATTGCTATATACCTATTGTTGGTCCCGGTACTTGTGTTTTTCATGTTGAATGATCGAGAAAAGCTAGTCAGGTTTGTGACGAACCTACTTCCTAATAAAAGACCGGTGATGTCGTCTATTTGGTCGGAAATGAATGTCCAATTCGCCAATTATGTTCGTGGAAAAGCCATAGAGATTCTTATTGTAGGCTTGTTATCTTATGCTTCTTTCCTTTTTATGGGCCTTAATTATGCAGCTTTGCTGGCACTACTAGTCGGTCTTTCAGTGTTAATACCCTATATAGGTGCCACGGTAGTCACTCTGCCAGTGTTACTGGTGGGCTACATGCAGTGGGGCTCCTCGCCCGAGTTCTTTTGGTTGTTTATGGTGTATGGAGCCATCCAGTTTTTCGATGGCAATGTACTGGTTCCATTACTTTTTTCTGAAGTGGTTAATCTGCATCCTGTCGCTATTATTGTGGCTGTTTTATTGTTCGGGGGTATCTGGGGGTTTTGGGGCGTGTTTTTCGCAATTCCGCTAGCGACTTTAGTCAAGGCCGTTTTTAACGCTTGGCCTGATGGCTCTCCCTCTGATGTAGAAGTGGTTGAGGATTAGTTCGTTATTTTTTAGGCTGATCTTTATCCTGGGACGTATCAGATTGTATTAGATCTGAACATACACAATGTAAATACATGATTAAAGTTACAGAAAAGCCCCAGAAAACTATTATTTGTCTTGAGCCTAATCGTTCGGCTACGTGGCAACAAACAAAGACTGCGATTTTGGCACTCTCGTCTTTTATGATGGTTATTGGCGTTGGATGGCTAATCGCAGGGGTTTGGCTAATATTGCCTTTTGTGTTGCTTGATATTTTGGTTTTTTCGTATTTTTTTTATCGCGTATGTGAGGCCACTTATCTTCGCCAATTTATTATTATTGAGCCAGACTCAGTTTGTTTTCAAACAGGTATTCGGACGCTAGGTGCGATTAAGAAGTTCCAGCGGCCTTGCTATTTACTCATCCACAAGCGCCGGTCCCCGAGTCACCTCGAAGGTTATTCTCTCACTGATGATACTGAGGTTCAATCTATAGGTAGCTTTCTCAATGAAGACGACCTCAAGCATCTAAGGCTTGTGCTAGGGCAATTTGGATTTCTCGAGATTAATCAGGAGTGGTGGAAGCCCAAGGCTACGGTAAACAGACTGGATTATTGATGCCTATTAGCATGCTTTACTCGCCGGCATTATTATCTATTTGCATATAAACGATTCGAACCCAGCGGGTTCTTGTAGTATAACTAATCTTTTTTTTAGCAATATTAAAATTATCTCTATAATAATCAACTGCTTATATTTTATGGCTTTTTTTAAGGTGAAACAATCTACTTTATTTTCGGAATGCTTGTAGTTATACTACAAGTCCGATCGGGCGGGGTATTAATTGGCGATGATAGGCGCCACTCCGGTTCGAAGCACCGTCTCCGCCGCTTTAACGACTAATATTCAACTGGATGATATCTATGGATGATTTGGATCCCACTGAAACTCAAGAATGGCTCGATGCGTTAGACTCAATTGGTCGAAACCATGGGGAAGGGCGTGCTAGCTACATTCTGAACCAACTAAATGCTCATGCGACAGAACGCGGTATCGAGCTTCCACAATCGGTGACCACAAATTTTTGTAACACAATCCCCGCGGTTCGCGAAAAGGCCATGCCTGGAGACTTATTCATGGAGCGCCGCATACGCTCATTGGTCCGATGGAACGCTCTGGCGATGGTGATGAGAGCGAATAGTCAGAGTGAGGGGATTGGCGGACACATTGCGAGCTTCTCATCTGCAGCAACTCTATATGACATTGGGTTTAATTATTTTTTCCGTGGACCTGATTGCGACAGTCTTGGGGATTTGGTGTTCTTTCAAGGTCACAGTTCTCCAGGTATGTATGCACGCTCATTTCTCGAGGGTCGTCTGTCAGTAGAACAACTCGATAATTTTCGGCGTGAGGTGGATGGGACTGGTTTGTCATCATATCCGCATCCTTGGTTGATGCCGGATTACTGGCAATTCCCAACAGTATCCATGGGCTTGGGGCCCATTCAGGCAATTTATCAGGCACATGTGATGCGCTATCTTTCTGCGCGAGGGTTGGTTGCCCGCGGGGACAGAAAAGTTTGGGCCTTTCTCGGTGATGGTGAGTGCGATGAGCCAGAAACGCTCGGTGCTATTTCCCTTGCCGGTAGAGAGGGGCTTGAGAATCTTATTTTTGTCATCAATTGCAATCTCCAGCGTCTTGACGGCCCAGTTCGTGGTAATGGGAAAATTATCCAGGAACTAGAAGGGCAATTCCGGGGTGCTGGTTGGAATGTTATTAAAGTTATTTGGGGTAGGCACTGGGATGCTCTTTTAGAGCGAGATAAAAGTGGCTTACTTCTGCAGCGAATGAATGAAGTCTGTGACGGCGAGTTACAGAATTATAAGTACAATGGAGGTGCCTATACTCGAGAGCACTTCTTCGGGAAGTATCCTGAGTTATTAGAATTAGTCAAAGATATGACTGATGATCAAATCATGAAGCTTAATCGTGGTGGCCACGATCCATACAAAGTCTATGCGGCATATTCAGAGGCGGTCGAAAATAAAGGTACTCCAACCGTAATTTTGGCGCATACAGTCAAAGGCTATGGCCTTGGTGAGGGCGGCCAGGCAGCTAATGATACCCATTCGGTTAAAAAATTAGATGTGGAAAATTTAAAGACCTTTAGAGATAGGTTTGGAATTCCAATTTCTGATGACCAGCTGGAAAAGGTCCCTTATTACAGGCCCGCGGAGGATAGTCCAGAACTCACCTATATGAAGCGTAGGAGAGAGAGTTTGGGCGGATCTCTGCCGGCACGTAAATCTGACTTCGATGCAATGTCGGTGCCTGCTTTAGGGGCGTTTGACAAGCAGCTCACTGGCAGTGGTAAACGAGAGATTTCATCGACTATGGCCTTTGTTAGAGTTTTATCTAACTTAGTCAAAGATAAAGATATTGGTGAATATGTTGTACCAATTGTTCCAGATGAGGCGCGAACTTTTGGCATGGAAGGTATGTTCCGTCAGCTTGGTATTTATACATCAGCAGGACAGAAGTACGTCCCTCATGATCACGAACAGATCATGTATTACAAAGAAGACAAAAAAGGCGTCATCCTCGAGGAAGGAATTAATGAAGCCGGAGCTATGTCTGCTTGGCTAGCTCTAGCGACTGCCTATAGTACAAGTTCTCGACCGATGATTCCCTTTTACATCTTTTACTCGATGTTTGGTTTTCAACGGATCGGCGATCTTGCATGGGCGGCGGGTGACAGTCAGGCTCGTGGCTTTTTGATCGGCGCAACGGCCGGTAGAACAACTCTGAACGGGGAGGGTTTACAGCACCAAGATGGACATAGCCTGATACTCGCGAATACGATTCCCAACTGTAAAAGTTATGATGCTACCTTTAGCTACGAACTTACCGTAATCATTCAAAGTGGCCTTAAACGAATGTTTGAGGATAAAGAAAACTGTTTTTACTATCTCACCACGATGAATGAAAACTATGTCCATCCAGCGATGCCTGAAGGGGTTGAAGACGGCATTATCAAAGGTGGCTACCCATTGGTGCAATCGGTTTCTAAGAAGGGTAAGAGTAAGAAGGTTATCCTTATGGGTGCAGGTACGATCTTAAATGAGGTTTTAGCAGCGGCAGTGTTGCTCAAAGACAAGTTTTCTGTTGAGTCTGATATTTGGAGTTTAACCAGTATTAATGAATTAGTCAGGGAAGGGCAGGCGGTTGACCGGTGGAATCTATTGCATCCCACAGAGAGCACTAAGAAAAGTTATATTGAGAGCCAGTTAGGCGAGATCGACGAACCGGTAGTTATTGCCACTGACTATATGAAAGCCTATGCAGAGCAGCTACGCCGATATATTCCCGGCACTCTACACGTACTTGGAACTGACGGTTTCGGACGGAGTGATAGCAGAGAGACCCTGCGGCGATTTTTTGAGGTAGATCGTTATTTTATTGTGATTTCGGCATTGAAAGGCTTGTCGGATAATGGAGTAATAGATTCATCAGTGGTATCTGAGGCCATAGAGCTATTTTCCATCGACCCGAACAAGCCTAATCCACTATATCTTTAAATATTGATTATCGTGGCTACACTGAGTTAGCATGAATTTTATATGTATGAGGAATATTGTGTGTCTATAAAAACTGTAGTAGTTCCAGACCTTGGCGGGGCAGAGTCCGTTGATGTTATTGAGTTGAGTCTGGCGGTAGGAGATAACGTTGAATTAGAGGGCTCATTACTGGTTCTAGAATCCGACAAGGCAACCATGGATGTGCCCAGTCCGTTTGACGGTCAATTAGTAAAATACTTAGTTGCTGAAGGGGATACAGTGAAGGTCGGTGACGCTATTGCTGAACTCGAGACGATTGTCAGTAGCGATGATGCCCCAGAGAGCAAGCCGGAGGCGTTAGCCGAGCTAGCATTACCTCCTGAGTCTCCAGTAGTGCCGTCCATTGACGCGGTAGAGCCGAGTCCTCCCGAGCCGCAGGCCCCAGTAGAGTTAAAGTCTCAACCGCCAGCTGCTGTTTTAGAGCAATCCGCTGCTGATGTTGAGGAAGCTGATATCTATGCAGGGCCATCGGTAAGAATGTTGGCCAGAGAGCTAGGTGTGCAGCTGGGTGTTGTTCGAGGTAGCGGCCCACGAGGGCGAATCCTGCGGGATGATGTCAACGATTATGTCAAAGCTGCGCTCGCGCAAGGTTCGTCACGGGTGCAGACTGCCAGCAATGGCATTCCCGAGGTGCCAACGATTGATTTTAGTCAGTTTGGCGCTATTGATACTGTGAAGATGACTAAAATCCAAAAAATAACCGCAGCCAATATGCAGCGTAACTGGCTCAATGTGCCTCATGTTACCCAATTTGATGAAGCTGACACTACTGATATGGATAGCTTTCGGAAGTCACTCAAGGCTGAGGGAGATGCGCGGGGCATTCGAATTTCTCCAGTGGCATTTTTAATTAAGGCCATAGCCATTGCTTTACAGGAGAATCCAGTATTTTTGCGTTCACTGGCTGGCGATGGTGAAAATTATATTCAAAAACACTACTGTAATATTGGGATGGCCGTCGACACGCCGAGAGGTCTGGTTGTGCCGGTTATTCGTGATGTTGGTAATATGGGACTATGGGATATTGCAACTGCAGTAACTGAATTCGCAGGCAAAGCGCGCGAGGGTAAGTTGAAACTCGCTGACATGCAGGGAGGGTGCTTCACTCTGTCTAGTTTAGGTGCTATTGGAGGCAATGGGTTTACACCTATTGTCAATGCGCCCGAAGCCGGAATTCTTGGGGTGTCCAAAGCGCAGATAAAGCCCGTTTGGGACGGTCAAGAGTTCCAGCCGCGGCTAATGCTCCCGCTAGCACTATCCTATGATCACCGCTTGGTTAATGGTGGTGATGCTGGTCGATTTATGACTCAGATAGTTAAGCTGCTGAGTGATGTCAGGCACTTAGCGCTGTAACCTTCTATATTTTCAAGGAGAGGAATATGCAGTTTTTGCACACTATGGTGCGGGTTTCAGATATCGAGGCATCGTTGGCTTTTTATTGCGGCGCTTTGGGGATGACTGAAGTGTCACGCTATGATGTTGAAAAAGGTCGGTTTAGTTTGATCTTTTTGGCGGCTCCAGAGGACTCAGAGACGGCCGTAACAAAGGATGCACCTTTATTAGAGCTTACTCATAACTGGGATCCAGAGATATACGAGGGTGGCAGAAATTTTGGTCATCTAGCGTTTCGGGTCCCAGATATCTATGCCGCTTGTTCACGGTTAGCAGAACACGGCGTACTGATTAGCCGACCCCCTAGAGACGGTCGTATGGCATTTGTAAGGTCTCCGGATGGTATTTCCGTCGAGCTACTGCAAGCTGGAGACTCTCTGGCGCCGATGGAGCCTTGGTTATCAATGCAAAACTCGGGTGATTGGTAGCCGGTTTGATCGATTAGCTCTTTTTGAAAGGTAACATTTCATTCGCCTGTTCGATATGCGCATCAATGGCATAGTTTTCTTCGTCGAGGAATTTAGCAATAGCCTTTTTGAACTCTGGGTGTTTAATCCAATGCAGAGAATGGGTTCTTATTGGCTCAAAGCCTCTAACCAATTTATGCTCCCCCTGGGCGCCTGCATCATAGCGCTTTAAGCCCATTTTGATTGCGAACTCAATACCACGATAATAACAAAGCTCAAAATGGAGAAAGGGGAACTCGCCCAGACTACCCCAGTAACGCCCGTAGAGAGTATCGCTGTCGAATAAATAAAGCGCACACGCGATGGGCTGGCCGTCCTGTGTGGCTACCGACATAGCAATCTGCTCGGGCATTCCCTTGGCAATGCGCTGGAAGAATGTCTCAGTTAGATAACCTCGAGTCCCATTTCTCTTGGCGTAGGTTCGCTCGTAAAGTCGATAAAAAAGTTGCCAAATTTCCGTGCTTATGTCGGCGCCCAATAGCACTTCTATTTCAATGTTTTGCTTCTGTATCTCATCTCTTTCTTTCTTGATCATTTTCCGCTTACGTGAGGTCATGCCTGCCAGATAGTCATCAAAACATTGATAATTTTTGTTCATCCAATGATATTGGACACCGGTTCGTTTAAGTAACCTAGGATCATCAAACAGCTTTATGTCATTTTCTTCCGGAAATAGAATATGCCAGCTTGAAGCCTCGGTGTCCTCTGCAATATTAATTACCTCGTCGATAATTTGGCGGCAATGCTTTTGATTCAGACCTTCAGAGCAGCGGAGCCGGCTTCCTGTGGACGGAGTAAATGGTACAGCAGTGACCAACTTCGGGTAATACTCTAAGCCATTTTGGTGGTAAGCATTTGCCCAAGCATGGTCAAAGACATACTCTCCCATTGAGTGATCTTTGAGATAGAGCGGCATGAAACAGTCAGTTTCTCCGTCGCTAAGAGTCAGATGAACAGGCTCCCATCCCGAGTCACTGCAGGCACTGCCACTTTCCTCGAGAGCCTCAAGAAATGTTTCTGTCAAAAACGGATAGGGTAGAGCACTCATAAGAAGGATCCTATAGTTGACCGTTGGCAGCGGGCTGCGCCAGGATTTACCGCTTGTTTTTGAGTGGGATGACGAGTTGCACGCGTCTCTAACTCTTAAGTCATGTGTACGTCGCTGCCACTTTATATGATCACATATATTGCCATAATGGAATCAATATAAGCTTTCTAGTTATCAGTGCTACTGGGCGCTGCGGAGAGTATGGGGGATTATTCTCTGTAAGAAAGTTTTTTATGAATATTTTGTGTCTATTTTTACGAGTTAGAAACGCATTGGGGTATCATAGGCGACTTAGCGAAAAGCTAGAAATTTAGCCATTAATGGAGATTGTAAATGATTATCAAGCCTCGCGTTCGCGGCTTCATGTGTATTACTAGTCACCCAGCCGGGTGTGAAAAAAATGTAATCAATCAAATTGACTATATTAAGAGTCAAAAAGTTATTGATGGTCCTAAAAGAGTTTTGGTAATAGGCAGTTCAACGGGCTATGGCCTCTCGGCTAGAATTACTGCGGCTTTTGGCACTGGTGCGTCGACTATAGGGGTATTCTTTGAGAAACCGGGAACTGATCGTAAACCTGGAACCGCTGGGTGGTATAACAGTGCTGCTTTTCATGCACAGGCAGAAAAGCAGGGTCTGTACGCAAAGTCGATTAACGGCGATGCGTTTTCAGACGACGTCAAACAGCAAGTTATTGACACTATCGCTAGTGATTTAGGTCAGATTGATCTGGTCATCTATAGTTTAGCGGCTCCGAGACGGCAGCATCCTAAGACCGGTGATGTATTTAACTCCACGCTTAAGCCGGTGGGTAAGGACATTACCATGCGAGGGATCAATACGGATAAAGAGGTCATTCAGGAGTTCAGTCTTGAGGCGGCGTCTGATCAAGAAATCTCTGATACAGTCGCGGTGATGGGCGGCGAAGATTGGCAAATGTGGATGACTGCTCTTGGCGAGGCTGATCTACTCGCTCCTGGGGCTAAAACGACGGCTTTCACCTATATTGGTGAGAAAATGACTTGGGATTTGTACTGGGATGGCACTATTGGCCAGGCAAAAAAAGATCTTGATAACAAGGTTTTGGGTATTAGAGATAAGCTTGCATTGAGTGGTGGTGATGCACGAGTGTCGGTACTTAAGGCTGTGGTGACTCAGTCAAGTTCAGCCATACCCATTATGCCGCTGTATTTGGCCATGCTGTTTAAGGAAATGAAACTTGATGGTAGTCATGAAGGCTGTATTGAGCAGCTTTACCGCCTGTTTGTCGAGGGTCTTTATTCAGACAATCCACGGCTGGACGACGAGGGTAGGCTTCGTATGGATGAGCTCGAGATGCGCGCTGAGATTCAAGCTAAAGTCGCACAATCATGGGCGAAAATATCAACTGAAAACCTTAACGATTTGACCGATTTCGTGGGCTACAAGCAAGAGTTCTTATCGTTGTTTGGTTTTGGTGTTGCTGGGGTAGATTACGAGTTAGAAGTGGAGACTGAAGTCGCCATCAATCATCTTATTGAAGGGTCAGTCATTGGCTAATTCAACCTCGAAGGCGACTCAGTTTAGTCTTAAATTATTACATCCACGCTACTGGCCAATTTGGTTTGGCTTTTTGTTGTGGAGGCTGATTACTGCGTTGCCATTTCCGATCTTGCTTGCCGTGGGTAAGGGCATTGGCCTATCCGTGTTCGCGTTTAAAAGTCGTCGGAAGACTATCGCTAAAAGAAATATTGAGGTCTGCTTTCCCGATCTCAGTGAGGCTGAGCAGTACGAGCTATTGAGAAATAATTTTATCAATACTGGAATTGCCTTCATGGAAGTGGGTATGGCCTGGTGGTGGTCTTCTAGTCGATTGTCCAAGCTGCTTAGTGTAGAGGGGCTCGAACATCTTGAAGCGGTCCCTGAAGGGCGCGGCACCATGTTGCTTGGCATACATTACACTACCCTTGAGATTGGCGGAGCTGCGGTTGCTATGAGCACACAAATGGATGGTATGTATCGTGCGCACGGCAACCCCGTTTATGATTATGTGCAAGCTTCCGGACGCGTTTCCAAGGGCAATGGCGACACTGTAGTCTTTGAACGAAGGGATGTCAGAGGAACCATGAAAGCGCTTAAGAATGGTCGGACTCTTTGGTACGGTCCAGATCAGGATTATGGACTCAACCAGGGTTTGTTTGCTCCGTTTTTTGGTATGCAGGCCGCCACAGTTTACGCCACAGCCCGATTCGCTGATAAAACTGGCGCCGCTGTAGTGCCTTTTAGTCACATCAGGCTGCCTGGAACACAGGGTTATAAAATCACTTTTCATGCTCCGCTCGAGTCATTTCCCAGTGGTGATGATTTGGTGGATGCTACGCGTATTAACAAAATTATTGAGACGTTTATTTTGCTGCAGCCAGACCAATACCTTTGGGTTCACCGGCGATTTAAAAACCGACCTGAAGGCGAGGCAGATATCTACAATCTTGACGGTGAGGATGGTTCATGAATCGCCCTGTCAAAAAGCTTGAGTTTTGCTTGTGCGGGCGCATGGGCGTAAGTACTATGTTCCCGCAAGAGCCACTGTCATTTTGGAGAAACAAGTGATTACCGGAAGTATTGTCGCCTTAGTTACACCCATGCATTCAGGATCATTATCCATAGATTGGAGCTCATTAGAGGCGCTAATTGAGTGGCATATTGCCGAGGGGACTAATGCGATCGTTGCGGTTGGGACGACTGGGGAGTCGGCGACGCTTAGCGTATCAGAACACGCTAAGGTCATTGAGTTTGTTGTTAATAAAGCAGCAGGCAGGGTAGCGGTGATTGCCGGGACTGGTGCGAACGCTACTGCAGAGGCTATTCATCTTACCGAGACTGCCAAAGCGATAGGTGCCGACGCGTGCTTGTTGGTAACCCCCTATTATAATAAGCCGACTCAAAACGGCCTCTATCAGCACTTTAAAGCGATTTCTGAAGCAGTTGAAATAGATCAGATTTTATACAACGTTCCTGGAAGGACAGCGTGTGACATGCTCCCTGAGACCGTTATAGCGCTGAGTAAGCTTAGCAACATTGTTGGAATCAAAGAAGCCACAGGTGATTTGTCCCGTATACCGCTGCTCTTGAAAGGATGCGTTGATGGGTTTGCTGTTTACTCTGGAGATGATGCAACTGCACGTGAGTTGATGCAAATGGGTGGGCATGGAGATATATCAGTAACTGCGAACGTTGCCCCTAAATTGATGTCTGAACTGTGTGCAGCTTCAATGAACGGCGATATTGAACGTGCCAATGAGCTTGATCTACTTTTAGCCCATTTACATTCTGGCCTTTTTGTCGAAGCTAATCCCATTCCGGTTAAATGGGCTATCAGCCAGATGGGTATGATAGAAAATACACTTAGACTACCAATGACCAGTCTAAGCAAAGAACACTTTAATACGGTTAGCGCTGCTATGCATGCTGCTGGTGCCATCTAACTTATCGTTAAACTGAAAGGCCTTTCGTAAATATGAAAATAATGTCAGCTATCGTTGTTACTTTTTTCTCGGCCAACTTGGCTGGCTGTGGATGGTTTGGATTGAAGGATCGCAGTAATGATTATCTTCTTTCTGAGGAAACAGAACCAACTGTAATTCCGCGGGAGCTGAGTACTCGCTCTGTGGGGCAAATTTACCCAATTCCTGCCATTGAGGTATCTCAAGAGCAGCTGGTATCCTTCGAGGTCCCAAGGCCTCAGCCGGCGTCGGTAAATACATTTGAACAGTTGGTAAAAATTCAAAGCTTTGATGAGCGTCGCTGGGTTCTTATTAATATTTCTCCCAGTGAGCTTTGGCCACGGCTTAGAAATGTTTTGAACCGGAATGGTGTTCCATCTGCGATGGCTCAAGGGTCCTCTGGGCTCATCGAGACAGTGTGGGTCACATTCAGCTCCGATGATGACAACTCTCACAGGTTTCGGTTCAATATCGCGCCTGGTGTCCAGTTAGAAAGTACCGAGATCGCCATTATTCATAGTCAGGCTGTGCGTGGAGCAGAAGACACCTCGGAGTGGCCGGTTATATCAGATAGTGATCAGCGTGAATTAGATATGTTGACGCTTATTGCTAATGATTTGGCGGGTGTGAATAACTTTGCTAGCGTCTCGCTGCTAGCGCAAGACATTGGCGGTGTTGCTAAGGTAGAGATTATATCCACCGAGATTGCCGATCCATTTATTCGTATCAAACTTGGTTTTGATCGTTCATGGGCCTCAGTGGTCTACTCCTTGGAGCGTGGCGGTTTTTCTACGATAGATAAAAATCGCTCTGAGGGCATATTTTTCGTTAATTATACCGAACCCAGTAGTACCGAAGTTGGGTTTTTCGGGCGTCTTTTTGGTGGCGGTAGCGATGAGGATGTTATTACAGCTAACTATCGTGTTCTAGTCGAAGCAGAGGCTGCTAACGTTGAAATAAAAATTGTGGATGGCCAGGGCGATAGCCTTGGAAGAACTGAAGCACTAAAACTCTTAGCTATTTTACGAAGCAACTTATCGTAGCGTGGATAAATAATGCGATTCGCCTCGCTTGGGAGCGGTAGCAAGGGAAACTCGACCATTATCGAAGCAGGCTCCACGGTTGTTTTAGTTGACTGTGGATTTGGTATTAGGTCGTTAACGACAAGGCTTCTGGCGCGCAATGTCGTCCCTGAACAAATTACAGCAATACTCATTACCCACGAACACAGCGATCATTGGAAGGGGGTTGAGGTTCTGTCTGCGAAGTTTAATATTCCTGTTTATTTATCGGCTGGTTGTTTTAAAGCGCGAAATATCTCTGTTGATTCTAAAAACTTTCACATAATTGATAGTCACACTGATTTTGTTGTGGGGGACCTTAACGTGACCCCAGTTCCAGTACCTCATGACGCTAGGGAGCCCGTTCAGTACGTTTTCACTGATGGGATGGTGCGCTTGGGAATTTTGACTGACCTAGGACACTACACGCCACATGTTATCTCTGTTTATTCGCAATGTCATGGCTTGCTGCTAGAAGCGAACTATGACGAAGAAATGCTTGCTATGGGACCCTATCCCCGATTTTTAAAAGATCGGGTCAGTGGCTTGTTTGGGCACCTCAGTAATAGACAGGCGTTGGATTTACTAAAAAAGCTCGATTTATCTTATTTACAGAGGCTTCTATTAGGGCATATCAGCGATAAGAATAACGATACTAATATTATTTCAGAGTTACTCTCAACAGCCGACTTAGGTGGTACCGCAATAACGTTTGCAGACCAAGACGTAGGCAGTGATTGGCAGGAGTTAGGGTAAGGTGATGAGGCGTTAAAAGTCTCATTGTTGGGTTTAATGCTACCAGCGGTGTTTGATGGTTAGGTCAAGCTAAATTATATTTTTCCACAGATAGACTGTTGTTTTGAAATGTTGTATTAGATAACGCTCGTAAGTCATTGATTGTTGTTGTCATTAAGGCTATGTCATTGATATATATAGTATTTTTTTAAATGGTTAAAAAACGACCAATCTAAGTGGGAGGTATGTTTTTTACGCATTTAAGGCACCAATCCAAGGTTAATCCACAAAGTTATCCACAGAAATTGTGCATAACTTAGGGTCGGTTCTGTGAACTTGGTCACCAAATATAACCACTATAAGTTACTCACAAGTGTGATGTTCTAAAGTGGTTACACTTTGCGGGCTGTATCGTTATCCCGTGCCATCTTATATGATAATCGTATTGTTAGTTAAATTAGTCAGGGTTAGTACTGCACGATACTAAAAAGGCTTTGGGCTCCACAATTCATGATCATCAAACATTGAGCAAGATAGGTGTAAAGGTGAGCGGGTTACAGATGGTTTCCTCCTTTGGGCATGGGAACAATGGACAGTCACTACGGTGAAAGAGGCAATTATGCGCTCGTCGTAGATGATTTACCTAACTCAATTGCATATTAGGATGAGCCTTTGCTCTAAATAAAACCGACCGAGTAATAATGGATTTTTTGTTTAACATATCGGAATGATCTACTCATCTACACAGCAGTGTAGTAATGTTCTTAAGCCCTATCCCATGAGCCATGTCTTCGCTAGAGTGGTATTTAAATGTCGTTGAGTATTAATATGCAAAACATCACTATTAGTTGTGACTCGCCCCAGTATTTACCGGCTGTAAAGCGATTGTCCGACCAGTTGGGAATAGTATTATTCAGTGGCTCTAAAGTAGATGAGAAAGCCGAGGCTCACCCTAATGATCAGGGTTACGTACTGGTGGTCGGCGAAAGTGGTATTTCGCTACATCCAAAAGATCGCCGATTGCACGGGCCAATCCGTGTTGACTTCAATAATGGTGCTAACAGTCACAGGCGCAGGTTTGGTGGTGGTAATGGTCAGGCAATAGCTAAAGCGATTGGGGTGTCAGGGCGATTTTGTCCTTCGGTTCTTGACCTTACCGCCGGTTTGGGTGGGGACGCTTTCGTTCTAGCTTCCTTAGGGTGCGATGTAAAGCTTTTCGAACGCAACGCGATAATTGCTTGCCTACTTCGGGATGGTGTTGAAAGAGCAATAGCTGCAGGCATCGATGATCCTGAGTTAAGAGATGTAATGGGGCGTCTTAAATTTCTTGAATGCGACTCGTTTGATGCGGTTAGATCCCTCACAGACGAAGAACGGCCAGACGTCATATATTTGGACCCAATGTTTCCTCATCGTAAAAAGTCAGCGAAGGTAAAAAAGGAGATGCAGGCATTTCAAAATATTGTCGGCGGAGACGATGACGCAGACGCGCTACTGAAGCTTGCCATCAACAGCGCACGTTACAGAGTGGTTATTAAAAGGTCTTCCAATGCTGAGTTCCTTGCAGATTTACAGCCAACTTATTCGCTTACTGGGAAGAGTACTCGCTTCGATATTTTCGCACTACGTAAAATACCTTCTTAGCGTTGTTTACGCATGACTAGATAATTGCCCAGTACAGCTAAAATAAAACCGCTGGCTGCGATAGTTGTCCACTGGTAGTCCTCAAAAATAGTTGATAGACCAATCGCGACGAAGGGTATCATCAACGCACCATAACTTGCCTTTTCCGGGCCTATAATTACCATCAATTTTAAGTAGGCACCAAAAGCAAGAATAGTACCAAAAATAGATAAGTAGACTAGGGATAGGGTGTATTCGATACTCGAATCAAAGGTGAAAGCGGTACCCGTTAAGAGCGCTATAATCGTTAGTGCCGCGGCACCGTAAAGTGTCGCCCAGGCGTTGATACGCCACACCGAGTGACCTAGCATGCCACTGCGGGTTGCAGACATATTGCCCAATGACGCGCTAAACACTGCGGTGAACGCCAAACCAAAGCCTTTTAGGGCATCTTGCCCGGTGCTAGCATTACTCAGTTCAGGAGAGAACAGTAAATATAATCCGCATAGACCGACGAGGCCACCAAGCGCAGTGTTTTTCTCAATAGGGCGCTTTAAAAAAATACGACCGTTGATCAGATTAAAAAAGACAATCAGAGAAAATATAACGGCGATGATCCCGCTGGTTAAAAACATCTCAGACATGTAGATAAACCAAAAATTCACCCCGAAACTTAATACCCCCTGAATCATGAAGAATAAGTGATCTACTCTTGATGCACGGAGGGTGACACCGAGAAATCGACAGAGAAGAAAAAGCAACACAGAGGCCAGCGCCATTCGGTAGATAACCGATATAATGGGATCAACTGTTCCGAGCTGGAACGTAATAACCAGCCAGGTAGATCCCCAGATAGCGACGGTGGAGCCATACAGAAGAGAGGTTTGATAGTTCATTGATACCGCCACTTAGTCCACATTAACTTTAATAAACCATTCAGCACAGTAGCTGGGATACAATTTTTTGATAAATCTCGGTTAGTTTATTTAAATCGTCTGCTGATACGTGCTCATCAACGCGGTGAATGCTTTTGTTGAGGGGCCCTAACTCTAGTACTTCAGAGCCCATGGGTGCGATAAATCGACCATCAGAAGTACCTCCGGCGGTCGATAAAATGGTTTTTAAGCCAGTGACGAGCTGAATGCACTCAGTAGCCACATCAACTAACAAACCAGTTTTAGTTAAAAACGGTCGGCCACTCAGTCTCCACTCCATATTGTAATTGAGACCATGCTTATCCAAGATATCTTCAACACGCTGCCGTAACTGGCTGTCAGTCACTTCGGTAGAGAAGCGAATATTAAACATGATTTGAATGTCTCCAGGTATGACATTAGTTGCCCCTGTGCCACTGGCGATATTCGATATCTGAAATGAGGTGGGTGGAAAATATTGATTCCCCTCATCCCAAACTTCTGCGATTAATTCGTTTATTGCTGGGGTTGCCAAATGGATAGGATTTGATGCCAGATGGGGATAGGCTACGTGCCCCTGGAGCCCAGTAATCGTCATACAACACCCGAGTGATCCGCGGCGTCCATTTTTGATCGTATCGCCGCATTCCTCAGAGCTTGAAGGCTCACCCACAAGGCACCACTGCGGTTTTATTTGTTGCTCTTGAAGCCATTCAACAACCCGCGCAGTGCCATTAATAGCCACACCTTCCTCATCACTGGTAATCAAAAAAGCAAGTCTGCCGGGATGGTCTGGATATTCCGTTACGAATTGTTCTGCTGCGACCACCATGGCAGCAAGTGATCCTTTCATGTCCGCAGCCCCTCGACCAAACAGTAAACCGTCTTTTATTTCTGGAAAAAATGGTGGGTTTGTCCATTGATCTAGGGGGCCTGTAGGGACCACATCAGTGTGACCTGCGAAACAGAAAATAGGTCCGTCGCTGCCATGAATTGCCCAAAAATTGTCAACATCATCAAATTTTAAGCGTTCCACCTTGAAGCCACAGCTTTCTAAACGATCGATCATCAGATCTTGGCAGCCAGCATCAAAAGGCGTAACAGAGGGTCGTGAAACCAGATCCATAGCTAGAGCCACGGTAGGAGAATTTATCATTATTATCGCCTTCGCATATTAAAGCGTATTGTAATGCGCAAAGCCCTCTGCGGCTATATAACCCTTAGCTGGTTTTTGTTTTAATGCGAGATTCAATGAGTTGAAGAACGATATGGTAAGTTCTAGTGGCGAAGATCGTAATTTTGACGATTTAACGGAAAAGTTTTCCAGTAAAGTTTACGGTGGCCTAAAGGGTGATATTCGATTGGCGGTGATTTGGCGTGATTTGTTAGCGGTGATGCCATCGATTAGTGGTTCAAAGCCCATACGAGTGCTCGATGTGGGCGGAGGGCTGGGTCAGATGTCTGTTCGGTTGGCCGAGCTTGGACACTGCGTCACTTATAATGATTTATCGTCGAATATGACTGCCACTGCTAAACGCGCAGCCACAGCAGCAGGTGTGGAACACTCCATTGCCTGGCATCAGTGTGCTTATCAGGACCTGGATGCTGCAGAGTTGGGTCTATTTGACCTAGTGATTTGTCATGCGGTCATTGAATGGCTAGACAAACCTGAGGAGTTACTCCGCCAACTTATACGACACAGCTCATACGGCGCTATTATTTCTTTAACATTTTATAATCACAACGCCCTGGTATACCGAAATCTAATACGAGGGAATTTCAAGATGCTGGAATCAGATTTCAAGGCAGATCCTGGTAGCTTAACGCCACACTCGCCATTGCATCCTGAGCTGATTAAAAACTGGTCAGAGAAACTCGAGCTCAAGCTAGTTAAGTCTTCAGGGCTAAGAGTATTCCATGACTATGTAACCACCGTTAGGGGAGGCCATACGAACCCTCAGGCAGTGATTGACGCTGAACTAGTGTACTCGCAGATAGAACCGTTTAAATGGCTTGGACGATACATTCACTTTGTTTTCACAACGAATGATGCTTTACAGAATATCGCCAGCGATGAGTTGTTCTGAATAATGGGCAGCCTAGGCTAGTCTATCCTTGGCAGCATTTATTTTAGCGGCAAGGTAATCACTTCCACCCCGGTCTGGGTGTAGGCGCTGAACTAGCCGTTTATGCGCCTTAATGACGTCCTCCTTAGACGCTGTTTGGTCAAGACCTAAAATTTCGTAGGCTTCACTCTCAGAAAGACCAGTAAAACTCTCGGTACTAAAGCCGCCTTCGCTCTGCTGCCCTGGATTACCTCTGCGCATACGGTAAGCATATAAAAGAGCATATGATTCGCGATCAATATCCTTTAATTGGGCCGCTAAGTTTTCCAGCTCATCATCAGTTAGATCCGATAAGTTTTTACCGGCTAGTTCACCGATAAGAACTTCACCGTCCATTTGCGAGTTTGAAAAATTAATAGTGACCTTTAAAGACTTAGTCTTGAATTGAGAAGGAGTAGTCTTGAAACGGCCTAAAAGCCGGAGTATGGGAAGTGCTCTGAATCCAAAGGCCAATAATGTTTTGCCCAGTGGAATCAATGCCGCTAATCCGGCGCCAACCCAATGCATCCGGCCAGATACAACCAATATTAAAGAGGCTGCTAACACTACCCAAAACGCGCTGCGCCAAAGGAATGGTTGCTTTTCCTCGGTAGACAGTCCTTTGATGGTCCTCCACCAATACCAAACAATGAAAATGAGAGCGACAAGCAGAATGAGACGGGGCATGGGCGTATACAACTCCAGTAGTAAAGCCTTAGTAATCGATCACAATCCTAGATCAATACCGACAACCATTCAATTAAAAAACTCGAATAGTAGTTATCTGGTCTTTAACACGTCTCTAAGCTTCTCGGCCATATCTAAAATACTAGTCTCAGTGGTCTCCCAGTCGATACAGGCGTCTGTTACTGATACGCCATAGGCCATGTCATCGGGATTACTTGATAACTTCTGATTGCCGCCATTAAGATGGCTTTCGACCATTGCTCCAATGATAGATTGATTACCCTCAAGAATTTGATTAGCCACATTGTCTAGCACTAGAGGCTGTAACTTGTGATCTTTATTGGAATTTGCATGACTGCAATCTACCATGATATTCGGAGTTATACCTTCAGCAGACAGCTCTTGCTCGCAGATTGAAACACTGACCGAATCATAATTTGGCTTACCATTACCGCCTCGTAAAACCACATGCGCGTAAGGGTTGCCTTTGGTGGTGATCACAGATACTTTGCCATCTGAATTAATACCTAAAAATCTATGCGGGCTGGCAACCGATTGTAAGGCGTTCATGGCTACGGTCAGGCTTCCATCGGTACCGTTCTTAAAACCTACCGAGGATGAGAGCCCTGATGCCATTTCGCGATGAGTCTGCGACTCAGTAGTGCGAGCACCAATAGCTGACCAAGTTATTAGATCTTGCATGTACTGGGGTGAGATGGGATCCAGCGCTTCGGTTGCTGTTGGTAATCCTATCTCAAGAATATCATGGAGTAGTTGGCGGCCAATGTGAAGGCCGTCGGTTATTTTGAACGAATCGTTCATAAAAGGATCATTTATCAACCCTTTCCAGCCAGTCGTGGTACGTGGCTTCTCAAAATAGACACGCATGACAATGAGTAGCGTGTCGCTTACCTTATCTGCCAGTGCCTTCAGCTTAGCTGCATACTCATGGGCGGCCTTAAGATCATGGATCGAGCAGGGTCCTACCACCACAAAGATTCTATGATCCTTACGCTCTAAAATATTTTCTATAGCCGTACGTCCTTCAGAGACTGTTTGTCTGGCTTTATCCGATATCGGAATCTCACGCTTTAGCTCAGCGGGGGTCACCAGAATTTCTGGTTGCTCGATATTAATATTTTCTACTGCTCTACGGTCCATTATCGGATTTCCTGACTAAGTTAGTTCTTTTGAGGGCGCTATTGTACTTAAAACGAAACGTTTTTGAAGACTATTCAACGGTTATAGGGCTAAACATCGCTATCTGGGGAAAGTATAGTGCGCACCGAACAGGCTCTGGACCCATTTGCCGATAGAGACTTGCGTAGTGGTTTAACTGGCCTTTGTAATAATTCATCTGTCTTTGTTCAAATTGGGCGTTAGTTTCCTGTTCGGTAGGGCGAGTAAATTTGTAATCAATAATCCAGCGAATCCCCGCATCAATAAAGGTTCTGTCAATGACCGACATTCCAAATGATTCACCACTGTCGCGTGAGTAACTCAGAGATTGTTCACAGTAAGCCTGCGAATGCTGGGCCAAAATCCATTGTCCTTTACTATCTTTGACTGTCAGCGTAATCGCGCTAGCTAATCCCGCAAGCTCCTGTTTTGAAGCAAGAATACCGAGTTCCTTTAGTTGAGCCCTCCAAGTCAGAGGTAATTTTAAGCGTCTACTCTCTGGCCAAGCATTAAGCCCCTCATTGGCCATTTGCTTTAAGCTCCTGTGCAGAACGGTGCCAAAATGTCGGGCTCTCACCGATAAGTCACTCTCGCCAACGGAGAACGAGTCGTTAGATTTAGGACCTAATTGGCCAAGTAAGGCATGCTTTTCTAGGTTCGGTGCAACAAATTCAGCGGGCAGGCGGCGTATGTGAACTAATTGGCGGCTTGTATCCATGCCGGAGTTGCCGCTCCCATTCGTGGTCGCCTCAACATCAAATAGTCCAGCATTTATATTATCTGCAATGGGTGGCCAGATGGGGTTCAGTAAGCTAGTTTTCCCAGGGGCATTCCAGCCATCTTTTTTAGTAGGCGTCAACTTAGCATACAAATACAGCTTTTTGATTGCACGGGTTGCCGCCACATAGAGTACTCGAGTATCTTCGAGTCGGGTTTTTAAATTAGATTCATATTTGAGATAAGCGTAGACGGGGTCGTCTTCCTCATCATGAGGGCCTAAAGGCGCCATAATTAAAGATGATTGATTATCGTCTGATATGATTTTTTGCCACCTAAGTAGTGGCTTCTTGTCCGAGGGCGACTGACTACCTAAGGAGGGTAAAATAACATGATCAAATTCTAATCCTTTGGACTTATGTATGGTCATGATTTGAATGGTTGTCTCAGAGTCTTTTCCGTCACTGTAATGTGGGGACGGATTAGCATAGAGCTTTTCCACGGCCACTTCGAAGCCTGCCCAGTCCTTTACTAATCCAGCTACTTGCCATGTCTCTAAGAGGTCTAAATAGCGACGCAGGTCACTTAGGTCTGCATCACTAGCAATAGTTGCCGGGCCTCCTAAGCGCTGCCACGTCGACTCAACAGCAATGCGTATGTCAGTTCGACCTCTCATGTCCCAAGCGCCCACTAGTACTGGGATAATCCGGATAAGTGCTCGCCGCCCATAATCGGAGAGTTTTCCCACAGAGTTTGAACTGAGTATAGCCTGCAGCTGCGCAAGAATAGCATCTCCGGTAAAAGGACTGGCCAGAGTGCTATTGGATATTGTTAGCAGGTCTTCTAAGCCCAAACCACAGAAAGGACTTCGCAACAAAGCCAGCCACCCAATTCTATCTGCAGGCGATACCAGGGCGCGCGTTAATGACATCATGTCCAGCACCGGCATTCGAGTACCCAAAGGTGTAATATCATGGGCCTCCCAGTTAAGGTTGGCTGATTGGAGTGCTGGAATAATGTACCTTAGATGGCCACGACTACGCACTAAAATAGCAATTGATTGGCTACTATCTCTTTGTGATATCGTTCGACAGGTCGCGGCAATATGCTCTCCCTGTGCCGTTTCGGCTAACTCACCTGAAAATCCTTTAAAAGTCACCGCAGCATCCGAGCCATAAGATTTGAAGGCCGATGATGCTGAATAAGGTACTGCCCCGCGACTGATATCTGCTCGCTTTGGAAAGGCGCCACTGAATACGGTGTTGACCCAATCAACCACGCCTTGTTCTGATCGAAAGTTTGTCGATAGGGTTAGCGGCGTACATTGGATAGGGCCGATTGAATGGCGCTGAAGATTAATGAACAAACCAACATTTGCATTACGAAACCCATACAAAGACTGCATGGCATCACCCACCAAGAATAGTGTTCTGCCATCCCCAGCTTGCCAACCGTTTACCAGTTGAGTGAGCAGCTCCACCTGAGATCCTGAGGTATCCTGAAACTCATCGACTAATATGTGTCGTAACTGGTAATCCAAACGCAGAGTTATGTCGGACACAACCTCATCGGAAGCAGGTGTAATCGCCTCTAATGCCGACAGTGTAACAGCAGGGTAATCACACTGATCCTGTTCTTTGAATTCAGCATTTAGCTGCGCGGCCAAGTGGGGCAATAGCACCGCCAAGGCGTTAAGAATAAGCTGTTGACTCCCTGTGATGGAATGGTCGGGTAAGTTCAACACGTTGTTAATTTGATCAACTAAGCCATCCTGATCCCGGCACCAGGCCAAAAGATCTTCCATGCGTGTTTTGTGTTCTTTCTTATCGGTAGGGAAGCCCGCGTTTTTATCGATTTTGAGGCGAATATTGCCGTCTTTGGTAACCAGCATTTGTAATAGTGTTTTCCAGCAAGAAATGCCTGAAAGGTCACTATCAGGAAGCTCAACTATACCAATGAGGTCAGCCAAAGCCAGGTTCTTGCCCTCAGGCAGATTCCTCGCTGCAAAGTCAACTAATTCGATCAACTCCCCGGTGATAGGCATTAGTCTTTCATAAAGGCTAGATAAGTTTTCATCAACAATCTGCTCGATGACCTGTTCAAAGTAATGACGGTTATCTTCAATGCCGAAAATTAACGGTAACCATTGCTCCCGCTTGCTGAGTAATTCGGACAGCAGCTGTTCGCACCTTGCTAGATTATTACCGGTGTGGGCTAGGAGGATTTCAAGCGAGGGCGCTAAAGAATCATTTACCTCCAATTGCTGGAGTAGGGAGCGACTTGCAGTCTCATAATGGGCGTCCGGATACTCACTGGGTTCCGAGATATCACCAAGCTTTGTCTCTAAGGAAAATTGACGGGCTATATAACGGCAAAAACTATCGATTGTTTGAATACGTAATCGATTCGGCATGTCGAGTAAATTCCAGCCCAAATCTTGATCTTGTCGCAATGCTTTTTCCGCGAGATCCCAGGTCTGCGCTGCATAACTTTCAATAGGCCTTGGCTCGGTGGCAGCCTGTTGAAGCGCATGGTGCACTCGTGATGCCATCTCCGCTGCGGCCTTTCGAGTGAAGGTGATGCTGAGTATTTCTTCAGGCTCTTTAACCGTCGCGAGTAAGCCCAAAATACGCTGTGTAATAAGGCCAGTCTTCCCAGATCCTGCGGGTGCTGAAACGATAAAGCTTTCTCGGGGATCTATCGCTTTTAGTCTCTCGATCTGGTCATTTATAGTGTTCATTCGACCGCCCCAGCCGTTGCGGCGATTTTATTGATGATGGATTCTTCAGACCATCGATTGAGTGGTAACAGATGGGTGTGATAGATCACGCCACTTGGGTGAATGACCTCCATTTGTGCGACACCTGCAGTAAACTCATGAGCCAGCAGACTAATCGAACTATGCCACTGCGAGACAGATTGCTGCCAGTCACCGCTAGCCTTTTCGCCCTCAATTAGCAAGCTGTCACTGATGCCGGTGAAGCGAATTTTGCCACCGATAATCTGAGCAAAAGCACAACCATTAACCAGCGTCTCAGTCGCAGAGACATACAGGGGTAGTTGAGGATCCTTTGGCCGTTCCCCATGCCAATGTGAGGGGTTAATGGCCCCCGATTTGTAGTCAATAATTAGTAACTTGTCATCGATTCTATCAATTCTATCTAGACGAAAAGAGACATCTAAATCACCAAAAGTCACTTTTTGCTTTCTCTCAAGAGCCTCAATAGAAAAGTTAGGCCTCTGTTTTTCAAGGACAATCCATTCCCACAAGAGTTTAATCAGTCGCGTTTTTTCAATTTTCCTATAACGCTCTCCGCGTAGAATAGGGTGGTGAACTGACCAGTCGTCAAGTATCTCGGTGGCGACTTGTTCAAGTCGCAGGTCAATCTCTTGATCGGACTGTTGGTGAAGCTCTCGCGACGTGCCCCATTGTGTCCATAATCGAAAAAGGATGTCGTGCAGAATGGTGCCACGATCTGAGGGCGTCAATCCATGGCTCGGTTCCTCTAACGATGCCGCTTTTAAGCGATGGATCGCAAATGCATTAAAAGGACAGGCTGCTTGATTCTTGAACAGGCTAACGCCGGTACTAATTGACTCAATTGCTTTATCAAATCGAGGGGCATAATCCTCAAATAGGTGGGCTTGATCTACCTGCATGAGGTTCTTTGGATATTGGGCGACATCGCTGACAAGATGCTTTAGTGCGACACAGGGGATATCGGATATCAGCGGGCTTGGCCGCAAGGTTTCCTCGCCCTTTTTACTGGCGTAACTTAGGATTAATTCACCACTATTATTTATATAGCTAAGAAGTAATTGTCGTGCGATTTCAAGTTCCCGCTCTGGCAAACTATGCGGCATGACATGCTGGCGCTGAAAGGCTGCAGGTAAGAGTGGGTTTATAGCGACTGATGCCGGGAAGTTTTGACTGTCCATGCCGAGTACCCACAGACTATCAAAGCGTAATCCAGACGCTTCTAGCAGACCCAGGATTTGCAATGGTGCATCTGCCGTCTTTGGATGAAATACCGCATCCTGTGCTAGGCGTCTTAAATGTTTAAGGGCAGTGGTGAAACCAATTTCAATACCCAGATTGTCAAGTCCTGAAAATTGCTCTAACAACCTTTGCCAGTGCTCTTTTTGCTGATATTCAAGGCTATTCAAGGTGCGCTTACCTGGCCATCCTAAATTATTAAGGTGAGAACTAAAAAAACCAGCCCAGGCTGTGAAGTTTTGTTGAAGCCGATGGTGATCGCTATGAGTATCCCGCAAGTGAGCGACCGCGGCTAAAGAATCTGGAATAACTTCGGCTTCATTGTCTGGACAAACGGCCTTGAAAAACTCGCCAAAGCTATGCTCAAAACGCCGTGTTTTTCTAAGACCTAGTTCGGCATTTACGCGCGACTGCACCGATAGCTGGTCGAACAGGTTATGAGGGCTGTAGAGTATTTCTAGCCATTTCTGCAACGCCTTTTTGTTGTTTAAGCAGTCAATTAAACCTAGAGCACTGTTAACGATACTAGTCTGACTTAATGGCGTACCCGCTGATATGTTGACGACAGACTCAGTAGCATGGTCGCCAAGAGCCTCATTCACAATTCTGGCAACTTTAGCGAGGGAATTGTTGAGGTCTGGAATAACGATACCAATACGTTGATTGGGCTGTTGCGTTAATTTTTGTGCAGCCCAGCTAGCGACACTGCGTAACTCTTCTTCGTGGTCAACGGCCGTCACCACATGACTATTTGCGCGATGTTTGTCACTTTCAATTGGTCGAGTATTCGGGCTCGCTGTATTAAGTAATTTTTCGATAAGAGGCGGTTGCGACTGAAAACCATAGGTCAGTATTGTCGTTTCTGTAGACAACAAACCCTCCTGAAAAGCCTTTAAAATGGATTGCCAGCTTTCTGCTGGAGTGAGTAGGGTGTTCATCCTAAGCAGATGGCGGTAGCTTTTGCTCCAACGCCTTAAATAGGTTATTGCGGGGGTATCATCATGCACTTGGTCGACGGTGAGATCCCACTGTTCGAGGGTTGAATAGGTTTGGCTCACCATTTTGGCATATTGGCTACTCAAATCTGGGTCGTTCTCATTGATCGCCCGCTCCCAATAGTAGCGACTTTGCTGTGAGCCAACCACTGCCTTGCCCGACAGGGCCATATTATTCTGGTCCTGAAGCTCATCCCAACAGTGTTTAAGCCAGTGATCTATGGCGAACACTCTAGGAGTGCGCCAGACTGAATTACGGGTCTGGCAATCCAATGACCAAGCTTCACTAATCTTAGCCGCGAGACGATGATTTGGCGTGATGATCAAGTAATCTTGTTCAATAGCGTCGCGGAAAAGAGCGATATCGATTAAAGGTAGCAACATTTAAAGTATTTCCGCACTGTAATTAAAAACCCGTGTATATAATCGCAAAACATCAGTGCAAATGACAGCAGGCTGTTACAATAAAGGTATGGAAAATTCTTTTAGTGCAGTTTCTATTTTTTTGTTGCTCTTGGCTCTCATCGCGGGACTTGGTATTGGCTTTCTATTAGGGAGAGCCTCCTCTAAGCCACGATATGATGATCGTTATCCTGAGCTTCTTGCGTGCAATCGTGTGCTAGAAGAAAAACTGGCGAATCAACAGTCCCAATACGAAGCGCAGTTAAAGATGCTTCAAAATGCCAAAGAGCTTCTCAGTAAAGAATTTGAAAATCTTGCCAACCGGATCTTTGATGACAAACAAGCAAAGTTTTCAGCTCAGAGTAAAGAAGCAATTGAAGTGTCGCTTAGCCCTTTGCGGCGAGATATTGGCGACTTCCGCAAGCAGGTTGAATCTGTTTATGACAAGGAGAATGCTGACCGCAACAAGCTAGTCGGGCAGATTAGTGAGCTACAAAAACAGACTTTACAAATTTCTGCAGATGCGGTGAGCCTTGCCAATGCATTGCGTGGCGATAACAAAGCTCAGGGTAACTGGGGCGAGTTTGTACTAGAGAAATTACTTGAAGATTCAGGCCTCACTAAGGGTCGTGAATACGATACTCAGGTGGCGCTCAAAGATGATGACGGTAAACGTCGTAATCCCGATGTGGTTATTCACCTACCCGAAGGCAGAGATATTGTTATTGACGCCAAGGTTAGCCTGGTTGATTACGAACGCTATTTTCATGCTGAAGACGAGGATACTAAGAAGCTGTGTCTGAGCCAACATCTAGCGTCATTAACCGCGCATATACGTGGCTTGAGTGGCAAGGACTATGAAAATCTAACCGGCGTAAATAGTTTAGATTTCGTACTCATTTTCATACCCATAGAGTCGGCCTTTATGCTGGCATTGGATCAAGCGCCAGACATGATGCGTGATGCCTATGACCGAGGTATTATTTTGGTCAGTCCAAGTACCTTGATGGTGACATTAAGAACCATTAAGAACCTTTGGCGCTATGCGGATCAAAACCTCAATGCTCAGGTTATTGCCGACAAAGCTGGCGGTCTCTATGATCAATTTGTCCTTTATATAGAAGCCTTAGAGGATGTCGGACGACACCTGGATAAGAGTCAAGAAGCTTGGGGCACAGCGCATAAGCGTTTGGTGAGCGGGCGCGGAAATCTTATTCGGCGCAGTGAAGAGTTAAAAAAACTTGGCGCCAAAACTAAAAAAACTATGCCAAGCAATCTGCTCTCGATAGCCGATGATCCTGGCCTAGTGGGTTCCGACTCAGAAGAGGATACGTAAGTTTGAACATTGATTGGGTTATTTTTGGTGGGTTACTGGTTCTACCCCTTGCGGGCTATGCCGTTTTTCTGGGTACCCAATTGCGACGTAAAAGCCGCACCCAACGGGCACTTGACCAACAGTTAAGCGAACAGCGCATGAATGATGATCGTGACGCGAGGCAGTCGGTTCAGATTATTGCCCGGGCTCTTTTACAGAAAGACCTCTCAGAGACAGAAGCGGCCATGCGTATTGCTTTTCTCGCTCAAAAAATTATTGCTAGCATTGAAGAATTGGAGTCTTTCACCGTATTTCAGCAGCTTGCAGAGGCCACGTCCCACATCCCCATCCTTGAAGACTGGGCATTACTTGAGCGTTCTGAGCAAAAGCGCTTAACCGCAGAGAGAGAGAAGATAGAAAAAGACTATAGCGAATTTGTCGCAGTGGGTGCGAATTCACTCGCCAAATTACGCCTGAACTGAGTCTTTACGCACCAAAAAAATACCCGTTTCAAGATGCTCGGTCCATGGGAATTGGTCAAAAGCCGCGGCTTTGACGATGTCGTGAGTCTTGCATAATTCATTGAGATTGTTCATTAACGTTTTTGGATTACAGGACACATACAAAATCTTATCGAATCGAGCCACTAAGGCCTCGGTACCCTGATCTAGTCCCGACCTTGGTGGATCCACAAAAACAGTAGAGAAATTGAACGCGGATAAATCAATATTACGCAGTCGGCGGAAGGGGCGATCGCCATTTAATGCCTGAGTGATTTCTTCACTCGATAGGCGAACAACTGTGACGTTATTAATTTCATTGAGAGCAAAGTTAGTCTCTGCTGAGGCTACCGACACCTTGGAGACCTCAGTGGCGAGGATGCTCTTGAAGTGCTGGGCTAAAACAGCAGTGAAGTTACCATTGCCACAATACAACTCTAATAGGTCTGAGTCCTGGTGCTCGTCAGCACAACAGGCGCTTGCCCAGGTAAGCATATCGGTATTAATGCCAACATTAGGTTGTGTAAAGCCAGACTCCACTTGTTGATAGCGATATTCTCGCCCATCAACCGAAATCCTTTCTGTGACGAAGTCTTGGCTTAAAACTCGTTTTTGCTTACGACTTCGGCCAATAACAAAAATGGACAACTGGTCTTGCAATATTTTAGCTTCGGCCTCCCAATCATCATCAAGTGGCTTATGATAAATTAGAGTGATCAGGGACTGGCCACTGCCGGTGGTCAAAAATTCTGCACTAAATAGTCGGTGGCTGAGAATTTGACTGGCGTTAATAGCCTCAAGAAGCGGATGCATTAGTGCAGTAATGAGGGGACCACCAATTGGAAACTCGGTAATAATATAGGGCTTTTTCTCACCGGGTGTATTCATGGCGTAGTGCGCGGCACCACTCTCATGCCAAATCCTAAATTCAGCACGCATACGGAAGTTGAGGGGCTTAGAGGGATGTATTTGAATTGGATACTCACCGAAGCGGCTCAATTCCTGCCGAAATCGAGTAACTTTTTGATCCAATTGTTGCTGATAATTGTCATCACTATAACGAGTGTCGAGCGTTAGTTTAGAAGTCATAAAGTGTTATAAATCTCATCAGTTTTCGCCGCCATGACGAGGTCGTTAAGATGCAAGCCACCAATGCTGTGGCTCCACCAATATACGGACAGCTTTGCCCACTCTACCGAGAGTCTAGGATGATGGTCACATTGTTCGGAGACTAGTGAAACTTTGTTGGCAAAGTCTATCGCTGCGGTGAAGTTTTTGAGTGGGTAACTTCTGTATAGTTGTTCAACATTATCTACCCACACCATCTTCCATTGCGGTAATTGCGGCATAAACTCGGTCTTGTCCTCGAGACTTAATTCGGTCGCACCTTTTGGTGTTGCTACAATGTGTTGTTGGCTTAAGATCATCAAGTCACACCTCAGGCTAAAGACAGTTTTTAGGCTTGGGCAGTCCAGCTAACAGTGCAATTTGCTTTGCAGGGCTGCCAGGAAATAGTTGGTTTAAATAAATACTACGGCCTTTATCTATCCCCATCTTCATAGACAGTGTTTTGCACAGAGGACGCATCGAGGGGGAAAAACCATACTCATCAAAAAACTGCCGAGCAACCTCCAAAATAGCGATATGATCATCGCCTAACTCAAGGCCAGAAGTCTCGGCTATGTCTGAGGCTTGTGCGATCGACCAGCTGGGGAGCGATCCAAGATAATTATATGTGGTAACCATTATTTATGCGGCCAAAGAAAAAAGCCCTGCTATTAAACAGGGCTTTTTTGTAAACGTACACTTTTTTACTTAGTCATCGCCCATAATTCCGAAGATTTGTAGAAGACTTAAAAACAGGTTGTAGATCATTACAAAAAGCATGACGGTCGCAGAGATGTAGTTTCTTTCGCCGCCATGAATAATGGCGCTGGTCTGCCACATGATGATGCCAGCAGAGAGAAATGCAAATACCGCGCTAATCGTGAGTGAAAGCAGGGGGATCTGTAAAAACACATTGGCAATGGCTGCCACAAAACTAATTAGCATGCCCACCATCAAAAACCCGGTCATAAAGCTAAGATTTTTTCGCGTGGTCAATACATAAGCGGATGATGCAAAAAATACCAGCGCGGTGGATCCTAAGGCCAACATTATAGTGTCAGCACCCTTCACGGCAAGATACATGTTGAGAATGGGACCAAGCGTGAATCCTAGCCAGCCAGTTAATGCAAAAACCCAAAACAGGCCTTTAGAGGTATTCTTGTTTTTTTCGACCATCCACAGACATAAGAAGTAGGGGAGTAGCGTTATTAATCCAAAATGAGGGGCTCCTATGGCCATTGAAATGCCTGCCATCAGCGCGCTGAACGCAATAGTCGTGCCTAACAGCATATACGTGCTGCGAAGTACCTTGCTAACCTCAGGGCTAAGGGCAGTGGACTGAATGCCACTGGTTGAGGTGTTACCGCGATATTTTTCAGTTTCCATGAGTCTCTTTCCTTTTAAATGAAGTCACAACGTTCTAGTGCTAATGATACTCATACGACAGAAGATATCTACCTAGATTCAATAAGATGGGGGTATTTCTAGAGTTTTAAACCAACGGAAATGAATCTTGCTTAAATCCCTCGTTATCGAGGGTTAAGCACCAGCCGTTCTGATCCCAATCACCGAGTACAATTCTTTGCCTATTATCGAGTTGATGAATGGCGGGCCGATGGGTATGACCATGAATAAGTACTGGAGCATTATGCTTAGACATAACCTCAGTTACCGCATGGGTATTCACATCCATAATCTGACTGGATTTATTGCTGTTAGCGGCGGCACTTTTCTCACGCCAGTTTGAGGCGATCTTTTGACGCAGAGTTAATGGCAAATGAACCAGACACCAAAGATAAAGTGGATTACGAGATTTTCTGCGGAATCGTTGATAGTCGATATCATCAGTGCACAGCGAATCTCCATGCATCAGCAGCGCGCAGTGATGACGGTAACTCAGCATGTATTCGTCCGGCAAGAGCTTTGCGCCGGTTTCTTTGGCAAAGCGTGATCCGAGTGTGAAGTCGCGATTACCTCTTTGGATATAAACGCGTACACCACTATTTGAGAGCTGCCTTAATGCGCTTTTGATAGAGATGGCCAATTCAGAGGGATCATCATCACCAATCCAGGATTCAAACAGATCGCCGAGAATGTAGAGCGCTTCAGCCTCCTGAGCGCGATGGCCTAGAAAACCCAAAAACGCCCGAACAATAGTCGGGCGTTGAGCCGAGAGGTGAATGTCAGAAACAAAAAGAATCGACATTAGAATACCCCTCTACTGATCAGCATAGGCTTCGCTAATTAAGGTTTCAGTGATTTCGATACCATCCACTGGAACGTCTTGATGGCCGGCTCGATTACCTGTTGGCGTACCTTTAATTTTGTCGATCACATCCATACCGTCAACGACTTTTCCAAATACCGCGTATCCCCAACCCTGCATATTTTTGCCACTGTGGTTCAAAAAACCGTTATCGGCAACATTGACAAAGAATTGTGATGAGGCGGAGTGTGGATCGCCTGTGCGAGCCATGGCGAGCGTGCCGATTTCGTTTTTAAGTCCGTTATCAGCTTCATTTTCGATAGTATCACGGCCGGCTTTTTGGTTCATGTCAGAGTCCATACCGCCACCCTGAACCATAAAGCCACTGATTACCCGATGAAAAACAGTACCGGTATAAAAGTCATCGCGAGCATACTGCAAAAAATTAGCTGCAGTGATGGGTGCTTTATCGAAGTCGAGTTCAATCGAGAAGTCGCCCATATTGGTACGAAATGTAATCATTAGATTTCCTTGAGTTTAGTATTTTTATCTCCAGCTATTTTAATCTCTTATTAGTCTGATTAACACAAATCTTTAGAATTAATGATGCGTTTCTGGTTAGCGTGGAATAAAACCACCCAGATCGTAGGCTTTTTGTTTATAAGACTCTATGCTCCCGCTATAATATGCGCCTTTCCGATAAGCCCTGTAAAAACCCTATGACTGATATAGATAAGCCAACAAATTTTATTCAGCAGATCATTAATGCTGATCTTGAGTCTGGACGTGTGACTAATGTTGTGACTCGCTTCCCGCCTGAGCCTAATGGCTACTTGCACATTGGGCATGCGAAATCGATCTGTCTAAATTTTGGACTGGCTAACCAATACAATGGTCAATGTAATTTACGATTTGATGATACCAATCCGGAGAAGGAAGATCAGGCCTATGTTGACGCTATCATCAAAGATGTACGCTGGTTGGGTTATGACTGGGAGGGGGAGCCCTGCTATGCGTCGAATTATTTTGATCAGCTCTATCTTTGGGCGATCACATTGGTTAATGATAATAAAGCCTATGTTTGCGAACTTGATGCACAAGCAATGCGTGAGTTACGCGGTACGCTGACTGAAGTTGGCACCAACAGCCCGTTTCGGGAAAGGCCGGCTGAAGAAAGCCTAGCCTTGCTCGAGAGCATGCGTGTTGGAGACGTAGCTGAGGGCGCTATGACTCTGCGGGCGAAGATAGATATGTCATCAGCGAACATCAATTTGCGTGATCCGGTACTGTATCGTATTAAAAAGATGACTCACCAACGCACAGGCGACAAGTGGAATATTTATCCATCTTATGACTTCGCTCATGGGCAGGAAGATGCTATCGAAGGCGTGAGTCATTCAATTTGTACCTTAGAGTTTGCTGCAAATCGCCCTCTCTATGAATGGTTTACCGCAAACCTTCCGCTACCCTCTATTCCTCATCAATATGAATTTGGCCGACTAAAACTCAATTACACGATCACCAGTAAGCGTAAGCTCAAACAACTGGTTGACGACCACCATGTTTTTGGATGGGATGATCCGCGCATGCCTACAATATCCGGGCTGCGTCGTCGTGGCGTCAGCGCGAGCGCCATTAGAAACTTTTGTGATAGCCTCGCAGTGGCAAAGACAGATGGTATTGTTGATGTCGCCCAGTTTGAACACTTTATAAGGGACGATCTAAATTCTAATGCGGCACGAGCAATGTGCGTAATAAACCCACTACTGGTTACCTTGACCAACTACTCCGGGCATGAAAACGTTCAGATTGAAGTAAAAAACCACCCTAATAGGGACGATATGGGTTCGCGTACGCTCACGTTTAGTGACAAGTTGTATATTGATCAAGGCGATTTTAGTGAAGATACCAGCCTGTCGCGGAAAAAGTTCAAACGCCTAGTTATTGGAGACTACGTGCGGTTACGTGGCGCCTTTATCGTTAGGGCTGATGATGTGGTAAAAAATCCTGCAGGCGAGGTTATCGAAGTCATTGCTTCACTAGTTCCCGACACGGTCGGCAAAGATGCTCCAGAAGGGATTAAAGCCCGCGGTGTTGTGCATTGGGTTGAAGCCTCTAGCGCTGTCGACTGCACCCTGAATATATATGATCGTTTGTTTAACCAGGCTGATCCGGATATGGGAGAACAACATTTTCTCGAGCACCTTAACCCCGATTCTTTGAGTGTGGTCAACGGATGCAAAGCTGAAGCAAGTCTTGCTGCGACGGTTGCTGGTGATCACTATCAGTTTGAGCGGGAAGGATATTTCACCCGAGATACTGATCAAACAAAAAGTTTAATTTTTAACTGTACCATTGGTCTTAGAGATAATTGGAAAGCATAGAATGACTGACACTAACATCCTTGAATTACAGCTCTACAACACCATGAGCCGTGAGAAACAAGTATTTCAGCCTATTGATCCCAGTAGAGTCACTATGTACGTCTGTGGGCCAACCGTCTACAACCGAGTCCACATCGGTAATGCCAGGCCTGTGGTGGTTTTTGATACGCTTTATCGGGTACTAAAGAGTGTTTACCCGAACGTTATTTACGCTCGTAATATCACTGATATTGACGATAAAATAATGAATGCTGCCGCTGAGCTTGGCGAAGACATTTCTGTTCTCTCCGCACGTTATGCGGAGGCTTATTTCGAGGATATGGCTGCGCTCAACAATCTAGAACCCACCATTACCCCTTATGCCACTCAACATATTCCAGAGATGATCAGTATGACGAGCCTTTTGATCGATAAAGGTCACGCATATGAGTCTCAGGGACACGTGCTGTTTGCAGTCGAGTCTATGGAAAAATATGGGCAGTTATCGGGCCGATCGCTGGATGACATGCTGGCTGGCGCTCGCGTAGAAGTAGCTGACTACAAACGCTATGCAGGGGACTTTGTCCTATGGAAGCCCTCGAGCGACGCAGAACCGGGTTGGGATAGCCCTTGGGGTAGAGGACGGCCGGGTTGGCATCTTGAGTGCTCGGCGATGACTGAAAAACACTTGGGTGAAACCATTGATATACACGCGGGTGGGCAAGATCTTATTTTTCCCCATCATGAGAATGAAATTGCCCAGAGTTGCTGTGCCCATGATGGCAAGCCAATGGCCAATATTTGGATGCACAATGGTTTTATTAACATTGATGGCGAAAAGATGTCTAAATCTCTGGGTAACTTTCGGATGGTTAAAGATCTGTTGGAGCATTATCCCGGGGAGGTATTGCGCTTTGTGATTCTATCGGCTCATTATCGCTCAGAGCAGAGCTTCAGTGCAGAGCTGTTGGACAGTGCATGGCGTACATTGGATTCCTTATATGGTTATTTACGTGGTACTCCAGTAGATCAGCCGCTATTAAATAGAAATAGTGCCGGTTATAAGGCACTTCTTGACGACCTGAACACTCCAATGGCCATTAGCGAATTACATCGCCTTGCCAAGCTAATGCATAGTGCTCAGGGTGAAGAGAAACGCTCCATAGGGTCCGAGTTGCTCGCATTAGGTGAAATTCTGGGGTTGCTGCAACAAGACCCGGAACAATGGTTTACCCACGCGAGAGGCTCGGAAGACATTAGCAAGCAAGACATTGACGCGCTCGTTATCCAACGGCAACAAGCTAAGGAAAATAAGGATTATGCTGGAGCTGATCAAATACGCCAATCCCTTCTTGATCAGGGTGTGATTCTTGAGGATAGTAGGGCGGGGACTCAATGGCGACGGAGTTAGTCGCTGTTATTGCTTAGTCCGAGGCCATTAAGTTTTCTAGCTCGTAAGTCTCTAGCATGTCAACGCCACGCGCCAATAGAGTATATCCCAGAGCTCGGTCACTAACTTCGTAGGCAACTAGCGTTGCGTCACTGAGGGCGGCACTATCATAGAGGTTATAGTTTTCAGGGATAATTCCATGATCAACATAGATAAAATCAGCGGCAGCCTTTTGGATTTCATCGCTCTCTAGATCTTCCCAGTATTTTAATACTACGCCTACTAGAGGCCAATTCGACTCTCGAACCATGATGGCGAGCTGATAGTCAAAACTCATTATTACAGTTTGTTCTGCCACTGGTTCCAAAATTCGCTGTATTTCTTGTAACATCAACTCTCGACCGCAATGCTCAATTGACTCCTCTTTGATCTCTACAAAGGCAATTACTGGGGGGTTTTGCTGGAGTGTTGCCACCAACGCTTCAAGTGGTGCGATGGTTTCATCACTAAATTTGTCACCAAACCGGCCAGGTTCGAAAGCCGCTATGGCTAACAAAGAATCCCGGTTTAATTCGAATACAGAGGTATCTTGACCACTCACTCGGCTTAGATTCGTGTCGTGATAAATAATCGGTAATTTGTCTTGGCTGAACTGCACATCAAGCTCAATAAATAATGCACCATGCTCAACCGCTTTATTCAAAGACAAAATGGTATTTTCAGGGTATTTGCCCCGGTATCCTCTATGAGCCACCAACTCGTTAGCATTGATGGGCATTGGGTTAACTTGCTCTAAATCCATAATTCCAAACCTCTTTGGTGGACACTTTAATTTAAGTAAATGGTATCCTTACGTAACTTTAACAAGAAGGACTGTTCGATGTCTCTGGTACTCTTTGAAATTCGTGACAATATTGCTTTATTAACCCTAAATAATCCCGCTAAGCGTAATATGCTCACCCTTGAAGTCTGCGAGATGATTGTCGATTTTGTCGCCCAAGCTGAAAAAAATCCAGACGTAAAAGCGCTTATCGTCACCGGTAACGGACCTAGTTTTTGTGCTGGCGGTCAGCTAGGGGATATTACAGCCGACAAGTTGATGCTTGAGAATATCTACAGCGGGTTTCTATGCATAGCGCAATGCTCACTGCCCACTATTGCCGCAGTGAATGGCCCTGCAGTAGGTGCTGGCTTTAACATGGCGGTTGGCTGTGATGTGAGGATTGTTACAGAAAAGGCGCGCTTTGAACCACGGTTTTTCGGGCTCGGTTTACACCCGGGTGGCGGTAATACTTGGATGCTACGTGAACTTGCAAACTGGAATACCGCCGCTGGAATGCTACTGTTTTCTCAGTCATTGAGCGGCCAAGAGGCTGTTGATAAAGGATTGGCTTGGAAATGTGTTCCACAAGACAGATTAGTCGATGAAGCATTTAGTTTCACCGAGAATATCCGAGACCTACCGAAAGAACTATTACTCCGCACTAAGCAGACGTTGCGAGAAGCGGGTGGAACTAACAACCATGACGACATTGTCAACCTAGAAACTGCGCAGCAAGTGTGGTCGATTAATCAGCCCTACGCACAAACTGCTCTTGCTAATATGATCGATAAAATTAGTAGCAGAAAAAAAGCCCCTTAAAGGGCTTTTTCTGCGGCAATAACAGTTTGCTGAATCAGCGTGTTAATAGTCATTGGCCCAACGCCGCCGGGAACTGGCGTATATGCAGCCGCACGGTCGATCAAGGGGCCCATTTGAATGTCGCCGACACCGCCAGGATGATACCCAGCATCGACTACGACAGCACCATCTTTAATCCATGCGGCTTGAATGAATTCAGGTCGGCCAACTGCGCCGACAATGATATCGGCCTGCTTAATTAGTTCTGGTAGGTTCTGCGTTTTAGAGTGACAAATAGTAACTGTTGCGTTGGCATTTAAAAGCATAAGCGCCATTGGCTTTCCCAGAATAGGGCTTCGACCAACCACAACAGCATGCTTGCCGGCTAGGTCTATTTCGTATGCTTGTAGGGTGCGCATAATTCCCTGCGGTGTAGCCGATCCATAGGCATCTTCATCCATAGCCATACGACCGAACCCATGGCAGGTTACGCCATCAACATCTTTGGCAATATCAATCTGATCAAAACAGGCCCGTTCGTCAATCTGCGACGGCACAGGGTGCTGCAGCAAAATTCCGTGGCAGTTAGGATTAGTGTTTAACTCGTCAATCTTGGTCAATAGTTCCCTAGTGGAGGTATGAGAGGGCATCTCAACGGCAATCGATTCCATGCCAATCCGTTTACACGCATTCTGCTTCATTTTGACATAGGTAGCCGAGGCTGGGTCTGCACCCACTAAGATCGTAGCAAGAATCGGTGCTTGGCCATTATTTTTCTCCTTAATAACCGCAACACGAGCGGCGAGATCAGCTTCTGATTTGGCTGAAAGGGCTTTACCATCGAGGATAAGAGCAGACATTTTATTTCCTTTGAAAGAGGCAGGTTCGAGTTGTTGATCAAGGTAGCGGAGGATAACCAATAACACAACCCTTTGGCCACCCTAAAAGCGACACAGACTTAACTTTCTAGGTACCTTAACCGCAAGGTCAATCTAGATGACATAAAATGATCCCATGTCGGTGACCAAGACTGAGTTAAGGTTTGCACGCGCGCACGTTTTCTTATCTAAACGTTAAAATTGCACACTTAATAAATGATACCTTTAGAGATCACGCGGTAAATATCTTGAGTGTGACGAATATCAATCAAGGGGTTACTGTTGAGTATCAAGATATCGGCTACTTTACCCTCATCGATTGTCCCCATTTCTTGCTGTAAGTTGAAAAACTCAGCGGGTGTTAGCGTAGCGGATCTTATCGCCTCTTTGGGAGACAGGCCTGCATCGACTAAAAGTTCCAGTTCTTTATGGAGACTAAATCCTGGGGTTAGGTAGCCAATAGGAGTGTCGGTACCAGCTAAAATTTTAACGCCATTTTGATTAAATAAGTTAACAATCTTCATACTCCAATCATTAAAGATTGTAGCATTTTCACTAACGGCTTCCTCAGCTTCAATGACAGAATTTGCTTGCCAGTCTTCTCGTACCGTACCTGGAAGGAATTTGTAGGTATCTCTCCATTGTGGATCTGCAAAAAGTCGCTTCGATCCATAGGAGTTAATAGTCAATGTGGGTGTCTGAAAAACTTCATACTTGGCTAATTTTCGGATAATCGTGTTGCAGCGTTTTTTATCGAAATTTGCAATAGCCGCATAGCGTTGAGATTTATGAATCTTTGATCTTAAGGCAGAGCCAGCAAGTTCTTCTTTATTATCCAGTAGGTGCTGTCTCTCAATTATAGTCTCATCAGCATCTAACGCGCATGCCAGATCAAGATTACGTATGTGCTGCATGCCACCTAAGCCAGCCTCGATCGCCTCTAACAGGTCAATACTGAGCGGTATGTGCCCAGTGACCCTAAGACCTCTTTCTTGAGCGATTTTAAGGAGCTTTAAGTACGTAGGCCGCGATAACATTTCATAAGATTTTAAGAACGTAGCACCTTCGAGGACTAAATCGTCGACTATTCTCTCGATATCAGACTGCTCATCAATGCCAATTGACAACTCAGGAAACCCGGGTTCCATACCCTTATAAACTCTATCTTTCCCGTCGATAAGAGGGCCTGAGAAAAACAGTCTAGGTGCCTTTTCAGGGTGATTTGTGGCGTAGTCTCTGGCAGGTTTTAACCGATTCAGAACAGCGCCAGTATCCCTAATACTGGTAATTCCATTGCGAAGAAAAAGGTCATAGGAAGTCTGATAGTCAAGATCAGGTATAAAGGTTAGGTGCACATGCGCATCCCAAAGACCCGGTAAAACAAATTTATCCTTTGCGTCAATAACAATATCTTGCTCGCCGATCTCAGCACTGTGATCTGGTGACAGGATGGACTGAATTACCCCGTTTTCAACAATAAGGGTCATAGACGACCTAGTGGGGTTTACTGCATCGATCAGCGTGGCATTGGTAATGACTAACCGAGCTTCCGCAAACACCGGAAAATGAAATAAAATTAAGCCTAAAATAACTACTCTTCGTTTGGACATAAACTCACCCTCATACTAAATTAATTTATTAACACTACAAGTAAACCAACATTAACCACTGGCTCACCATTGGCGGCTTAACCACCCCGAATGATCTAAATAACACTTTCCAGCGCCGTGATTAGTCGACTAACTTCTTCTGCGCTCGTGTAATGTACAAATGACAGACGCACGACGCCTTGGTCAGGGGGAATATCCAAAGCCTCCATCAGTCGATAGGCATAGCAATTGCCATTCGCAATACCGATATTCTGCTCGGCCAGTTTCTCCGCAATAACGGCTGGATCAACGCCATGGACAGTAAAGGAAACAGTGGGCGCTCTGTTGTCCGCAGTATCTTTTCCGATCAACCGTATTGCTGTCCGTTTTTTCAAAAAATTCAGCAGTGGCTTCAAAATTTCTATTTCTGAGCTATGCAGAAGTGCTCCCACTCGGCGGGCTTTCGGTGACTTGTCAGTGGCACTAAAATGATGAGCATCTATTGCTTCAAAATAATCAATCACCCCATTAACAGAGGCAATCTGTGCATGATCTGGCCCGGCGGGTGTGAATCGGCTCGTCGCAGACCCAACGTTAAAAAAGTGTCCCTGGCTAGGTAGTGCTTTATTCAGTGCATCACGCATAATCATAACGCCAAGATGCGGGCCGTAAACTTTATACAACGAAAAAAAGTAGATGTCAGCGCCCAGCGCTTCCACATCAGGAAGTCCATGGCCTGCATAGGAAACCCCGTCAACAAATGCCAGAGCACCGACAGCATGAATCTTATCTGCCCATTCACGCACTGGGTTGATACTGCCGACAATATTCGAGCAATGGGTAAAGGCTACTACCCGCGTCTTTTCGTTGAGTAGGGCATCCAATCCTTTGTCCTCTAGCTCTGCGGTCTGAGGATTAACTTGCCACTCCCGAATAACGATACCCTGTGCTTCTAATCGTCGCCAAACACCGATATTGGCCTCATGATCCTGGTTAGTAACAATAATCTCATCACCCGGCTGCAAGTAATCTCGCAATGCTTGCGCAACCACATAACTATTTTGAGACGTTGAGGCGCTAAAATGAACCTCGTCAGGGGCGACATTAAGCCATGAGCCCATGCGCTCGCGAGCGCGAGTCATTTCTTGACCAGCGCCAATCGAAGGCTCAAAACAATAGTAGGGCTGGACTTTAGTGGTTGTATAGTAGTGATGAAGGGCATCAATCATTTGCGCACAGGCGTAGGAACCGCCTGCATTTTCAAAATGCGCAAAACCAGCTAGCGATGGCTCACTAAAAGCTGGGAATTGTTGCCTTACAAAGTCTATATCTAATTTAGTCATCAGGTCTCTTTCTAAATAGGCTGAGTGCATGTTCTCATTCCAAATAGCCATTCGCAACCTTAGGTGCTGACGATTTGATTAAACAGGCTATTCGGCTATGATTACCAAAACAAAAAAAGGAATAGGGCATGCAGAAGTCACAACCGAACAATATTCGTAAAGTGGCCTTAACATCTTTGGCCGGAACTAGTATCGAATGGTATGACTTTTTCCTCTATGGAACGGCTGCAGCTATCATTTTTCCTAAAGCATTCTTCCCAGCAGATATGCCGGCAATGGTTGCACTGATCGCTTCGTTTAGCACTTTCGCGGTAGGCTTTTTAGCAAGGCCATTGGGCGGAATTATATTTGGTCATTTTGGCGATCGTGTCGGTCGCAAACAAACCCTAGTCATCGCTTTGTTGATTATGGGCGCATCAACCACATTGATTGGATTCCTTCCCACTTACGAAACCATCGGATATTTGGCACCACTAATCCTGGTGTTGTTGCGGTTTGTGCAGGGTCTGGCGATTGGTGGCCAGTGGGGCGGAGCAATGCTTCTGGTGACGGAGAGCGCACCTCCGGAGAAACGTGGCTGGTATGGTGCTTATGCCCAAGCTGGCGCCCCTATTGGCGTTATCCTTGCTAACTTGGCTTTTTTGGGTGTCAGTGGAGGTTTAAGCGAAGAAGCCTTTATGGACTGGGGTTGGCGAATCCCATTCATCGCCAGTATTTTACTGATTTTTGTGAGCTTATATGTTCAGCTGAATCTTGAAGACACTGAAGCCTTCAAAAAATTAGCCGCTAGTCAGACTCAGGACATGAGTGCAGGTAAGGTAGTGAAAAGGTCACCGATTATTGAGGTACTGTCACGCCATCCTGGACGCATTTTTCTCGCCGCAGGAGCCTTCCTTTCTATCCAGGTAACATTCTATATCTTGATCGCTTTTATTATGGCCTATGGCGTCAACTCACCGTCCGTCATGTTGTCGCGTGACACCATGCTTACCTCTGTTCTTATTGCTGCTGTCATCATGGTGCCAGCCCAATTTTGGGCCGCCGGTTTGTCCGACAGAATAGGGCGCAAGCGCGTGTATCTGTGGGGTGCAGTTTTATCTGGTATTTGGGCTTTTGCCCTGTTTCCACTGGTTGATACTGGCAATGTTTACATAGTTACTGGTGCTATAAGCCTTGGACTGATTTTTGTAGGGATGCAATATGGCCCTCAAGCAGCATTTTTTACTGAACTATTCAGTACCGAGGTTCGATATTCCGGGGCATCTTTGGGTTATCAGATAGGCGCAATCTTGGGAGGGGCACTTGCGCCTACCATCGCAGTTATGTTGTGGAATACCTATGGCGTTGTTTATGTTTCGGTGTATATGGCGCTGGCGGCCGTGGCAACAATTATCTGTGTCTCGCTACTGACAGAGACGTCGGGTAATCAGTTAGATTAATTCTTGCAGCAATTAACGGTGTGGTCGATGGGGATTGGGTCCGTAACCGCAGATTTGATGGATTAACCAGTGCCAATTTCGGAATTCTATTGCAACTACGATCAAAAAAGATAGTAGACACTAAACAGAGATTTACGTCGTTTATGCTCAAGACGAAGCTTATCATCGTTAATCATCAGCAGTGTGAGACGCCCGAGTTAATGGGCTCTCGGCCCATCCATAGCGAACGGACTTCGCCTCTAAAAGAGTGCTTTTGGGGATTCGCAAAGGTTTACTATATAGCCTCCAAGCGCCGCCATTGACGCGGTATCCAACCGAATCATCGACTTCCGAGGGCACAATGCTGGCCACGCCTGCGCTATTAATCATGGTCTTGGGTACTTGAGTAACGGGTTGCTCTCCATCTGGCCAAAAGTCTTTAGCCATCGCTAATTCAGTTATCTCGCTGTAGTCGACAATCCTGCTCTGCCAGTCTGTTAGTGCACTCCTCATGCGGCCCAGAGTAGATATGTGTTTGGTAGAATCGACTATATTGTTGATTTCATGGGGATCGGAGACTATATCGTATAGCTCTTCTGCTGGGCGTGGCTCAAACCAAAAGCGTTGCGCTGTATTTAGCTTACCTGCAGATAAGTGCTGCCAGAGCGTTTGCATGGTGGCCAGTCGATCGCGATAAGTAATATGCTGTGCGCCTGGTATGTTTGGAAGAGAATTTTTAATATATTTAAACTGGCTATCTCGCACTGCGCGCTCGCGAGAGTTAAAGCCGTCTAGTCGATCTTTGGCCGCATAAATGTAATTTCTCTCATGGCTAGCCCCCGGAACTAGCTGAGCAGTGCCATGCATGTAGTCTGGAACCGGAATCCCCGCTATGGCCAAAACGCTGGGCCCTATATCGACAAAGCTAATCAGTTTTTTATCGGCACTACCAGGAATCAAAGTCTCCGGCTTTATGCCTTTTGGCCAGTGAATAATTAATGGCACCTTGATGCCACTGTCATAGATTTCACGTTTGGCTCGGGGCAGGCCGTCACCATGGTCGGTAGTCCAGATAACAATGGTATTCTCGGCCAAGCCATCTTCTCTAAGCTGGAGAAGCCATTTTCCGACCATCTGATCCATGGTAAAAATATTATTGTAGTGCTGAGCAATATCGGTTCGGATCGTGTCATGGTCGGGGTAGTAGGGGGGCACTAAGACCTGATCTGCATGGACTACTTTTGCGCGGCTACCTTTAGCATTGTTCATCGCCACCTTGCGAGGAAACATCTGCTGCTCATGGGTTTCGGTAAGCGTCACGAAGCCAAAAAACGGCTGACCATCTGCGCGACCCTGCCAAGTAGGTTCCGCACCCTCGTAGTCCCAGATACTAAAAGGTCCTGAACCGGCAGAAGTATTGCTGAACTGATAGTCTAGCTTAGAGCTCGTGAATGTGTAATAGCCTTGGCGACGTAATAATTCTGGATAGGCTTTAATATGCGCGGGTGGAACCGACCGGTAGGGTGACTCTTTAAAAGAACGGGTGCGCATATGCTGTGCGCCAACTGACATCTGATGTACAGCGAGTATATGCGCTGCACGACTCGGTGCGCAGACGCCGGCAGTCGTGAACGTATTCGGATAGCGAATACTGGTACTTGCGAGACGGTCGAGATTTGGCGTAACAGCCACTTCATCGCCAAAGGCTCCTACTCTGGCACTCATATCTTCTGCCATAATTAATAGGATATTCGGTCGCTGCTGTGCATGCGCACTAGTAGTTAATAGCATAAGCACTTGGCAAAGAACGACTATTTTTGATCTTGTGTGCATTCAGATACCCGTTGCTAATTTATTTATTTTCCCTTTGATTTGTCTGCCACTTTAAGGGTTTGCGCGCGGATTAGTTTAGCACTAAGGCTAGAAGTTTTATTTTTGAGAGAGGCGCTAGTGATAATCGCTTATTATACAGGACTTTATTGGACTGGGCGAAGGGGTTTGAATTGTTGGATTTGTTTCCCACGAATTTAGAGTGGCTACAGAAGCAAAAATCATAGCAATGAAAAACGTAAGGCTAATTCAGGTACTCTCGCCCAAGGGATTGCAGGAGACATTCGAGTGTCAGGAGGCGCACAACGCCTTGCAATTGTTAAACACGCATTAGCTATGGGAATGTCAGTAGGTGTAGCTAAGACATTTGTACACGTTGATATTCGCAAGACCCCAGCTATGTGTTGGTGTTACTAATTTCATAGATCGAGGTGGCCGCTAGATCGAGGCGGCTTACATAACAAGACTGTCAAAATACTATCAAATTTCCAATATTTACACCTAAAATAATCATAAATCATTGATTTATATAGGGAATTAATGGGGTGGACGACGGGGATTGAACCCGCGACCACCGGAATCACAATCCGGGGCTCTACCAACTGAGCTACGTCCACCATTAAACAGGAACAACATTTGAAGACTTTTGAAAGATGGTCCGCCCACCAGGGCTCGAACCTGGAACCTTCCGCTTAGAAGGCGGATGCTCTATCCAATTGAGCTATGGGCGGTATAGAGTTCAAGCCAGAAAAGTGGTCGGGGATGAGGGATTCGAACCCCCGACATCCTGCTCCCAAAGCAGGCGCGCTACCAGACTGCGCTAATCCCCGAAAATCTTTTCAAGCGGTCTTTCTTTCGAGCGCGCATGATACTTACCATCCGAGTTACCGTCAATCTGAAATGACTACTTCTTAGAAGAAACTCTGGAGTATCTCAAATGAGCGCTTCGCGAGCCTCGGATCACATTGATAGAATCATCATATTTATGGCTTAACTACCTCTTTATTGGGTGTTACTGATGGATACTTGCTAGAGTGAGCACTAGA
>CAJJAU010000004.1 GCA_905182275.1 gamma proteobacterium HTCC2207
TCTGCAGTAGCGCCAGGGGGTTTTTTGTACTCCGTTCGGTTTGTAGCCGCTGACTGGCTAAGCGCGCGAGATAGGCCGCTTCTGAAAGGTACCAATCAGTGCGTGTAGTTGAGCCTAGTTCAGTAATGCGAGCGCCCTGAGCATTAAGCTGTAGCTGCAAGTCCATCATTTGTTGAGATAGATTCTGGTTTTTCTCTACTTGCTTCAGTTCCCTGTTGCTGGCCGCTATGTCTTGACTATCAGATCGCTGCAGTTGCTCGTCTAAGGCAACGCTTAAGCCTTCTATTTGTTCCATTTTAGACTGCAGACTCTGCCATTGCTGCCATCCAAACCAGCTCCCAGTGATGATAGTTAAGAGGACTGTTAACCCAAGTAATAACCATAAATAAGAGGAGGCACTGCGCTTGGTCTGCAGAGGTTTAGCGGAGCTGGTTTTTTCAGTTGTCGACTGCGCTTTTTTAGTGGCCGCCTTTGACCTTGAATTTGAGAGGGCTTGAGCCTTCTCCTCAGATTCAGACATTTTCATATCTCCATTTCATCATCGACTGTCATTGCCCGGTGTATTATTTTAGTTCAATTATCGATTTAAATACTCTGCTGCAATACCGCATATATGGATTCAGGTAACGCATTTTCAGCCACCAACACAGAACCATAACCCAAATCATAAGCTATTTCCGCTACTCTTTGGCTAGGCACAATCACAGAAAAAGAATTGCCGTTGATAAAACTCTCAAGATTTTTCAATGGCCCCATGGCTTCTAGTAATTCACCGCTATGAGCAATTAAAAAATCAATCTCACTGAGTTCCAAATAAGCTAACTGGAGCTGGTCTCTGTTGATAACCCTGCGATAAATGTCGCAATAATCTACCTTAGCACCACGCGCAATCAGTTCATGCCTGAGCATCTCACGTCCAGCACTACCTCGAAAAATAACCACTTTTTTGTCGTCTATATCTTGCAGTTCAGGCATCTCGAGCAAACCTTCAGAATTTGCCTTTTTACCCGGTGAATAAACAGTATGAATATGACTCATTATAGACTTCGATGTTTGCTGTCCAATAGCAAAATAGTCAATATCTGCCGGCAACATAGGCCAATATTCATCTAACCGCTGCATAGCAATTTTTGCTGCATGCACGCTGACAAAAATGGCTATATCAAACTCATCAAAAGACAATATTTGCTGTGTGACTTTTGGGCTGTCGACCACAGGCTCGATATCAACCACTGGGATATGAATAACCTTGGCGTGGGCATCGGATGTGAGGGTTAAAAACTCATCATGATCTCTGCGCGAGCGAATCACCAGCAGACGCTTACCGGCCAAATTATTAATCAGCATAAATCTCAGCCAACAGCTTTTCGGCACCCTGGGACAGCAGATCATTGGCAACCTGAATGCCCAGCGCTTCGGGATTATCGGCATCACCTGCGGACTGTGCATGTAATATACGACGGCCATCAATGCTGCCGACTAACCCTCTAAGGTGGACGGTTACACCATCATCGCTGAGTGTTGCAAAGCAGGCGATAGGCACTTGGCAGCCCCCCTGGAGATGCCTATTAGCTGCTCGTTCGGCACGCACACAAATGGCGGACTCAAGGTGTTGCAATGGCGCTATTAGCTCTTTAATCAGTGCGTCATCGCTACGGCATTCAATACCGACCGCTCCCTGTCCACCGGCCGGTAAAGAAATACTAGAAGGAAGTCTCTGTGTAATTCGATCCGCCATGTTCAGACGCATCAAACCAGCCGAGGCTAAAATAATCGCGTCATACTCGCCGGCATCCAGCTTGGACAGCCTAGTATTAACATTACCCCGCAGCTCTTTTACTTGTAGGCTGGGAAAATGTGCGCGAACCTGGCACTGACGACGAAGACTTGAGGTTCCGATAACCGCATTTTCTGGCAGTTCATTCAATGCACTAAAGTGATTCGATACCAAGGCATCAGAGGAATCCTCGCGCTGACAAATCACTGATAAACACAGCCCATCAGGAAATTCCATGGGTACGTCTTTCATTGAATGCACTGCAATATCAGCAACGCCTTCAAGCATCGCCGTTTCAAGTTCTTTGACAAATAGGCCTTTTCCACCAATTTTTGCCAATGGCGTGTCGAGTAATTTGTCCCCCTTGGTCGTCATAGTGACCAATTCAATGTTAAGTTGAGGGTGATGTTTCTGTAGTTGGGTCTTTACAAACTCAGCTTGCCATAATGCCAGAGGGCTTTTGCGGGTTGCTATACGAAGGGTACCGGTCATTGATTCGGCTCATCTCAATCAGTTGGTGTCATTATCGACGATTTATCAACTTTTGTCAGAGATCAGTAGTAAATATATGCTCTTGGTTAATATTCAGCCTTCATTACACTGGGTTTAACGGAATATACCCACGTTTTAAGTTATTGAGGTCATGTTTGGCTATAATCATCAGCCGCATATCATTAGTTAGGCAACAGTTTCATGAGCATTTCGAAAAAGTCTTCAACGGATAAATCTAAGAGCGTCCAAACCAACCAATCATGGGGTGGTCGATTTAATGAGCCAGTCGATGAGTTCGTTGCCCGTTTTACGGCCTCAGTAGACTTTGATCAACGTCTGTTTAGACAAGATATTCAGGGCTCTATTGCCCATGCGTCGATGCTATTGGAAGTCGGCGTGCTGACCGACAGTGAAGTTCAAGCAATCATCAGTGGACTAGAGGCTATTTCGAGCGAGATTGAAAGTGGTGAATTCACCTGGTCGACTACTCTTGAAGATGTGCACATGAATATTGAAGCGGCACTGACCGCTCGAATAGGCGATGTTGGTAAAAAATTGCATACCGGCCGGTCGCGAAATGATCAGGTAGCCACTGATATACGTCTATGGCTGCGCGATGAAATTGATGCCATTGCACTACTCTTAAGCACGCTTCAAACCGGCATGATCGAGCTAGCGGCGACTGAAAGCGACACCATTATGCCAGGCTTTACTCATTTACAAACGGCTCAACCGGTTACCTTTGGTCATCATTTATTAGCGTGGAATGAAATGCTCGAGCGAGACTTTGGGCGTCTGCAGGATTGTCGTAAGCGTATGAATTACTGCCCACTGGGAGCCGCCGCTCTCGCGGGCACTACTTACCCAATCAACCGAAATCACACGGCGGCAAGCTTAAACTTTGATCATCCGACCGAGAACTCACTGGACTCGGTCAGTGATCGAGACTTTGCCATTGAATTTTGCGCCTTTGCCAGTATTCTGCTTACCCACATGTCGCGAATGTCAGAGGAGTTGATTCTTTGGACCTCAGCGCAATTCCAGTTTATTAATCTGCCAGATCGTTTCTGCACTGGATCATCGATTATGCCTCAGAAAAAAAACCCCGATGTGCCTGAGTTAGTGCGGGGTAAAACTGGCAGAGTTAATGGCCACCTTGTGTCTCTCCTAACACTCATGAAGTCCCAACCCTTGGCTTACAATAAAGACAATCAAGAAGATAAAGAGCCCTTGTTTGACACCGTTGATACGGTTCGTGATTGTCTCCGCGCGTTTGCCGACATGATACCCGCCATCGAAGCCAACAAACCAACTATGTATGAGGCGGCAAAGCGCGGGTTTTCTACCGCAACTGACTTAGCCGACTATCTCGTGGGGGCAGGTATCGCCTTCCGCGATGCGCACGAAATTGTGGGTAAGGCAGTGGCCTATGGTATTGCCGAGCACAAAGACTTGTCCGATATGAGTCTCAAGGAATTAGTGCAATTTTCAGATCAAATTAAAGATGATGTCTTCTCGGTGCTAACACTAGAAGGGTCCGTAGCTGCGCGTGATCATATTGGTGGTACAGCACCGAATCAGGTCAAGGCAGCAGCAGTCAGAGCCGCAGAAAAAGTGGCCTGCCGCTAGTTAAAGTCGAACTGAATTGATTCCAATGACTGTGCTAGGCAAGCTGAACTCAGCATGACTGAAAGTAACTCGCCAGTAACGGTATTGCACCAGTTTTTTTGCCCCTTGTCCTGCAAGGTAAAATGAAAGCCTCCAGACTGGGCGGCCAGCCAAATTTCGCGCATTGCTGGCTGCCTGGAAAGTATGATCTGCGAGCCATTCACGTCGCAGGTTAAGGTGAGCATGCCGCCACTATTTTCATAATCGATGTCTACTCCGCTATCATCAATAGTCTCTTCAATTGAGAACATTAAGTCATCGACGATTTGATTAAACTCTGCTTCATTCATTAATATTATTCCATACTGGGTTTTTGCTTCGAGGGACATAGTATAATTGTTTGTCTGTAATCTGCCACTACCGCTATAATTCACTCCAGGGCACTAGGAATATCAATATGAAAACACGTATCGCTGCGCTATTGACAATATTGTGTCTGGGACTCCTCACTGGATGTGGTAACAGTGGTGATCTTTACCTAGATGAGGACACCGCGGAAACCTTTACCACCGACTCTCAATTTAGAGAACATTAAACGCTTATGCACACCACTATTAGCCGCAACAACGGCGATCTATTTATGGAAAATGTCGCCCTCTCAGATATTGCCCAGCAGTTCGGTACTCCGTGCTATGTCTATAGTAAATCTGCGATTGAACTCAACTATGGAGCCTATGTTACAGCCTTAGGTGATCGCCCTCATTTGGTTTGTTACGCGGTTAAATCTAACTCGAATATTGCTGTATTACAGACCCTTGCTGCCCTAGGGGCCGGGTTTGATATAGTCTCTGTGGGCGAGCTTGAGCGTGTACTAATGGCTGGAGGAGATCCCAGTAAAGTCGTATTTTCAGGCCTTGGTAAAACCAGCGGTGAAATGCGCCGAGCATTAGAAGTCGGCATTCACTGCTTTAATGTAGAATCTGAGTCAGAGCTGGTGTTACTGAACAAAACAGCCTCGGCACTATCCGTGAAAGCTCCGGTCTCGATTCGGGTGAATCCAGATGTTAATGCCAACACCCATCCTTATATTTCTACCGGTTTAAAAGAAGATAAGTTTGGTATTGATATTAATTATGCCATGACTGTTTATCAGAATGCCTCCCTAATGGATAACATTGATGTGATCGGCATCGACTGCCACATTGGCTCGCAATTGACAGAGGTTAGACCCTTTGTCGATGCCATGAACAGACTTCTGATACTCGTTGATCAGCTCGCTGAATTGAAAATAACCCTTAATCACATTGATATTGGTGGCGGATTGGGCGTTCGCTATCGAGATGAAAGCATTCAGTCCGTCGATGAGTACATGCGCGAGTTACTGCCTCTATTAGCCCATCGCAGTGAAACATTAGTTTTAGAACCAGGCCGTTCAATAACAGCGAATGCTGGCGCGCTACTAACGCAAGTGCAGTTTATCAAGTCCAACGAGCATAAAAACTTTGCCATCGTCGACGCCGCAATGAACGACATGTTAAGGCCATCGCTGTATCAAGCATGGATGAATATCCAACCTATCTCTCACAATGCGGGTGTAGTTGAAAAAGAGTATGACGTTGTGGGGCCCGTGTGTGAAAGCGGTGATTTTTTAGGTAAAGACCGTAAACTTAAGGTAAAGGAAGGCGATCATTTATGTCTTTTTTCTGCTGGTTCCTATGGATTCGTCATGAGTTCAAATTACAACAGTCGTCCACGTGCTCCAGAAATCATGGTAGACGGTGATAATGTTTTTCTCGTTCGTCAACGAGAGACCATTCAAGACCTTATTAGAGGAGAACAGCTTTTGCCGGTTAATTCATCGTCAAACTGCTGAACCTATCATTATGTTGATGAAGTTTACTAAGATGCATGGCCTCGGTAATGACTTCGTGGTAGTTGATGCTGTGACGCAAAATGTCAACCTATCAACAACCGCAGTCAAGCGCATTGCAGATCGACATTTGGGTATAGGTTGCGACCAACTCCTTATTGTAGAGCCTCCGTCAAACAGCGACATAGACTTCAACTATAGAATCTTTAATAGTGATGGAAGTGAAGTTGAGCAATGCGGCAACGGGGCTCGCTGTTTAGCTCGATTTGTAAGGGATCGCAAATTGTCCGGTAAAACATCTATTCGCGTCAAAACCATGAATAGGATCATCAGCCTCAGCACTAATAAAGACAAAACAATTTCAGTTGATATGGGGATACCAGGACTTGAACCTAAGGATTTACCACTCCAAGCTGAATCTCGAAGTGAAAGCTACTGTATTGATCTAGGCGACCAATCAGTGACCATTGCCGCAGTCTCTATGGGTAACCCTCACGCAGTACTATTTGTTGACGAGATCGAATCTGCGCCAGTGAGCACAATTGGACCTCGGTTGGAAAAACATCCTCGCTTTGCCAATAAGGTGAATGTTGGCTTTGTAAAGGTGGTCAACCGCCAACATATAAAGCTGCGAGTCCATGAACGGGGTGCAGGTGAGACTCGCGCCTGCGGTTCAGGCGCATGCGCGGCCGCTGTAGCTGCGATTCAACAAGGTCTGGTCGACTCTCCGGTTACGGTTAGCTTGCCTGGAGGCAGTCTAAGAATTAATTGGCCTGGCGAGGGGCATTCCCTTATTATGATCGGCCCGGCGATCACGAGCTTTCACGGACAAATCAAGTTATGAACAACGATAAATCAACCGATATCAGCGTTAAGCAAGTCCGAGGCTTCCTCCGTGACCACCCAACATTTTTGGACGAGAATCCGGATATTCTCGAAACCATGATAGTCGCTCATAAACCTCAGGGTGCAATTTCATTAGTTGAACGACAATTGGCGGTATTACGAAGTCGTAACTCTGAAATGGATGAGCAGCTAAATAGCCTTTATGCGATTGCTCAAGACAATGAAACAATGTTTGAAAGAACCAATCGTCTGGTCGCCAATCTACTCAAAGCTAATAATCTAAGCGAACTAGTGCAGTCTCTTTATGATAGCTTGGGGAAAGATTATGGGATCGAAGCCTATAGCTTAACTCTGCTTGGTACTGCAGAGGATTTCCCAAAAAGTATAGCTAGAATTTCGACGCCAGACATTGCGAAGCAAGAAGTTCCCTCCGTACTTAGCTCAACTAATGCGACCTGCGGTCGACTAAGTGCATCAGAAATGAATTTTCTATTTGGTGATAGCCTGAACATTGTCGGATCTGCTGCCGTAGTTATCTTACGCAGTAAAGGTAACTTGGGGATTTTAGCGCTGGGAAACAGTGACTCGGAATATTATACCAACGATATGGGCACCATATTTATTGATTATATCGCTGAAATAATTAGCCTAATACTGCCAAACTATTTGCATGTTCAAAACTAAATATAGAGTAGTTAACCACTCTTAGTGCTCTTTTTCTTAGCCGTTTTTTTCATCCCAGATTTACGCTTTTTACTGGTACTAGAGTGCTCACCGTTGCTAGAAGAGTCTTTCTTGACTGTCTTACCACGCCCGCCGCGCTTATTCCCTTTATGATCAGTCGAGGTACCCGACCTTCCATTTCCTTTGCTTTTTTTAGTGTTTTTCCCTCTTCTGGGCTGCTCACTAATCTGATTAGGGTCCTCAATTAATTCAAAATCAATTTTACGTTCTTCTAAATTAACTCTCACTAAACTCACTGTTAATTTTTGCCCCAAGCGGAAAACTCGACCCGTGCGCTCACCTATCATCCGGTGCTGTGAAGCCTCATGGTAGTAATAATCTTTCGGCAAACTAGTAACATGAATTAAACCCTCAATATAGAGGTCATCAAGCATCACAAACAACCCAAATCCGGTCACTGCAGTGACCACGCCAGTATATTTCTCACCCACTCGATCTATCAAATATTCACATTTCAACCAATTAACAACGTCTCTTGTGGCTTCATCGGCGCGGCGCTCAGTGACAGAAAGATGCTCACCGGTAGCTTCTAATTTTTCCACTTCATAGGGATAAATGATTTTGGTCGGCAGCGACTTAGCACCGTCAACTCGATGGACATTTGAGACTTTCTTGGTACTTCTAATTAGGCTTCTAATAGCACGATGTACAAGTAAATCTGCATAACGACGAATAGGGGAAGTGAAATGCGTATAGGCTTCAAAGGCTAGTCCAAAATGACCTAAATTTTCGGGTTGGTAGACGGCCTGACTCATAGAGCGCAGCATCACTGATTGAATAACCGCAGCATCATCCCGGTGTTTACTAGCCCGCAGAACACGCTGATAGTCTTCAGGCTGCGGATCTTCACCACCCCCTAAACCCATACCCAACTCGGCTAGAAATTCTCGTACCGAGGATAGCCTATCTTCACTTGGCCCCTCATGCACACGGTACAGCGCAGGGATCTTAATTTTTTCAAGAAACAAAGCTGAGCATACATTGGCGCAAAGCATGCATTCTTCAATCAATCGATGGGCGGCAGTGCGTTCAACGGGAATGATCTGACTAATTTTCCTCTGCCCATCAAACAAAATTCGAGTTTCCTGAGAATCAAAGTCTATAGCTCCGCGCTTTGCTCGACGTTTGTTCAATACCTGATATAAATCATTGAGGTCGTCAATGTGGGGGACAATTGCAGCAAATTGTTTACGGATACCCGACTTATTTCCCTCCTCACTCTGACTAATAATCTGCGCGACCTGAGAATAGGTCATACGTGCATGAGAATGCATAACGGCTTCGGAGAATTGATAGCGGCTAATCTCGCCATCGGCACTAATGTGCATTTCACAAACCATACATAGTCGATCTTCCGCAGGATTTAGAGAGCACAAACCATTAGATAATTTTTCGGGCAACATAGGAACTACATGATTAGGAAAATAAACCGAATTCCCTCTTTCAAACGCTTCATTATCTAAAGCTGAGCCCACTTTAACGTAGTGAGACACATCCGCAATTGCAACAATTAGTCGCCATCCACCCCGTGGCTTTGCTTGGCAGAAAACTGCATCATCAAAGTCTCGAGCATCTTCTCCATCAATAGTTATGAGTGGAGTATCTCTTAAATCAACGCGATATTCTGTATCTGTGACTTGATCTGGAATCTCAGCGGTCTCTGCTTTTACCTCAGCACTCCACTGATAAGGAATTCCATAATTACGGATAGACATGTCCACTTCTAACCCCGGATCAAGATGATCGCCCAGTATCTCAGCAATAGCTCCGACGGGTAAGTTACTGCGAGATGGCGGTTCCAAAACGTCAACAACAACAATTTGTCCCGCTTTGGCTTGCCCCGACCTTTCCGCGGGAATTAAAATGTCCTGACTAATACGAGGATTGTCCGCGCGGACAAAGCTAATGCCACTTTCGTTAAAGTAACGCCCCACCAGCTGCTGTGTATTGCGCTCAACGACATCAACTAAGCTTCCCTCAGGCCTACCACGACGATCCTGACCGGAGATTCGAACCAAAACAACATCGCCATCGAACACACGACGCATTTGAGTACTGGAAAGATAAATATCATCACTTTCTCCATGCGCAGGTTTTACAAACCCATAGCCTTCAGGATGACCAATGACTCTTCCTTTAACCAAATTTAGCTTATCCAAGGTGCCGTAACCATCCCTTCGGTTACGAGCAACTTGCCCATCACGCTCCATCGCACGGAGTCGCCGACGCATTGCTTCAATTTGCTCCTCATCCTTTAACGACAGAGCAGAACATATTTCCTTATGCGTCAAGGGACCAACACTTTCACTTAAAAAATCTAGCAAAAATTCTCTACTTGGCACTGGCCGGGAATAATTGTTCGCCTCTCGGGATGCGAATGGATCGTCAGTTTTTATTTTTTTAGTCATAGTTATTTATGGGTACGTTTGTAGGGAAGCAAAGTTTGAGTTAGGTGTTACCACCACCTCAACATTCGCTCAGTCTATGTCTTATTTGCTGGGGAGTAAAAACAATTATTAGCCGGCAACCTGATCAGGCATTAGCGTTTCATCGATATGTTGTCTGATATTACTTATCTTATGTAAATTTTCTTCAGCTGATGAACTCCCATAGGAGGATTTAAACGACAGCACCATCTCTCTGAATTGTGACATTCCATATAAACCAGACAGGCCGAGCAGGTCATGTAAAACCTGCTGTAAATTACCTTTGTTTTGTTCCTTCAATTGACTCTCTATCTCGTCTAAATTCTTTTCTAAAGCTTCTTTTAATTCAGCTACTGGAATTAATGATGACAATATTCCATGGCCTTCAGAATAAGCAACCTGTTCCCGGCCCACTAACGTTGAAAGAATTGAATTAATTAAATTAGCTTCATTAAATGGCTTTTGCAACACTAACTCTGCGCCAGCCTCCGTCATTTTCGCTTCAGCATCACCGGTGATATCAGCGGTTAAACCAATGACTGGCGGGCTTGCAGATGACTGATTAATAATCGCATTACATGCGCTGACGCCGTCAATGAGGGGCATATGTACATCCATCAAGACCAAGTCCACATGCAGTAGTCGTGTAATTTCAGTGGCCTCCAATCCGTTGTTAGCCACAAGGCAATCGGCCCCATAACTTTTCAATAGTTTTACAATTAATCGCTGTGAGAAATGGTTATCTTCGGCCACCAAAATACTAATGCCACTCAAAACCTCAGTAACAGGTAACAAAGCCTTACTATCCAAGTCACTCACACCATTCACTGGCGCTTCATATAAACGACAAGTGAAACTGATATCAGATCCCTGCCCAAGGTCACTTTCAATAGTGATCTCACCATCCATTAAATTAACTAGTCGCTTACAGATTGACAGCCCAAGACCGGCACCCCCATAACGCCGATTAATAGATTCGTCCTCTTGAGAAAACGGCTCGAATAAGAGCGCTTTCTTATCATCCGCTATTCCCTTGCCTGAATCTCTAACCGAGCAGTAAAGCACATTAACATTGGCTTCAGATGTATCTACCTCGAGATGAATCGATACATACCCGTTTTCGGTAAATTTAATCGCATTACCCACCAAATTACTGACCACCTGAGCGAGACGCACTGGATCGCCGCGAACTAATTTTGGACACGCTCCTATGACCTCAACCTGCAGTGTCAAATTTTTATCAACAGCTGACTGTTGGTGAATAGTAACAACGTCATTAATCCATTTTGTTAAATCGAAATTGATTTTTTCAAGCCTGAAGCCTGCAGAGTGTGCCTGGGAGAATTCTAAAATGTCGTCAATCATTGTGAGTAGCATCGTTGAAGAAACTTCAACCACATCAAGATATTCTTGACGCTTATCAAGATTCTTTTCAGAAGCAACAAGCCTTGAAAACCCAATCACAGCAGTCAATGGCGTCCGTAATTCATGGCTCATCCTAGCCAAAAACTGGTTTTGTGCGTCAGCAACTTCTTCAAGTTCGATCAAGGTAGCATGGAGTTGAGCAGTGGCACGGGTGATTTCACTTTCCATTCGAGAGTTAGCCTCTCTAATGGTAACTCCCAGTTGATTAATGCCATTAGCCAGCAAGCGTACCTCATTGGGCCCCTCTTCCTTAGCAAGCTCATTCAAGTTACCAATGGTCATACTGTCCACCAAGGTATTCAGTCTCTCAATTGGCATAGAAATCGACCGCGTAAAGCGAATTGACAACCAAGCGGCTACAAAAAGGCAAAAGATAATAACCAAAATGGTATTAATTACTTTTTCCTCTTGACGACCCACTAAAAACTGACTGTCAATCGCCACGATCACCCAACCGGCCTTTGACTGATAGGGAAACGGTTTATTCAATTCTTGGGGTAATCGAATTTCTCGGAAAAAATACTGATGACTATCATCTACCCATGGCAACCCAGACTGGAAATTAGAGATATTAGGAATGTTTTGTGCATCAACACTACCTAAGATCAACGTTTTGTCTATGACCGAATTATGCAAAATAATTCCATCAACGCCGGCTAAATTAAATAAGTGCTTAGCCTCTTCGTTCAGCGTGGCAGTATCATATTCGATAAGTGCTTCAGAAGAATGATTAACAATTTGCTGCACCGCTAATTCGCCCATCAAATACTGGAAATCTTTGATGTCCTGGCTTTGACTAGACAAGATATAGTAAGAAATCAAAGCACCAAATGTCATGAGTGGAATTAAGGTAGTAATAACCATACGGGCATAAATGCCAGATAAAAAGGATCTCTTCCTCGTCACTAGGACACCTCACCAACTAACAGTAGCTTTTCACTAGGAGACACTATAGATTACCCGTTTCGGTAGGCTGTGAACCCTTGCTATTTTCTAGCGTCTGGCCAATAAGACCTGCCTGAGTGCGATTGTTCAAACCCAGAGCGCGCAAAATTGCACTGACATGAACCTTGATAGTATTCTCTGAGAGATGTAGTTCACGAGCTATAAGTTTGTTAGAAAGACCCTTAGAAATAAGCTGCAAAATATCCAACTGTCGTTCTGTTAGGAGTTCTGTAACGCTATCAACGTTCGTTTGAAACTCGTCCGACGCCTCTCTAAGATCTGAAAGCGATCGAAATAATATTTCCGGCATATAAACGTCTCCGGCAACCACTGTAGAAACAGCCTTAAACAGTATCTCTTTGGGTGCGGATTTGGTGACAAATCCCATAGCGCCTAAATCCAGACATTTTCTGATATGGGCCACGCTCTCCGATGCGGAAAGTACGATGACTGGAAGTGTGGGATAGGTCTCACAGACTGTGCTTATAAAATCAAAACCTCCGTCACCACCAGGCATAAATAAGTCGATAATAGCCAGATCTATAGACTCACTATCAAGTAGATCTAAGGCTGCAGCCCCGTCACTAGCAGTACTAACCTGGATATCACTTAATCCATCTAAGAGAGTGGCTTTAAGCCCAACACACACAAAAGCATGGTCATCGACAATTAGAGTGTGCACGTAAACTATCCTTTAATGAATTGCATTCATGTGATTGGAACTTACTACCTATGAATTATAAAGAGGCTCTTATTTATGGTTAATCACAAAAAAACCTCAGAATTTCTCTCTATAGTATAGACAAAATATACGTTTAGCTATAAGGAAATATCCCACAAGCATTATCCTGCTATAGCAGGATAATTTTTCAGAACAACGTGAGTAATCGAGTATCAGAAATTATAAAGAGGAGGGTTAAGGGTAGATAGATGAGAGAAACACATACAAAAAAGCGGCCCATGAGGCCGCTTTCTGAACTATACCTCTTTAACCGAGCTTTTCTTTAATTCTCGCCGAACGACCAGAACGATCACGAAGATAATAAAGCTTAGCCCGACGAACTGCTCCGCGACGCTTCACTTCTATGCTATCAACCAGAGGACTATACGTTTGGAAGGTACGCTCTACTCCGATTCCATTAGAAATTTTTCTAACAGTGAAGGCTGAATTTAGTTGACGATTGCGTTTCGCTAAAACAACACCCTCAAACGCCTGAAGTCGCTCTCGAGCACCCTCTTTAACTTTGACCTGCACTACAACAGTATCTCCAGGACTAAAGTCTGGAATCTCTTTACTCATCTGCTCTTTTTCAATTGCAGCTATGATCGATGTTTTATTTGACATTTATTGCTCCTCAATTTTCATTGGTTGGTGGTAAGCCACCTGATTTAGAGCTCTGTACAGAGAGGATGAACACTATCCTTTGCCATCATCTGTCAGCGCAGTACTACTCTCTTTAAGTATCGCCTGTTGCTCTTCATCAAGCTCCAAGCCATCCAGTAAATCTGGTCTTCTTAACTGCGTTCGCAACAGGGCTTGTCGCATACGCCAGCGTTTAATATTTTGATGGTTCCCAGACAGTAAAACTGCCGGTACGCTCTCTTCGCCACACACCTCGGGGCGGGTATAATGAGGGCAGTCTAGCAGGCCCTTAGCAAACGAATCTTGCTCAGCTGATTCCTGATGGCCAAGAGCACCGGGCTTTTGTCTAATCAGTGCATCTACAAGTACCATCGCTGGCAACTCTCCACCACTGAGCACGTAATCCCCGATAGACCATTCCTCGTCCACCTCCAGATTGATTAACCGTTCATCGATACCTTCATAACGACCGGCAATCAAAATGAGATTTTCCTTTTTAGAAAATTCATTCACCGAAGCTTGCTTGAGTAACTGGCCTTGGGGCGATAAATACACCACAGTAACGTCCTGATCAATCCATTCTCGCGCAGCAGTAATCGCCTTACGTAAAGGCTCAATTAGCATAACCATGCCGGGTCCGCCACCATAAGGCCTATCATCTACGGTACGATGCCGATCTTCAGTAAAATCTCTCGGATTAAAACAGGCTATCTCAACTAACCCATTTTTTACCGCACGCCCACTGATACCATGCTCAGTGATCGCTTCAAACATATTTGGAAACAGGGTAATCAATGCTATTTTCATTAATTTTCACCTCTGTTAACACACCCGCTTCGCCTAAAAATTTGGGTCCCACACAACATCGACTCTGTGATTAGAGAGATCTACTTTGACCACAAACTCATCTGAGTAGGGTATCAAACGTTCTTCTCTATCAATGCTGTCCTTATCGCCTTTGACAACCAGCACATCATTAGCACCCGTCTCCAGCAGAGACTCAACGACGCCTAGCCGCTGTTCAACATCCTGTTCCTGACTAAATACCTGCAGGCCTACTAGCTGATGCCAATAATAGTCAGTGCTTATTAACACCGGAAAGGAGCCTTTTTCGACCAGAATATCCTGTTGGCACCAATCTCTGGCAATATCTCGGTCGTCAACCCCTCTCAGGTGCACTACTAAACCATCACCATGTCTTTTAAAGTCATCAGCAACCAACTCTGTTAAGCCGCTAGGTAGATCAATCCACCAAGGCTGATAATCAAACAATGTCTCAACATTTTCGGTATACGAGAAGACCTTAAGCCATCCACGAACACCAAAGACAGTGGTTATACGGCCGACAACTAGCATTTCCGGAGTACTTGTAGTGCTAGTCATATCCTAACCCACTAAGCTGCTTTTTTGGCAGCCTCTTTGAGTAGCGCTGAAACACGGTCACTTACCTGTGCGCCCTGGCCCTGCCAGTATGTAGCGCGCTCTAAATCAACACGCAGACGCTCTTCTGCTCCGCGAGCAACTGGATTAAAGAACCCTATACGCTCAATGTATCGAGCATCACGTGCATTACGCGAGTCTGAGACTGTTATGTGATAAAAAGGACGTTTTTTTGCGCCGCCACGAGCCAATCTAATTGTAACCATCTGTAAAATCCTGTGTTCGAGAGGCATTATCGCCAAACCCGATGCTTTTTGTTCATGCCTCGCAATTAATACGTGGCTATCCCGGAAAGCGCGGTATGGTACGCCAAAAGCTTTAAAAATGAAACTAATTTAGTGGAAAATAATCTCTATCAGAAGATGGCTGCCTAGCACAGGTAAGTACCTCCTGTAGGTCACTAGAACTTAGTCAAGCCGCCCGGAGGCATTCCTTCACCAGGAGGCATCATGCCGCCCATGCCGCGCATCATGTTTTGCATCCCTTTTCCTTTCATTTTCTTCATCATCTTACCCATTTGTTTGTGCTGTTTAAGCAAACGGTTAAGGTCTTGTATGCTCGTTCCTGACCCGAGAGTAATTCGGCGTTTTCGCGAACCATTTAAAACATCCGGATTTTTTCTCTCTTTTGGCGTCATAGAATTGATAATGCATTCCATCCGATCAAACTGACTACTCGCTTGATTCTGCTGAGCCAACTGCGCCATATTGCCCATACCCGGCAGCTTATCCATCATCCCTGCCATACCACCCAAGTTTTTCATCTGCTGCAGTTGATCGCGCAAATCTTCTAAATCAAATCTTTTCCCTTTGACGACTTTTTGGGCAAGCTTTTCAGCCTTCTTTTTATCAACCTTTCGTTCAACGTCTTCAATCAAAGACAGTACGTCACCCATGCCTAGAATACGTGATGCAATTCTTTCAGGATGGAACGGTTCTAACGCATCGGTTTTTTCTCCAACTCCTAAAAACTTTATCGGCTTTCCAGTAATTTGCCGGACCGACAATGCCGCGCCTCCACGCGCATCACCATCAACTTTCGTCAATATAATACCCGTCAGCGGAAGTGACTCATCAAATGCTTTTGCCGTGTTAACGGCATCCTGACCAATCATCGCGTCGATCACAAATAGTGTTTCAACCGGATTTGCCACGGCATGAATCTGTTTAATTTCAGACATCATCTCGCCGTCGACATGTAGCCGTCCGGCAGTATCGATAATCAGCACATCCATAAACTGCGTTTTTGCCGCTGCTATAGCCGCTTTCACAATATCGACGGGCTTCTGATCTTCCTGACTTGGAAAGAACACCGCGTTCACTTCAGCCGCCAACGTTTTCAGTTGCTCTATGGCCGCAGGGCGGTAGACATCCGCTGACACCACCATGATTTTTTTCTTTTCTCGCTCATTTAAATAACGAGACAGCTTAGCCACTGACGTTGTCTTACCCGCTCCTTGCAAGCCTGCCATCATTACTACTGCCGGCGGCTGAGCTGCCAAATTGAGAGATTCATTTTTATCTCCCATTACTGCTTCAAGCTCAGCTTGAACAACTTTCAGGAATTGCTGCCCGGGATTGAGGCTACTACCGACCTCGCGACCTAAAGCGCGAAGTTTGACTTGCTCAACAAAACTCTTTACCACGGGTAGGGCAACGTCTGCTTCCAGCAGAGCCATGCGCACCTCACGCAATGTCTCTTGAATATTTTTTTCACTGAGACTGGCTTTTCCCGATATTTTCTTCAAACTTAGCGTAAGACGATCACTTAAACTTTCAAACATGGCCATGCTGGAAATTCCTAATTAATTTCTATCAAACCGCATTATAACAATAATTACGCGGCCCTCTTCACCCCAAGCCATGAATATGCCACACTCGTGGTTACTTTTTAATACTTTTTAAAATCATGTTTACTTCAATCACTGGTTTTGCCGCTGTTATCCTTTATGTAGGAGGGTTTTGTTACCTTTTAAACAAGCTGCTAAAACAACCTAATTTTAACACTTCAATGCTACAGACATTAGCTGGTGGTGCAATCGTCCTGCATGGTTTGGCCACGGTGCAGTTACTCTTTGTTGCCGATGGACTGGATCTAAGTTTATTTAGGATTTTTGTTTTAATCGCCTTTGTCATTAACCTCGTGGTGTTTGTCAGTGGTCGAAAGAAACCTCTGTACAGCATGTATTTGCTGCTTTTCCCAATTTCCGCACTGAGTTTAATTGCTGCCTTAGAAACTCCTAGTACTAAATCAGCTGCGCTTATGTCACCCTATATTCAGAGCCATATTGTAATTTCCATAATAGCCTATAGCCTGCTGGCAATTGCCGCCCTGCATTCGTTACTGACAGGGTATCAAAATTGGCAGCTGAAACATAAAAAACAAAACCTTCTAATGCGTACATTTCCGCCTCTTCAGACGATGGAGGATTTTCTTTTTGAGTTGATTTTTGCTGGCGAAATAATGCTGACGCTCTCCTTGATTAGCGGTTTTCTTTACTACGAAGACCTATTTGATCAAAAGCTACTGCATAAAGTAACGCTCAGTATCGTTGCCTGGCTAGTCTATGCCGTACTTCTTTGGGGAAGGCACAGCAGAGGCTGGCGAGGGATCAAAGCAATAAGTTGGAGCTGGGTGGGTTTCATTGCCATTCTGATGGGCTATGTAGGCAGTAAAATCGTGCTCGAATTTATTCTCAACTAATATTTCAGCCTCTAATACTAAATTGCCAGTTGCCAAAAGCAGCCAAGTGATTCAACATATCTGTCTTCAACTATAATGGAAGCTATCTTTGGACGGTTCAGACCCCTTAGTACTATGGGCAGCACTCGCAATTCTCTTGGTACTCTCGGCTTTTTTCTCCGGATCAGAAACCGGAATGATGGCTCTCAATCGATATCGTCTCCGCCATCAGCGCAAAAAGAGTGCCGGTGCTCGGCGAGCAGCTAAATTATTGGCCCAACCTGATAGATTGATCGGCCTTATTTTAATCGGTAATAATGCGGTCAATATTTTGGCAGCCATTATTGCCAATATGCTGGCAATACTTTACGTCGGTGAAGCGGCAGCTCCCTGGGTCGCAACTGCCTCTTTGACGATCATGGTCTTGGTTTTTTCTGAAGTCACACCAAAAACCATCGCCGCTCAAAATCCAGAATGGTTTGCCTTTAAAGCCAGTCACATCTTGAAGCCATTACTACAGCTGATGTCGCCACTCGTATGGATGGTTAACAAGCTAACAAATGCCGTTGTATCACTACTTGGGTTTGACCCTAACAAAGACCGTGATGACGGCTTAGATTCAGAGGAGCTCAAGTCGCTGGTCGATCTCTCGGGTCATAAGCTATCAATTAGTCATCAGGGAATGCTCAAAGGAATTCTTGACCTAGAAAATGTGACGGTCGAAGACATTATGATTCCAAGAAATGAAGTCAAAGGTCTCGACTTAGACGACAGTCTTGACCACCTAACCACATCAATGCTGGATTCGGAATATTCTCGCCAACCCATTTATCAGGGTGATATAAATAATATTGTCGGGGTTTTTCACGGCCGCACGGCAAACCAACTTTTTCGCTCAGGTAATATTACCCATGAAGCCATTAAGTATTTTGCTGAAGACCCCTACTTTATTCCTGAGACCACAAGTCTGACTAACCAGTTACTGAACTTTAAAAATGCTAAAAAGCGCTTTGCCATCGTGGTAGATGAATATGGTGAAATGCAGGGTCTTGTTACACTGGAAGATATCCTCGAAGAAATTGTTGGCGACTTTACCACTAATACTGCCGATAATGATGACGAAGTGATCGCCAGAGATAATGGTAGCTACCTGATTGATGGTGCTGCCACTATTCGCGAAATCAATAAGGCAACTGGCTGGGACCTGCCCACTAATGGCCCAAAAACCTTAAATGGCATAGTCTTTGAGCAGCTTGAGAGCATTCCAGATGGTAACGTCAGTTTCGTCGTGGCCGGCTATCGATTTGAGACTGAAGAAATCAACGGTACAATGGTCAAGAAAGTCTGTGTTTCATGTATGAAAAAACCTAAACAGCCTGACGAATAGGCCGACAAGACTCTTCACTAGGGCGCATCATTCTCCTGACTACGCTGACTGCAAAGCCTAAGGACTTCGCGTTGTTGGCTACTCGGCATGTGCCGCCAATCACGAATTTCACTACTAGTCCTATAGCATCCGATACAGACGTCATCTTCATTAAGAGAACATATAGATGAGCACGGCGAGGTGACTTGCGACTCCGACATCATCGCTTTACTTCTCTCAAATCAGAATGCATGTTGGCCGCTTTTTGAACATACATAGAGGCTCCAGCCAATAAAAAAGCACGCATATTTTCATCGGTCTGCCTAATAACCTTTCCAGGAGAGCCTACTACCATCGAGCCATTTGGAATAACTGATCCGGCCTTAACCAGTGCATTGGCGCCAATTAGGCAATCACTTCCAATAATCGCACCATCTAAAATAACCGCCTGAATTCCAACCAATGTGCGATCACCGATCTCCCGGCAATGCACCATCGCTTGGTGTCCAATGGTTACATCTTCACCAATTTTAAGCGGCTGGCCCGGATCTGCATGCAATACTGCGCCATCTTGCACGTTACTGCGCTTTCCGACTTCAATCACATCGCAATCACCACGAATCACCGCGTTAAACCAGACGCTCGACTGCTCCTTAAGAATCACTTTACCCATTACATCGGCACTAGCCGCTACAAAAACGCTTTCGTGTATTTCCGGTGTATCTTTACCAATTTGATAAATCATCTATGTCGCCTTTTATTTTTCTGTCTGCGCACTGCCATACTGTGGATATTTAAGTTCAATACCGGCGTCCAATGTCGAATTGAGTAGGTCGGTGATCACCTTTAAGGTGAACCCCCATATTTTATATTTGTTATACGTAATATATGGCAATCGTATCACCCCGCCGCCATTCTCGGCGTCTACGTTAAGTTCAAAATAACTATACTGATTTAGATCCATAAAAATCTTTAATGGGGCATTGAAAATAGCCGCTGTTTCAGACGCGTCTGCGGTAAGCCCCAAGTCATTTGCACCAAGCGCCACAAATGGCGTCACACTGACCTCTCTTCGCTTAGGTGAGGCCGAAGGCAACGTGGCTATAGGCTTTACCAAGTTCGGATTAAGACCTATCTCTTCATTCGCCTCTCTGAGCGCTGTCTGCAGTAAATCCTCATCCCCCGGATCCCACATACCGCCAGGAAATGCCACCTCACCAGCATGGCTTTTGAGGTGAAATGCGCGCTGAGTGAGAACAACCTGAGGATCACTGTCCTCCCCATGCAAAATAATAAGAACCGCAGCGGTAGTTTGAGCCTTATTTGCATGAGGCTGCCGTTTTTTTAACGGAAATTGGGTCAAGTGATTTGCAATAGTTGTTAGCATTTAGGCATTATACGCAGTCCACGTTATTTTCTGAGAGTTTCATGAAATTTTGTTCCAGTTGCGGTAGCTCTGTTACCCAAAAAATACCCGAAGGCGACAATAGACTTCGCTATGTGTGTGAGTCTTGTGATGAGATTCACTATCAAAATCCTCGCGTTATAGCTGGGATCTTGCCTATTTACAACGATCAAATTCTATTGTGTAAACGCTCCATTGAACCAAGAATTGGCTATTGGACACTGCCTGCTGGTTTTTTGGAGAATGGCGAGTCGACACTGGAAGGGGCTCTTCGAGAATGCGTTGAAGAATCATTAGCGAAGGTAATCAATCCTGAACTCTATGCAATTTTCGATATTCCGCAGATTCAGCAAGTTTATATATTTTACCGCGCTAAACTGGAAACACCTTTTTTCGGACCTACCTCTGAATCCTCTGAAGTAGCCTTATTTAGTGAAGCTGATATTCCCTGGGATAAACTTGCATTCCCAATGGTGGAGGTAACGCTTGACCATTATTTTGAGGATCGTA
>CAJJAU010000005.1 GCA_905182275.1 gamma proteobacterium HTCC2207
TAAAAATAGTATTCGCAAAAAACTACAGCGGCCCTTCATAAACGCAAACCGAATAGTTCAAGCAGGCGTATTCTTTTATGAATTAGTCTTAATTACAAGCCTAACCGTATTCTAGTTGGCTATTTGAGGGGCTTCAGCGTTAAAATGCGCCACAAATTTTAGCTTACCTATAAAAAATGGCGTATTTCCACGCCGTCACAGGATATTCCCATGACCGACTCCTTTAAAGAGAGTGCACTTAAATACCATACTCATCCAGTTCCTGGAAAATTAGAGATTAGGCCAACTAAACCATTAGCCAATAAACGAGATCTTTCGCTGGCTTATTCTCCAGGCGTGGCCTATGCCTGTGAGCTGATACAAGAAAACCCCACTAACGTGGCAGCGGTGACCGCGAGAGGTAATTTGGTCGGCGTGATTACCAATGGTAGTGCCGTTTTAGGTCTAGGTAATATTGGCCCATTGGCATCTAAGCCGGTCATGGAAGGTAAGGCGGTACTGTTTAAGAAATTCGCCAATATTGACGTTTTTGATATAGAGATTGATGAAACAGATGTCGATAAATTAGTCGACATTATTGCCTCACTTGAACCCACCTTTGGCGGTATTAATCTGGAAGATATTAAAGCCCCTGAATGCTTTATGGTCGAAGAAAAACTTCGCCAACGGATGAAAATCCCAGTTTTTCACGATGACCAACACGGTACTGCCATTGTCGCCGCGGCAGCTATTTACAATGGCCTTCGTATTGTCGAAAAGAAATTTGAAGATGTAAAACTAGTGGTGTCTGGTGCTGGCGCTGCCAGTATTGCCTGTGTCGACTTACTAGTGAGTATGGGGCTTCAAAAGAAAAATGTGCGCATGATCGATCGTACTGGTGTTATCTATAAGGGCCGCACCAAGGGTATGAACCCCTGGAAAGAAGACTACGCCATAGAAACCAATGACCGCACTATAGAAGATGCGATTGAGGGCGCAGACCTATTTATGGGCCTCTCAGGCCCCGGTGTTCTTAATGGTGATCTGCTGAAAAAAATGGGTGAAAAACCTATTATTTTGGCCATGTCTAATCCAATTCCAGAAATTATGCCCGAAGAGGCTATGGCTGCGCGCCCCGACGCGATCTTAGCCACTGGCCGATCAGATTATCCCAACCAGGTAAACAATGTACTCTGCTTTCCGTTTATCTTCCGAGGCGCCTTAGATTGCGGTGCCTCAACCATTAACGAAGAGATGAAAATGGCAGCGGTGCGCGCTATTGCTGATCTTGCCACCATGGAAACATCCGACGTTGTTGCTGCCGCCTACGCTGATGAAAAACTGAAGTTTGGCCCAGAATACCTTATCCCCAAGGCCTTTGATCCACGTTTAATAGAAGTAGTTCCCATGGCGGTGGTCAAGGCAGCCATGGCCAGTGGTGTCGCGACTAGACCCATCGAAGACTTAGAAGCGTACCGGCAAACTCTGCATGAGTTCGTTAATCAGGCCGGACTATTTATGCAGCCGATTATCGAGGTCGCTAAAAAAGCGCCTGCGAGAATTGTGTATGCCGAAGGTGAAAATGACGATGTCCTATTGGCCGTTCAGGCCGTCATTGATGAAGGGATTGCCACCCCAGTTTTGATCGGCGCCCGCGAGCGGATGGCCACGAAAATTGATCGTCTTGGACTGCGTATCGATCTTGATGAGCAAGTAGAAATTTTCAATCCAGATGATAATGATAAGTATGAAGAGTATGCAGCTCTATACCACCAGATGGTTGGCAGAGATGGGGTTTCAGTGGCAGCTGCTCGAAAGATTATGCGTGATGACAATACTGCGATTGCCGCTGTCATGGTAGCTAACGATGACGCAGATGGTCTTATCTGTGGCAAAGTTGGTCGTTTTGACTTTCATCTTAGAGAAATCATGCATTTACTGGGCCCCGAGGATAAGAGCCAATTAGTCTCTTCCGCTGCTGTTCTATTAATGCCGGATGGCCCTTTGTTTTTGGCCGATACTGCCATGAACGTCGATCCATCTGCGGAAGATCTAGTAAAAATCACCGAAGCCAGCGTTGATTTGGTGGCGCGCTTTGGTATCGAACCCAAGGTTGCACTGTTATCGCATTCAAATTTTGGTACATCCAATGCAGGTTCGGCGAAAAAGATGCGTAAAGCATCGGAATTGTTGCGCGAAAAATACCCCGAATTGCAGCTTGATGGTGAAATGCATGTGCTCAGTGCATTGAATCCAGCGCTGCGAGACACTATTTATTCGCAAGCAAACTTACAAGGTCGTGCCAATGTGTTGGTTATGCCAAATCTGGACTCAGCCAATATCGCTATGGGTCTAATCCGTTCATTAACGGATGCCCTGCTGATCGGCCCGTTTATCAATGGTTTTCGCAAACCTGCACACATTGTCATTCCATCGGTTTCCTCGCGGGGAATCTTTAATATGACCGCCTTGACTGTCGCCGATATCCATGCCGGCAAGTAACTCTGTTTAGAGTTACTTGTTCTGTAGTGTTAATGCCAACTGATAGAGCTGCTTTTTGTCGTCGCCAGTAATTTTGGCGGCGAGAGATGCTGCTTTTGCGAGCGGCAACTCTTTGATTAACAATTTCAGTATTTTTTCAGCGTCGGCAGAGAGGTTTTCTTTGCTGGCGGTGTTGCCTGCTAGCACTAAAACGATCTCTCCTCGCTGCTGGTTACTATCGGCGCTAACTTGCACAAGCAATTCCTCAATAGTCCCATATAGATAGGTTTCAAAGGTTTTACTAATTTCCCGAGCCATAAAAGCGATGCGTTCCGAACCAAACACCTCCAGTAGATCGTTGAGAGCGGCGCAAATACGATGCGGAGCCTCATAAAAGACCAGAGTGTCAGATACAGACTTAAGTGTCTCTAATACTTTTTGACGTTGTGTCGACTTGGCCGGCAAGAAACCCACGAAACGAAATTTGTCGGTAGGTAGTCCAGACACACTTAAGGCGGAAATAGCCGCACAGGCACCCGGAATAGGTATCACCGGGATGTCTTGGGTACGTGCTTGAGCCACAAGCCGGTACCCAGGGTCTGAAATAAGCGGCGTGCCCGCGTCAGAAATTAGAGCGACGTCATCACCATCAGCTAAACGATTAAGGATTTTGTATGCACTCTTCTCATCTGTATGGTCATGATAAGCAATGCAGGGCGTATTTATACTAAAATGCTCGAGGAGTTTTTTACTGTGGCGAGTATCCTCGCAGGCAATTACACTAACAGACTGGAGAGTATGGACCGCGCGAGGTACCATATCAGCTAGATTGCCTATTGGCGTGGCGACAACATATAACGTACCGGATTGATTTGAATTCATGGGCAAACTATTTCTTCCACAGATTATTTATTTAGGGTGCATCTTAGCCTTTATTAGCGGTTGTACGCCAACTGCAACGAACGACAGCGGTAGGGTTCCCGTTGCCTATATCTCTGACTCTATAAATGTAACAGTAGAGCAGGAAATAGAGCTCTTGTTTGCTGAGGCTCAAAAACTGGAAGCGCGCGACAAATCGCTACTTGATGTTGCAATACTGTTTGCCCAAAACGGTAATATTAAAAGAAGTTCTGAGTCTCTAGTAGTTATCAACACTGATAAACTTGATGACCGGATGTTTGTCGAGTTCTCTCTGCTCAGTGTTGAGTTAAATTTACAGGCTAATAATCCGGCTGCGGCACTTCTCAATCTTGATAATGAGCGTTTTTTAAATCTACAACTATATTTTGGCCAACAATACCTGCGTCGCGTACTTAGCGTTCGCAGTGATATAAATGCGCAACGTGGAGACGGTTTAGCCAGTATTGCCAACTCTATCGCGCTCAGCGCGCTACTAGAAACTAGAGCTGATATTGCTAATGTCCATAACAAAATTTGGCGTCAATTAGCGCGTCAAACCTACAGTAACTTGCAGACCTGTCAAACAAGCGCTGATGAAATAATGGCTGGCTGGTGCCGGCTAGCGTACGATAATCGTCGCTATCAAAATAACCAACAGGTCCAACGGATACAGTTTGGCGCATGGAAAGCATCTAATAGTAATCACCCTGCGGCTTTAGTGAGTCCCTCCTGGTTCAAGCAAAGTTTGGATAATTCCACACCTTTGCAGGTTGCGATTTTACTGCCACTGCAAGGTCAGTATAAAGGCCCCAGCACAACATTCTTAGATGGTTTTATGGAAGCTTATTATCAACTTCACCGGCAGGATAATAGTTCAACACCAAACCTGAGAATTCACGACACTTCCTCACTGCCCATTGAGCAGGCCTACAGTAATGCAGTGGCAGAGGGTGCAGACATGGTCATAGGCGGCATTCGTGAGTCTGAAGTCCAAGCACTGATGGATATGCCAGTTCTAGAAGTACCCACTATTAGTTTGAATCGCATCCAAAATAAGCGGCTTGATAAATCCTCAAACCTATTCCAGTTTGGTAATTCACAACGCGATGAAATGGATCAGATCGCTGACGCAGCCTGGGCGAAAGGTCACCGTTCAGTATTTTTGATCGCTCCGAACCAAAACTGGGGCCAACAAGCCACAGCTTATTTTGCTCGCTCCTGGCAAGCCAAAGGTGGACGTGTTGTTAGCTCAACGCTCTACTCAGACTCGATAAAAGACTTTACTAAATTTCTCAAACAACCATTACAAATAGATCTGAGTGAACAGCGTGGCGTTGAACTGAGACGTTTCGTAAACAGTCAGGTCATTTATACTCCTCGTCGTCGTCAGGACATAGACTTCGTTGTTGTATTGGGTTACCCGGATAGGGCTCGTCAGATCAAACCCGCATTAGAATTTCTCTATGCATCCGACTTACCCGTCTATTCAAGCTCTAAAATTTACAATGGTATTCAACGTTCAGACCTAGATAGAGATCTAAGTGGCATCCAATTTACTGCTATGCCATGGACGCTCCCAGGCTATTTAAGCGCAGAACTTGAATCTGATGCCACTATGCATACGGCATACCGTCAACTCTATGCAATGGGCTATGACGCCTTTTTAGTTCATCGCAATATAGATAACCTAAAATTAGAGCCGAAAATGCCGTTATTCGGATCGACCGGCATACTCAGCCTCGAAAACGGTGTTATTACTCGTCAAACACAATGGGGTGAATTTCGAAAAGGGAAGGTACGCCCAGCAACACCTTAGCTAGATAACTCTATCATAGGACTGTGAAATGGAATTCACTAGCAAGCATAATCAGCAGGCGGGTAGTTCAGCTATCGGCATCAAAGCCGAGCAAATTGCCTATGATTATCTACTTTTAAAGGGACTTACTCCTGTCGAACGAAACTTTAGTACTCGACGTGGTGAGATTGACATAATAATGAATGATGGCAAGCAGCTCGTGTTCGTGGAGGTACGTTATCGACAGTCGACTCTCTTTGGCGGTGCAGAGGAATCGGTCACTGCAAAGAAATGTCAGAGACTAAAAGCGGCGGCCTCGGCCTACATGCAAACTCATAGATTAACCAATAATACTGCAGCCCGATTCGATGTAATCGCTTTGACGGGGGATTTAAGTCGCAGAGAACTTTATAGTGTAAACTGGATAGAAAATATCTTAGTCGCTTAACTACGGGTATCATAGAAACGCCTGTTTAACTCGTAACCGACGCCAACCTTATCTGGAATTTCTCTGTCAATCATGAAAGAAAAAATATTTAGTCAGTTTCAGGGAATGATCGAAACGACCATGGTGGTGGGTGATCTATTTTCTGATTCACTTTCCAATGCTGCTGAACTAGTCAGTGGTACTCTGCTAACAGGCGGTACCATTTTTACTTGTGGTGAAAAATCGGGGCGCGTGATTGCCAAACTCTTGTGCGATTATCTTACAGCCGGCTTTGAGATTGAGAGGCCGGGATTCCCGGCACTGAATATCCATGATTTGTGCAATCATACTGGCGGCCAAGATCAGTATTCGGATGTTTTAAATATCCATGCTAACAGTAACGATTTATTAGTCATTGCAAGCGCAGGCAATGATGATCACCGACTACTCAAGGTGATTGAGTCCGGCATTGAAAGAGGGATGTCGGTAGTGTTATTGTCATCTGTAAATGATGAGCAATTGGTAGACGCGGTGGGTTACAATGATGTTCACATTAGTGTCGCCAACTTTTCAGGTCAGTTGGCAGTGCTCGCTCAGTTCCAGATCGTGCAATGTTTGTGCTCTTTGGTCGATGATAAAATTTTGGGAGGATCGTAAATGCGGAATTTCGTGGTGATATTCAGTTTGATTGCCTTAGTCTCCGGCTGTACTTCTATCGTAAATAAAGTGACCAAAGAGCCTTTTAAACCTGATGCTTACGGCCGTACCTTAGGGGCCGATATTGACGATACTAAGATGAGAACATTTATTGGCGTGAATCTTAAAAAGGCAGACCCGCAACTGGATAAAGCCCACATTAATGTCTCAATCTTCAACGGTTTAGTTTTGCTAACAGGAGAGGTTTCTAGCACAACGTTGAAAAGCTTGGCCGGTGATGTGGCGCGAGAATATAATGGCGTACGTCAAGTCTATAATGAGCTGCAAATCCGCGGAAAGACATCCATTATATCCCGTACAAATGACACCCTTATTAGCGGTAAAATTAAAACCAAATTGGCTTTTAATAAGGGCGTGGATTACTCTGACCTCACGCTCATCACCGAAGACAGTATTGTGTATTTACTTGGCACTGTATCTAAAAGCACCGGAGATCTAGCAGCTGAAATAGCCAGCAATACCAGCGGTGTTAGCAAAGTCGTTAAATGTCTAGAATACGTTGACTAAACAGTAGCTCTATTGCCACGTGTTTTAAATTATCTCAATAGCCATCGCGGTAGCTTCTCCACCGCCGATACATAGGCTCGCTACACCCTTCTTATCACCGCGGCGAATCATCGCATGAATCAGGCTAACAACGATACGTGCGCCACTGGCACCTATTGGATGCCCCAAAGCACAGGCGCCTCCGTGCACATTGAGTTTTTCATGGGAAATACCAAGCTCATGCATCGCAGCCATTGCCACTACGGCAAAAGCCTCATTAATCTCCCATAGATCGACTTCATCAAGAGTCCAACCCACTCGTTTTAGGGTGTTTTGAATAGCGGTCACCGGCGCAGTGGTGAACCACTCAGGTTCCTGCGCTGACTCATCATAGCCATGAATTAATGCTATCGGCTTCAAGCCTTGTTCCGCCGCTTGATCCGCCATCATCAATGTCAATGCCGCCGCGCCATCGGAAATTGAGCTGGCATTAGCCGCAGTAACAGATCCGTCTTTTTGAAACGCCGGTTTCAACTGAGGGATTTTATCCGGCCTCGCATTTCCTGGCTGCTCATCACTGGACACTAATACACTGCCACGGCGAGACGTCACAGTAACGGGGACGATTTCAGCGGCAAAATAATCTTGGTCAATCGCTTGATTTGCTCGACGCAATGACTCCAGCGCATAGGCATCTTGCATCTCACGACTGAATTGATATTTGTTAGCGCAGCTTTCGGCGAAAACACCCATAGCAACATCTTGATAGGCGTCCTGCAAGCCATCATATTGCATATGATCAAGCATCTGAGCATGACCAAAACGATAGCCTTGACGCGCTTGAGGTAAAAGATAGGGAGCCTTACTCATGCTCTCCATGCCACCAGCCACCAACACTTCAGACTGACCGGAACGAAGCGCATTGCCTGCAAGCATGATGGACTTCATTGCTGAACCACAGACTTTGTTAATTGTGGTACATGAGGTGGATTTTTCGAGCCCTGCTTTCAGCGCAGCCTGCCTGGCAGGTGCCTGCCCTTGACCCGCAGTCAACACAGATCCCATGATGACCTCGTCCACCTGAGAGGCCTTTAATCCACTTTTTTCCACGGCAGTGGCTATTGCTATGCCGCCAAGATCCGACGCTGAAAGAGAGGATAAGCTACCCATCAATCCACCGATAGGTGTCCGGACGGCAGATAATATAGCGATTGGCTTAGACATGAACAACTCCTTGTCGCAAGAGGTTAAAAAGAACGGTCTATTTGACCACTCTCAGAGAAGGTTTTGATTTACTGGTCGACTCAGTACTCTCCGGCTTAGGCATGCTTTTACGCTTGACGATTGCTGGTGGAGCCGGCGGTGGCGCGATACTTTCTTCAGCCTCAAACATCATGCCCTTACCATTTTCTTGGGCATAAATGCCTATGATGGATAAAGTAGGAATAAATAGGTCCAACGGCATGCCATTAAAGCGAGTCGAGAACTCAACAGAAGTATCATTAATAGAGAAGTTAGAAACAGCACGAGGCGCTATATTGAGAACAATCTGCCCGTCGTTCACAAATTCTTGTGGAACTTCCACCCCAGCGTAGTAAGCGTCGACAATAATGTAGGGCGTACATTGGTTGTCGACGATCCAGTCAAAAAAAGCTTTCAGCAGATAGGGGCGATTGGAGTGCATATTAAAGTCGCATTCTTACTCGCGAATCTCTCTCTCAAGGTCAGTCAAACTTTCTTCAAAAGAGGGACGCTCAAAAAGTCGATCCATGTAATCTAATAATGGTTTGACTTGGCGGTTATTGGGCAGTGAGATACCAAGCTCCGGCAATCGCCAAAGCATCGGCGCCAAACAGCAGTCTACGAGAGTGAATTCTTCACTCATAAAGTAGGGCATTTCATCGAAAATACTCGCCACAGTCACTAGCGATTCACGAAACTCTTTGCGAGCTTCATCTGCTTTTTTACCCTCTGGGTTAGCTATGATTGCGTCTAACAAACCACACCAATCTCTTTCAATACGATAGATCCACAACCGACTTTCCGCTCTAGCAACAGGATAAACGGGTAAAAGTGGCGGGTGAGGGAAACGCTCATCGAGATACTCCATAATCACCTTAGACTCATAGAGTGCAAGATCACGATCAACCAACGTTGGAAGAGTACCGTACGGGTTGGCCTCGAGTATTTCTTCGGTCACCGATTTAGGATCTGTATCTTCGATCTCAACAGTCACGCCTTTCTCTGCAAGTACAATACGAACGCGGTGGCTATATTGGCAAGTCGGATCTGAAAATAATGTCATTGAAGAACGGCGCACACATACCTCTCAAGGGATATTTAATTAGTCATACAAAACTGGGTGGGGGTTGTACCCCAACCGAAGAAATCGAATAAATGGGCTAAACTACACTGATTGAGCAATGGCTAGTGAATGCCTTTCCAATATTCTCTATTTAGCAACACAACGAACACTAACAATAGTAGCAGAAATAAGATAACCAGTTTACCTATATGTTTGCGCTCTTCCGCCATAGGCTCCGCAACGTAGGTTAAAAAATTTACCAGATCAAAGACGGCCACATCAAACTCTTCAGGTGAAAGACTCCCAGTCTGTTCTATCTTGTAACTACCACAGGGATCATCAAGAATATCTTCGCCGGTCAAAAGATCTCTTTTTAGCCCGCCATAGGCAGAGGTAGCTTGACCAAACTGACACTCTGGAAGACCTTGTAGATCTAAAAGTGCATGCGGCATACCAACGTCCTTGTAGACCTTGTTGTTTACCCCTAATGGCCGAGAATCATCTTTATAAAAATTTCGTAGGTAGGTATATACCCATTCTGGTGATTTCGATCTCGCGACTAACGTTAGGTCCGGAGGAACAGCGCCAAACCAAGATTTAGACTCTTCAGGTGGCATGGAAATATCCATTAACTCACCAATTTTCTGACCGGTGAATATCATATTATCCATCATGATACCGTGGGGTATGCCAATATCATCAGCTACTCTCTGCCATCGAGAGTATTTAAATGAATGGCATCCCATACAGTAATTAACCGCTAACTTGGCCCCATTTTGTAACGAAGCATCATTGCTCAACTGCGCTTCAAAGGGATCACAATCAATCGTGCCGCAAGAGTAATTGCTCTCTGCACCCACTACCTTAATGGGTATAATCACCATGAGTGCCACAATCAATACAGCACCTAAGGTTTTGGTAAACCCCATCCCTCCATCCATTGTGATGCGGTCTGGCTCTGGTTTAGTCTTTTCTATTTTGGTCCAGAAGTAGATACCAAAAAAGTAGCTAAAGTATAGAGCAGTACAAATTTGAGTCAGGATCGTGCGCCCTTCTGTCGGCGCTTTAACACCCAGGTAACCAAGGATAATGAACACAGCTGCCAATGCCAGCAGCGCTATTCGACTAAAGGTGCCTTTATAGCGAATTGAACGTACCGGACTGCGATCCAACCAAGGTAGAACATACAGAATAGCAATGGCAGCCGCCATAACAATAAAGCCACCCAGTTTATCTGGGACCGCGCGAAGCATCGAATAGAACGGCGTAAAATACCAGACCGGAGCAATATGCTCGGGAGTCTTGAGGCCATTGGCTATCTCAAAGTTAGCATACTCTAAAAAGTAACCGCCCATCTCAGGCATAAAGAATAAGATTGTGCAAAATACCAGTAAAAACACAACAATCGGTACGAGATCATGAATCACAAAGTATGGAAAGAAAGGTATGCCATCTATAGGATTGCCGTCTTCGTTCTTGTATTTTTTGATACTGACGCCATCGGGGTTGTTTGAGCCCACGTCATGCAGAGCAATAATATGCATAAGCACTAGGGCAATCAAAATGATCGGTATCGCCACCACATGCAGAGACATAAATCGATTCAAAGTAATGCCGGAGATCAAATAATCACCCCGAACCCAAGTGGTGAGGTCCTCGCCCACCACTGGAATTGCTCCGACCAATGAAATGATCACCTGGGCACCCCAGTAGGACATTTGACCCCAAGGCAACACATACCCCATAAAGGCTTCGGCCATTAGGGCAACATAGATTGTCATTCCAAAAATCCACACTAACTCGCGCGGTGGTTTGTAAGATCCATACATCAACCCACGGAACATATGCATATAGACCACAAGGAAAAACATCGAGGCGCCTGTGGAGTGGGCATAGCGAATCACCCAGCCAAGTTCAACATCACGCATAATATATTCCACAGAGGCAAACGCCTGTTCTGCAGATCCTTGATAGCTCATCAAAAGCCAAACGCCAGTAACCAATTGAATGACCAACACCACCATTGCCAAAACACCGAAGTAGTACCAGAAGTTAAAGTTCTTGGGTGCGTAGTACTGCGCCATATGCCGGTTCCACTCGCGCTTGAGTGTTGGCATCCGAGAATCTAACCAGGCGGCAAATCCTTTTTCTTCACTCATAATTAAGCAACCTCTGCGTCGACGCCGATAATAACAACATTATCTGATTCATACATATGGGGTGGAACCTCTAAATTCTTTGGTGCCGGAACACCCGCAAAAACGCGTCCGGAAAGATCAAACTTGGAACCATGACAAGGACAGAAAAAACCACCCATCCATGAATCACCGCCGAGATCTGCGGCACCAACATCAGGCCGGAATAAAGGGGCGCAGCCTAAATGAGTACAGAGCCCAACTAAAATCAAATACTCCTCTCTGCCGGCCAAAGTGCGTGCACTGCCATCAACATAATCTGGTTGTGAGGCTTCTTGAGAATCAGCATCCCTCAAAATATCATCACCAATTTCACTGATCGCTGCGAGCGTTTCTGCAGTTCTTCTTACGATATATACGGGTTTTCCACGCCATTCCACGACCATGCGTGCGCCGACTTCAAGCTTGGATATATTGACCTTTACAGGGGCTCCTGCAGCCTTCGCTTTTGCGCTGGGCTGCCAAGAAGCGACGAAAGGGACCGCGGCACCGACGACACCGGCTCCTCCAACGACAGAGGTTGCACCTAATAAAAACTTTCGGCGGCTCTCATTGACAACTTCACCATTCATGGCGGTTCCTCAACATAGATATTTGGTTATAGGGTAGATAAATAGAAAGAAAAGAGCTTTTTTTAAGGAAAAAAGTACGCAATTTCTTTCGCGGGAATTTTACCGGATTTGTATTTTTTACGCAACAGAGCAATTCAGTAAAAATAGGTTAACTGCCTGATTTTATTAGACAAAAAAAAGCCCGACCAATGGGTCGGGCTTTTTGGTAATTCTAAAATTATCGCTTGGAGAACTGTGGACGTTTACGCGCCTTATGCAGACCAACCTTTTTACGCTCAACCTGGCGGGCATCACGAGTCAGGAATCCCGCTTTTCGCAATGGAGATCGCAGATTTTCATCATAGTTTACCAACGCTCGGGCAATACCGTGACGTATAGCACCGGCCTGACCAAAGTTTCCGCCGCCGGCTACAGTGATGTTTAAATCAAACTTTTCTACCATGTCAACAACTTCAAAAGGCTGTCTAATAATCATGCGAGCCACTTCACGGCCGAAGTAAACTTCGATGCTGCGGTTATTGATTTTAATATTACCGTTTCCAGAGGTCATGAAAACACGTGCGGCGGATGTCTTGCGACGTCCAGTGCCATAAAATTGGGTATCTGCCATAATCGCTTTCCGTTACAGGTCGAGTGTTTGAGGTTGCTGTGCAGTATGCGGATGATTCGCACCTACATAGACCTTCAACTTTCTAAACATTTCTCGGCCCAATGGACCGCGGGGCAACATGCCCTTAACTGCTTTCTCAAGAACGCGCTCAGGCGCTTTCTCAATCAACTTTTCAAAAGTCATGTCTTTAATTCCGCCTGGATAACCAGTGTGGGAATAATAAATCTTGCCCTTAGCCTTGTTACCGGTAACGGTAATTTTCTCAGCGTTGACGATGACAATGTAATCGCCGGTATCGACATGGGGGGTAAATTCTGGCTTATGCTTTCCACGAAGACGTGAAGCCACTTCGGTCGCCAGGCGCCCCAAGGTCTTTCCGTCGGCGTCAACCACAAACCAATCGCGTTCTACTGTTTCTGCTTTTGCACTAAATGTTTTCATTATTTCCTACCTGGATTTGGGACATCCCCAAAAAGGGTGCGAATTGTAATGATCAGAGAGCCCTAATACAAGGGCTGTTTGCAGCAAAGTTTAACTTTTTTACAAAGTAGATTAAGGACGGTGTGGTCTAGCAAGATATTCATGGCTCTGCATCTCAAGTAAACGGCTCTGAGTTCGCTCAAATTCAAAACTTAGTCTACCGCCAGAATATAGTGTCTGCAGGGGTTCTGCAGCTGATATCGCCAACTTTACGTTGCGGTCGTAGAACTCATCAACCAGATTCACAAAACGTCTTGCGGCATCATCGTTAGCAGCCCCCATAACCGGCACGTCAGATATAATGACAGCGTGAAATTCGCAAGCAATGTCGATGTAATCATTTTGACTGCGCGGCCCTTCGCACACTGAGGCAAAATTAAACCAAACAATATCCTCTGAGAGCTTAATAACCGGTATTGAACGACCCTCTACCTCCAAGTTAACGTCAGTTTTTATTTCGCCCTCTACTGGCACCAAGCGGTGAAAAATATCGGCAATATCTGCTGCGGATTGTTCATTCAGTGGATAACAATAAAGAGGCGCTTTTTCAAGTGCCCTTAGCCGATAATCAGTCCCACCATCAACGTTGATGACTTTGCACTGTTGTTCAATTAAATCGATCGCAGGCAAAAACCGAACACGCTGCAGACCATCTCTATAGAGCCGCTTCGGGACAATGTTCGAGGTAGTAACAAGACATACTTGGCGCGCAAACAATTGCTCGAGTAAAGTCGCAAGGATCATTGCATCGGCAATATCGCTGACAAAAAACTCATCAAAACATATAATACAGGTCTCACCGGCAATCTTTTCTGCCACTTTAGTAAGCGGGTTAATTTCACCTTTGAGTTCCGTCAATTCTTGATGAACTCTGCGCATAAACCGATGGAAATGTACCCTCATTTTATTATCAAAGGGTAAGCTCTCGTAAAAATTATCCATCAGATACGTTTTACCTCTGCCAACCCCTCCCCATAAATAAAGGCCCTTAGGTACTGGCAGCGGCGCATAAAATAATTTATGGATTAATTTTCGCGAGGGACTCTTCAAAGAATATTGATGTCTTTGTATCAACACTAAATACAGGTTCTCAAAATCGTCCACGGCAGAGGCTTGAGAGATATCCGTCGTAAAACCCTGCTGTTTTAGGTCATTTTCATAACGTTGTCGGGGAGATGGCATCTACTGATCATCGAACTAGGGCTTGAAGGCAACTGTAACTAGCAAACTAATTTCTTTCAACTAGAACACCTTAGCGCCACAAAATTAAAATCTACGGTATAATAATTGTTCACAAACAATAAACGTCTTGCTTATAAATAGTTAACGACTCGACGAACTTGACTTTTACTCAGATTATAAATGAAGAGGCTCTATCTTTGGACGTACTAACAACACCCCTCGCAGCCCCGGCAATGGCTGATGCCGCCGCTACTGTAGCTCCGGCTATTGCTGGATGGTCAGGGTTTACAGTATTCATGATAGCGGGCTTAGCATTTCTGGTCGGCGTGGCTGCGGCTTTTGTTTTTTTGCGCTCAACTGATACCAATACTGACAATACAGATGATATTCAGAAAAAGTTACTGAAAAGTGATCAGCAACTGAAACGTTACCAACAAGAAGTGTCTGAGCACTTTATTACAGTATCTCACTTGACTACCAATATTGCTCAAAGCTATCGGCAAATACATGAGCATTTAGCAAGCAGTGCGATACGCCTAGCAAGTCCAGAAATCGGGCGGCAGCTACTAAAATCTGGCGGCGCTGATATATCACTGCTCGATGCAGAGGGAAACCCGTTGATCAGTATGGAGGATGTCGAAATCCCGCGGGATTATGCTCCCAAGGTCCCAGGTGGCATTTTGAGTGAGAGTTATGGTTTGGCTGACACTGAAACAGATGGTGAGTCGGACCTGTCTGCACCGAACGGTGTGAACAACTTAGACGCGGAGTCGGACCCAACCGAAAATATGAGCTAAATGTTATGTAGGTTTCGGGTAAACATGGAGGTTTGCATTGAAGTCGCACCTAGACGGCGTCCAAAATGATGGGCGAGGCACCATTTTCCCAAGTCTCTGCTGCCTATGTAGAGACGTCATAAGATCACCAAATTATTGTCTCTGTGATTTATGTATTGGTAATCTGCCATGGATTAAAAACCACTGCCCTCAATGTGGCATCAGCTTTCAGCCTAACCAATTGTGCTCCCAATGCCAAATATCTCCGCCACCTTTTCGACGATGTGTGGCAGCTTTTGAATATCAACATGGCTCAATCGATCAGCTTATTCTGGCCATAAAAACCAATCCGTCCTGTCCAGAGGTCAAGCAACTTTCGGCACTACTAGTTCGAGTGATCGAACAGGCTTACCAGGGCGTTGCTATGCCCGAGATTGTAATTCCAGTGCCATTGCATTGGCGGACAATGCTAAAAAGAGGTTTTAATCAAACAGACGGCATAGCAATTGCCCTAGCGAGACATTTCAACTCACTAAAAATCGATAACAACCTTTGTCTTCGCCAAAGCTACTCAAGCCCTCAACACCTAAAAACCAAGAAGCAACGTATCAACGATATGCATAATGCGTTTGCAATAAGGCCCGCGAGACACAGCTCTTCAAAAAAAACTTCGTTATCTTTACCCGTTTTGGACAATAAAACGATAGCTATTATTGATGACGTGGTGACTACCGGCGCCACGGCCAGTGCTCTAGCCTCGGTATTGACCGATGCTGGCGCAAAATACGTTGATGTTTGGGCTCTCGCAAGAACAAGCTGGCATATTTAGACCAGCTGACGGAAAATGTCGCCATGACGATTAAATTGAAATTATCTCCTCAAGAAATCTGGCAAAGAATTACTGCTGAAGCTAGGGTATCGGCAACGGCCGAGCCTAATTTTGCCAACTACTTTGCAACCACGATCCTGGATTATAACGATTTGGGTACTGCGCTGAGTAACCATCTAGCAAGAAAACTAGCTAGTGCGGCAGCGACCAAGCCGATGTTGCAAGAAATTATGCAAGCGGTTTTTGCTAAGGAGCCCATTATGGCGATGGTCGCCAGGGACATACAGGCTACAGTCGACCGGGATTCAGCATGTGACCTCTACAGCTCCCCTTTTCTCTATTTTAAAGGGTTTTTATCACTGCAGGCATACCGCGCCGCACACGAATTGTGGCTCCAGGGAAGAACCTCACTAGCACTACTTCTGCAACATAGAATCTCTATTACCTTTGCTGTAGACATCCATCCTGCGGCCATCATTGGCAGTGGAGTAATGATTGACCACGCAACTGGATTAGTTATCGGTGAAACTGCGGTGATTGAAGATTCCGTCTCGATCATGCAATCAGTGACGCTGGGTGGAACTGGAAAAGATAGTGGCGATCGCCATCCGAAAATTCGTAAAGGCGTTTTAATTGGGCCCGGTGCTACCATTCTTGGCAATATCGACATCGGAGAGGGCGCTATGGTCGCCGCGGCAAGTGTGGTACTAAAAAACGTGGCTGCCCATAAAGTGGTTGCCGGGGTGCCCGCAGTCGAAGTTGGCGATCTTAAAGAGGCCAACCCAGCAAAGGCGATGAATCACTATTTCTCGGCTAAGTAATTCAACAACAGCATTAGCAACGCACCCAAGAAAAAGCCAGCACCTGATCAATTGAATCAACACCTAAGATTCCCATCAGAAGACGATCTAAACCAATAGCAACACCTGCGCACGCTGGGATGCCGCTATTAAGCGCAGCAAGGAAGTTTTGATCTATGCCTAAAGTAGGCCTATCAAGGCGCTTTCTGGCTTCTGTGTCGCGCTCAAACCTCATAGCTTGCTCGTTAGCATCAATTAACTCGAGATAACCATTAGCTATTTCGACACCATTAAAGAATGCTTCAAATCTTCGGCTAATAGTTTGCCCTACACTGTTTTTTCCCATCTTTGCTAATGCCGCCTGGCATTCAGGGTAATCATAAATAATAGCCACCCCCAGAGGGAGCTGCGGTTCAACCTGAACACTAAAGATAAGGTCTAAGCAATTAGCACGAGTCTCATCCAACCAACTCTCTGAGGCCAACTTAGCGGCCAGCAATTGTAAATCACTGAGGTCTGCACTGTGGGGATCAAATCCAAGACTATCGAAAAAACAGTCTGCGTAACTCATTTTAATCACGTCGCACGTGGTGCCATCCTCACTAGCTAGGAGCAATTTCATTAACTCGGCTACCTCAGACATTAATTGATGGTCGTCCCATCCACACCGATACCACTCAAGCATTGTAAATTCAGGATTATGCTTTATACCAATTTCACCATCTCGAAATGCCTTACCCATCGAATAAATATCGCCACTGCCCGAAGCCAGCAACCGTTTCATAAAATATTCAGGAGAAGTTTGAAGATAGCCTTGCTCACCGTCGGAGGAGATCGCAATACTATCAATATTGAGGTCAGTAACAGTAGACCTTCCCAGCACCGGAACATCCACCTCAAGCACTGAGCGATGTTTGAAAAATTCGCGTATGGAGGAGAGCATTACCGCACGCCGACGCAAGGTGTTTAGACTAGCTCCCGGCTGCCATTTATTCATTATGAAGCGCCATTACTGCTTGCCAAAAAAGAGATTAAATCGCTGACAACTATTTAACACGGCCTTGATATTCGCCTGTTCGTGTATCGACCTTAATCACGTCACCTTGATCAAGGAATAGTGGCACTTTCACCACGGCACCGGTCACTAACTTGGCTGGTTTACTGCCGCCCTGTGCTGTATCACCACGCAATCCAGGATCTGTTTCAATGATTTCAATTTCGACATGATTAGGCGGCATTACGGAAAGCGGCGATCCGTTGTACAAAGTCACCATACAGACGTCTTGCTCGCTTAACCACTGCAGCGCGTCGCCAACTGCGTTCTCAGTAGCCTGATGCTGCTCAAAGGTGTCAGGTTCCATGAAGTACCAAAAATCGCCATCGGTGTACAGATATTGCATATCTTGGTCCATCACATCAGCGCCTTCCAGTGACTCTCCAGATTTAAAGGTTTTTTCCAGCACTCGAGAAGTCTTTAAATTGCGCAGTTTTACTCGACTAAACGCTTGGCCCTTACCCGGTTTGACGAATTCATTTTCCAGTATTGAACAGGGATCACCATCAAGCATGACTTTGAGTCCAGAGCGGAATTCATTAGTAGAATAATTGGCCATCGTTGTTATTTCCAAAAATTAGTGTGGGCAGCATGATAACTGAAGTTTAGTAGTGTTTTTTAAGTTTTACGACGAATATCCAATTTTATCCTGTGGCATTGCTATGTAAGTTGACAATGTCTTTGTCGCTGTAACCCAGCAAATAGAGTATTCCGTCCAGGCCAACATTTGAAATTGCCTGTTTAGCCGACGCTTTCACCAAAGGCTTGGCCCTAAAGGCTATCCCTAAACCAGCAATATTCAGCATGGGCAGATCATTCGCTCCATCGCCCACCGCAATCACTTGTTCAAGGCTAAGGCCAAGCTCCCTAGCTATCTCGACGAGTATTTCGGCTTTGCGCTGTCCGTCAATGATTTCGCCTGCAACTTTACCCGTGACAACTCCTCCAGCAACATCCAACTCATTAGCATAGACATAATCGACACCCAATTTATCCTGTAAATGGCGCCCAAAAAAAGTGAAGCCACCTGAAACAATGGCGGTTTTGAACCCCAGTTGTTTTAAACTCTTCAGTAGGTACTCAGCACCATCATTGAGACGTAAGCGATCGGCAACCGTCTGCAAAACGCTTTCACGCAGCCCCTCAAGCAATGCTAAGCGCTGTTTAAAGCTCTCCTTGAAATCTACCTCTCCACGCATTGCTGCTTCCGTAATAGCGGCAACCTGCTCACCTACGCCTGCTTCAATGGCAAGTTCATCGATAACTTCTGCATCAATCAGGGTAGAGTCCATATCAAAAACTACCAACTGCCGACTGCGACGGAAAATATTATCTTCCTGGTAGGCGACATCAATATTGTGCCGCCCCGCTAGCTTAAGTAGCGATTTACGCAGGTCATCTGCACTATCTGGCTCGCCGCGCGCAGAAAATTCTATGCACGCCTGTCCATGGATGTCGGAATGACTAAGAGATATACGCCCTGACAAGCGGACTATTTTATCAATATTGAGCCCTTGCTCTGCTGTCACCTTAGTAACTGCGGCAAGATGAGATGCCTCTAAATTCCGCGCCAAAAGAGTCACTATATGACGAGGTTTACCTTGCAGGCCTACCCAGTTTTGGTAGCGCTCATTGGAAATAGGCAAAAAAATAGCCTGCATATCTAACCTGTGGAGAGTGGCTAAAACATTAGAAGTGAGGTTCGCGACACTCTTATTGGAGGGTACCGACACCAAAATACCCATATTTAGTTGGTCATGAATAACGGCTTGACCAATATCTAACAAGGTTACGCCGAATTGAGCCAAAGTTTCGGTAACCGCATTGGTCACTCCCGGCTGGTCTTCACCAGACACGTTAATCAGTAAAACATTCGACACAGTGGATAATCCCGTTAATTTTTAGATGCCTATTATATAAAAACTTATCGAATAGGATAGAATAGAGAGAAAATAAATTGTTTAAGGGCTCGAGGATGCAGCGTCAATACGCTACCAACGTGAAACTGCCGTCTATCATTGCCTCTAGCCTATTACTATTCGGCTTTTTGAGCTGGGTGATCATAGAAACCCAGACATCAAGGCTCTCTCATCAAAGGGTTGAGGAGAAAAGCCATGCGACGCTCAGTCAATTAGCCGAAGTCATTAGAACACCTTTATTTAGCAGCGACATCATTGCTGTTCAATTTACTCTGCGTAATGCAACCAAAGATACGGCTATATACAGTGCCAGCTTGTACGATGTTGAAAATACTCTCATAGCACAAAGCTCTCGGGCTCAAAAGGCGCCAGCTAATCTGGAAATATTTAAACGTAACATCCTCCTTGAGGACTCCCTAGCTGGGACTTTAGTGATAGCTGTTAATAGCGGGCCAATCTACGCAGCCTACTCAAATGTATTTTTTTTATGGGCTCTTTTATGGCTGCTATTTTCAGCAGCTTGCACCTATGCTTGCTATCGACTCACTGACCGAATTTCCCGCCGCTTGCGATCCCTAACCAATCGTTTACCTGGAAGCAGCGATCCCATGATTGACGAAATACTTGAACTGGAAACAAGGCTTCAACCACTATTGTCTAACTCTCGGGAGTTAGACAATCATTCAAATGGCGGCTATTACTGTTCAGTCGTCACTGGAACGATTAAAAATCGGAAAAGTTTAAATAAGCAACTTAATCACGAAAATCTAGAATTGCTATTCGAGCATATCGACCTTTGTGTGGACAGAACAATTGAGCTTTACGGAGGTCAGCGATTAGAGGGCAGCAACGGAGGAATATGTTTTTCCATCCGCTCAACACAATGCTCAAAACAACATATTTTAGTTTGCTTAATGGCCATGTACTCGCTGCAACAGCTACTTGAGCGGCTTTCAGTCAAACTTGGCATTGAACTGGCGATCAACTGGACACTTTGCAGCGACAACATTTCATCATTGCCGACCTTTAGATATCACGAAAGTATATCCACCTTAAAAGCAGCCTCACTATTGTTATCGAATCGTATCGACAGTAGCATTATTGCCTTATCAATCGTCGAGTATGACATTGATCAATTAAGTTCTATCGCCAGATTTAGCAAACTGGAAGAGCACTCCTTTGTATTCCAAGGCTTCCCTGAACAAAGACAGCTGTTACTTGAAAAACAAATATCCCATCTCGCCTCGATTTGCCTTTAGCGTCTTTAGAATCGGCTAATATTTTCGCTGAGAATAAGACCCCAAACCATAAAGAAATAGACGAGGGATATCAGAACGGCGGCAGATCCAACATCTTTTGCCCGTCCGGACAATTCATGAAAATCTAGCCCTATTCGATCAACTATTATTTCAATTCCGGTATTGAGTAACTCCGTGGTCAATACAAATAGTAGCGCACCGATCAGTAAAATTAATTGCAGTTTAGATTCTGCCAGCCAAAAGGCTGACGGCATAAGTACAGCGCAAGCACCCACTTCACACCGGAATGCTTCCTGTGTTTTAACTGCCGCTGAAAGACCATGCAATGAATGAGTGGTGGTCTGAACAATACGTCGATGAAGTAATCCCAAAATACCTTTTTCAGCCATTTCATTTACCCCTAGCCGTCTAAATTTTGATTCATATTTAATGCGGGAATCTCATCAAGTGGCATTCCAACAACGGAGGCAGGAACACCCACCACGGTTGCATGAGCTGGCATTGACTTAAGTACCAAGCTGCCAGCGCCAATCTTGGTGCCCTCGCCGATAGTAATGTCACCAATAAGTTTTGCGCCGGCCGAAATCATCACTCCATCGCCAATGGTAGGATGACGTTTACCCCCGCTATTGCCATTCCCACCCAGTGTTACAGAGTGCAAGACTGAAACGTTATTTCCGATTATCGCGGTTTCACCAATAACCAATCCAGTAGCATGATCAAGCATAATGCCTGAGCCAATTTTTGCTCCTGGATGAATATCAACATGAAATACTTCTGCCATTTTACTTTGTAAAAAAAATGCGACTTCACACCTATCATTTTTCCAGAACCAGCTGGCTACACGTTGTAATTGCAGGGCTTGAAAGCCCTTGTAATAGAGCAACGGCGTAAGATATTTATCACAGGCTGCATCGCGCTCAAAACTGGCCGACAAATCTAAGCAAGCATTAGTCGCAATCTGGCGGTCGCACTCAAGTGCTTCGCCTATGATTTCACTTAGACTAGCGCTAGTCCAATCCGAATCAATTAACTGATCAGCCAGAGCATGTCCAAGCGCCTCTGAAAAACGCGAATGGTCAAGTATAGATCTTTGCAAAAATACTGACATTGCAGGTTCGGACTCAACCAGCTGATTAGCCTCATCTCTAATATGCTGCCAAACAAATTCTTGTGTAACCATCGATAAAAACACCTTTTGGGGATTGAGTTACAACTTTACAAAGCGCTCCATGATTTCATCAATGTGCGCAATGACAGTATCAAGGTACATTAGTTTTCCATCATCAAGTAACTGCTGAGTGATAATGGCAGAACTCAACTGCTCGGCGTAACCATCAGCAATCGGCCGATAACTTAAATGCCATGGCTCAGGCGCCACTCCGCCACGGTCAACCGCATAGGGTCGATAAAAACCATAGAGATCTTTTTTGGTGCTGAGCAGCATGCTACTTAACCATCCATGCATGGGTGCGAAAACGCCGGTGCCTTCACATTCCTCAGGCACCAATTGAATTTGATAATCGGCACTTATGGCTCCAGCATCATAGATATCAAAATCTGTACCCCAGTGATGACGCGATGCTCCAGGCAAAGCCGACCAACGCAATACCGCTTGAATTTTCTGCCACTCGTCAAGCTGGCTTAGGTCAATGGGGTTACTAAACTGATCGAGCACCGGCCGCAGCCCTGCTAACTTGTCATTCCAAATAACCCTCTGGCGGTCAAATGATCGATAGGCGCTGCAGATACAAAGGTCAAAGCCCTCAATAGCGGCAGCGGCTTTTAACGCCATGAAAGGCTGCAACACTTTTTGGTGAATTCGCATCTTTAAGGGTGTCATTTGGGCACCTTTAGACTTATCTGGAGTCAAGTTAACCAAATGTCGATTACCTGTTCCGGTCAGAATATCTGTGCCAATAGCTTTGTTTGCCAGCATAGTGTTGTCAGGCCTTTGCATGTAACTGCCAAATCTAGAGTTTATACCTCGCTGGCAAATAAAAGTAAATAATCGTTTAAAATCAGGTCGTTAATTGGTCACTAGCGATCGTAATCTAAGGCGAATTCAGAACCTCAATCGCCTGATGTAAACTAATGCCGTTAGCGTCTATATTTGTTCTCCACGCTATAACCTCGACCCCTCTAGCGACCGCCAGCACCATGGTTTTAGCGTACTCAGGGTCAATATCGGCGGCAACTTCAACTCGTTCGGCAGTATTTAACTGTACACAAAATAACAATACTGCACGGTGTCCTAGACTGACCATCTCTATTAATTCGCGCAAATGCTTGGTGCCGCGAGCAGTCACTGAATCGGGAAACATGGCAAGACCATCTCCCATATCAAGGGTGACGTTTTTCACTTCAACATAACAGTCTGGTAGCTGCCCAACTGACGTTTGAAGCAAAAAATCAATCCGGCTTTTTTCAGACCCATAGCGGACTTCTGGCGTGACTAAATCATATGCTTTTAATTGTGGGATTTGATTTTTGGCCAAAGCAGCGGCGACTAAACGATTGGTTCTGATGGTATTAATTCCAGCCAGCTGACCATGGCTAGTTGTGACAATTTCTAGAGTACCAGGCAATTTACGCTTAGGGTTATCTGATAACGAATACCAGCAACTAGAGTCCTCTACCTGACAATTTTTCATTGACCCCGTATTCGGACAATGAACGGTTATTAGATTACCTTGGCCATCAATAATATCCGCGAAAAAGCGCTTGTAGCGCCTCACAAATGTCGCCGGAAACAACTGAGGAGAATCTAACATCAGACGCGGAACCCTTAAAATTAAGCAGTACTATACCTTGGTGATATTAAAAAAAGTTCATTGCAGTGCGATATTGTATTAATGGTCTACTATTATCACAGCCCTTAGACGTACTCTTTTTTGCATAGATTCTGCAAATTCGAAATTTTTACTTGCTTAATTGTTAAAATATCTCTATAAACTCTCGTCGTTTTTTTGGCGATACACCAACAGCGGAATGTATTCATGAGCACAGCAAAAGCAACAGCAAAACCAGCAGCAAAGAAAGGGAAGGTAGCTCCTACAAGTTCAGTCACACTTCATGGATTGAGTCCCTACGTGGAAATAAAGAATGAAGAGTACATGAATGAAAATCAGCGCGAGCATTTTAAGCAGATTTTGAAAGCATGGCGCCATGAGTTGATGGAAGAAGTTGATCGTACTGTTACCCACATGAAAGACGAAGCGGCTAATTTTCCCGACCCCGCCGACCGCGCTACCCAAGAGGAAGAATTTAGTTTAGAGCTGCGTACTCGCGATCGAGAACGTAAACTCATTAAGAAAATTGACAAAACACTGATTCGTGTCGAAGACGATGACTACGGATTCTGTGATCAGTGTGGTATCGAAATTGGTATACGAAGATTAGAAGCCCGGCCGACTGCAGATCTTTGTGTCGACTGTAAGACCTTAGATGAAATCAAGGAAAAGCAGCTTACTGGGGGTTGATACCAGCCTAATTGTTAGCTGATCTCAGCTTGAGCGCAAAACTCATTGGCACTAGGCATGGTACAAGAAAAATTCGTTGGTCGATTTGCGCCCTCTCCTACAGGACCTCTCCATTTTGGCTCACTAGTGTGTGCCCTTGCGAGTTACCTTGATGTAAAAATTCACGGCGGACGTTGGCTGGTGCGCATGGAGGATCTGGATCCTCCTCGCGAAATCAGTGGCGCAAGTCAGCATATCCTAACTCAACTTGAAGCCCATGGCTTGTGCTGGGACGGCCAGGTTCTTTACCAAAGTCACCGACTGCAAGCCTATGCTGAAGCATTATCCTTATTAAAAGATAAAAATTTGGCATACCACTGCCAATGCAATCGCAAGCGTATATCTGAATTAAATGGTGTCTATGATAACCGCTGTCGTACCCTAGGTTTGGATGCACAAAACCACGCTACGCGGCTAGCGTTGCATGACCAAATTGACGCGGTCACTTTTGAAGACCAAATTATGGGTCACATTAGCCAAAACATTCATTCAGCAGTAGGTGACTTTATCATTCAACGGCGTGATAAATTATTTTCATACCAACTTGCCGTTACCGTGGATGACGCATTTCAGGGGGTTACGCGAGTGGTACGAGGTACTGACTTACTCGACTCCACTGCTCGCCAAATCTATATGCAGCAATGTCTTGGATACAAAAAACCTTCCTACGCTCATGTTCCAATCGCAGTAACTAAAGATGGGCAAAAATTGAGTAAACAAAATTTGGCTACCGGCTTACCGCCAGGTAATGAGTCTTTTAACCTATGGGTCGCGCTAGACTGGCTAAAGCAGTCTCCTCCAAACTATTTAAGTGCTCTTGCGCCTGCTGAGGTAATATCTTGGGCCACTGAAAACTGGGATCAAAGCAAATTGCCCGCCACCTTAACAGTACCTGCGCCCGATGGATTTTAAAGTTCATCACGGGGCTTTGTTTGCTTTGCGGAGCAACCTTCAATACCATCAAAGATCGACTCGGTGTAACCATTTAAAAAACGGCGTCTATGTTTAATTATCGATTAGTTGCAACACTACTACTGTTATGTATTGTCGTTTTCCCTCTCGCCATTCAATGGGCGCTGGAGCCCTCTGGACATTGGTTCAGGCTCTTTTTAGTGTGGGGGTTATTGGTATTTTCCACTTTTATTTTACAGCGTGAGCGAACTAAAAAATGAACAACCAGATCGCTCTTTTTACCCCACTGATCATTGTAATCGCCTGTCTCATAACACGGAAAATCAGTGCGAGGAGTGACCCGAAAAGCCAAAGTTTTATTTTAGCGCTGGCGCTTTTCGCAAGCACTGGCGTACTCCTAGCGACAAGCTCTATCGAAATGGCTGGGCGCTACGGCTATACCATGATTTTAGCGTTGTTTGGCTTTTCCTTAGTGTTTGTCATCGCGCCCCTGGTGCTGTTTCCTATTCGTCGACTCAGCAGCGTAGTCAGACTAGCGACTTCAGTAGATTTCTTGACGTTTCGTTATCGCGGAAAAAGCGTCGCTGTCATCAGTTGCGTGGCAACTATACTGGCCATTACGCCACTAATTGTTGCCCAGGTACTGGCAGCAGGCTCTTTAGTCAACAGCATTTTTAATGTCGACATCAAACTAATCACCTGTTTGCTCTTGCTAATTGCGGTTGGATTAACAGTGCGAAAATCAATTAAAATAGGCGGTGTACAGCAACTTAGATGGATAATGGCTGCCGCAGGAATTCTGCTTATCATCGCATTGAGTCTATCAACATGGGTTGCTGTACATGCAGAATTTGGGAGTATTTCTCAGATGAACTTGTGGGTGATGGACAGCGGACAGCAATCAATCATAAAACGTTTTGATTCATCTTATAGTTTATTCATCATTTTCCTGGCTGCTGGCGTTTCTTTTCCCGCTAACTTTAATATGCTTGTCTCTGAAGCTATAACAGATCGCCAAGCCAGCACAATGTCGTGGGCATACCCTTTATTGATGCTTTTAGCCTGCATACCTATTTTCCCCTTATTGTGGAGCGGGCTATCGCTGCAAACTAGTTCTACCTTTCAAGAATACCTTTTTGCTTTACCCCTAGCGCTAGAACAGCCAATCATCGCTAGCCTAGGTGCGGCCAGTGTCATTCTTATGGCTCTAGCACTTTGTTGCAGCCTCATACTGCTTTCCACAAGGATGATTCTTAATAGTTTTGTATTGCCTGGCAAGGAGCTCTCTGAACCCAAGAATTTAACGCAGTGGATTGATCGTCGCTACTTTACCATTGCAATCGGCCTGATGATGTTTTGTATTCTGCTAAGTTTTATCGCTAAAAGTCGAAGCATCACCGATCTATATCTCGTTGGGTTTGCTGGGTTGGCGCAGCTAATGCCGGGAATGATAGCTGCCATTTACTTGCCCAAGGCCAGTAGACGAGGATTTGTCGCAGGTCTCTGTGGCGGCATGTCTGTATGGATGATCACTCTCGCACTGCCGCTAATATTTGGTGATTGGTATTGGCAGGTGCCATTAATTGAAAAACCACTACTGTTTGGTATGCAGGCTTGGGAGGTCTGGGCAATTGAGGCCTTGATACTCAATATAACCCTGTGCACCTTATTTTCTATTTTTAACAAAATGGATGAACAACAACAAATCTTTGCCTCCATCTGTATGGCTGACAATGTCTACATACCTGTGCGCGTGGAGATAAATCAAAAAAACATTGCCGAAATAAACCAACAACTACTTTTAGTACTGGGTAATGAGGCAGATACCGAGATTCAATCAGCACTAACTAGTCTGGGTTTTGACAGTACTGAAACAAGGCCGGGAGCCCTTCGCCAAGTTCGAGATACCATTAATGCCTCTTTGAATCTGCGTTTTGGAGTACTTGCGGCAGATAAGATAATGAGCCAAGCACTTCCGCTGCCTACCCCCTCTGGTACCCGACAAGAAGATATTTTACTCCTTGAATCTGTACTAGCCGTCCACGGAGATCAGTTGACTGGTATTGCTAGCGAACTCAACAAGCTTCGCGTACACCATAGTGAAATACTGGATAAATTGCCTATTGGTATTATTGCACTTGATCAAAATGGAGAAATTCTAAAGTGGAATGCGGCCATCTCAAACTATACCTGTATAAATGCGGTTACCGCTTCAGGAAGTTCCCTCCAAGATCTACCTGACCCCTGGAGAACTGAGCTTACTGCATTTATCTCCAGCGGTGATGTGAGCAGAGATAACGTGCGATTGGATCTCGGTGGCAGCATTCGCTGGTTCAGCTTTCAGAAATCGTCACAGATATCGATGGAAGAAATCAATGATAATATTATTCTGCTAATCGAAGAAAAAACTCAATCTGTGGTGCTAATCCAAAAAGCAATCGACAATGAACGGCTTGCATCTATGGGTCGGCTCGCTGCTGGAGTTGCTCATGAGATAGGTAATCCAGTGACCGGAATAGCCTGTATTGCTCAGAATTTAGAACATGAAACACAGCCGGAACAAATCAGTGAATCCGCTCAGCATATACTTTCGCAAACAGATCGTATTAAACGTATCGTTGAATCACTGATTGGTTTTTCACGCGGCGATAAGTTCACTGGACATCATTTCAAGAGGGTTAATTTACATAACGCATGCCAAGAATCAATTCAGCTTTTAACTCTCGCCGATAATGAATCAACGCTGAGCTTTAGCTGTCATATAGCGACAGAACTAGACATATTGGGTGACCATCACCAACTTATCCAAGTCTTTCTGAACCTACTAAGCAATAGCCGAGACGCGTCTCCGCCCAATAGCGAAGTCACCATATTGGCAACTTCAATCGATGATAAAATAAAGGTGACTATTAATGACTCGGGCACCGGCATCGCAGAAGATCTTCAATCGCAATTGTTTGAGCCCTTTGTTACATCCAAAGATCCAGGGAAAGGCACTGGGCTGGGCCTCTGGGTTGTGTTCAACCTGGTTAAGGGTCTGGGTGCCGACATTGAAATTTTAAGTCCCGCACAAGATAGCGACTGCGGCACTACTGTTGCCCTAACTTTTGACAAGTTTGAAGAGTAAGATGTGGAGCCCTGACCATAAACTGCTTAAAATACAGAAATACACCTAAATTAATTGAGCGTATCAAGAAGTGAACCGTATCAGTAAAAAAATTTTAGTCGTAGAAGATGAAGAGATCATTCGAATCTCTCTTGTCAAACTACTTGAACGTCATCACTATCAAACCGAACAAGCAGTCAGTGTTAAAGCAGCCTTAAAAACGTTTAACCTTAATGAATTCGACCTAATTATTAGTGACCTGCGACTTCCAGGAGGCTCTGGCGCAGAGCTCATCGGCGCTGTTGGTAATGTACCTGTTCTAATTATGACTAGTTTTGCAAGTTTAAGGTCAGCCGTCGATATTATGCGACAAGGCGCGGCTGATTATATTTCTAAACCCTTCGATCATGAAGAATTAATCAGTTCAGTAAAACGAATCATAGATCATGAGTCTCATAAAAGCTCACCCATCACCACAACTCAAGCCCCTCTTTTAGGGAATAGCCCTGAAACTCTCGACATTTTAAACACTATTCGCAAAGTAGCACCCACCAACGCCCCGGTGCTAATCGCTGGCGAAACCGGCAGCGGTAAGCAGGCTATTGCCAGAGCCATTCACCACGCCAGCGCCCTGAGCGACAGGCTGTTTACAGTCATTAATTGCGCAACTGCGTCAGAAGATGAAATCAAACAGTATTTTGATCTAGTAACCAAACAAAATGAACCAGCAAGTATTTTTTTAAGAGACCTATGCCAACTTCCAGCTAACTTGCAAGATAATATATTGAAATTGACCAAAATCAGTAATGTTCGCTGCGTGGCGTCTACGACGAGAGATTTACATGAACTCTGTGAAATAGGCCTGTTTCGTGAGGATCTCTTACTCGCCATTAATGTTGTCCATATAGACGTTCTGCCATTAAGAGCGCGGCTAGCCGATATTGTTCAGTTGACCGACTATTTTTTAGGTCAATTTAGCAACCAACTAAACTGCACCGTCACGATATCTAAAGACGGCATGCAGGCGCTGAGTCAAAATACATGGTCGGGCAATATTAAGGAGCTGAAAAATACGCTTTACCAGGCGGCGATTTTGCTCGAAGCAGGAGAACAAATTTCTCCCGCCCTGTTAGGTTTAAATAATCAATCACGCAGTTCCCTTCAAAAACAGCATCAAACCTTGTTAGCCATGTCTGCCAATGGTGAAGACGCTCTATCGCTCACCAATTACTTTACGCAATTTGTTTTAGACAACCAAGACGCTATGAGCGAAACCACACTGGCAGAAAAACTAGGCATTAGCCGAAAGAGCCTTTGGCAACGACGCAACAAACTCGGAATTAGCCGTAAAACGGATTAAGAACACTTAACAAAAAGCTAAAACCACAGAAATTATCATAAAAAGTGTACGAAAGGCTTGAAGTGGATAGATTTATAACTGAGAATAGGTATTCCACATGTTTTGTGTGGGTAATAATAATAACTAATAATAATAATAATGTTGGATTGCGAAAGGGTTTGGTGGCTTAGGCCTCAAAGCTCATTTAAAGGGGTTGTCTTTTGACAGCCCCTTTTGCTTTGAAGGGGCCATAATATACTCGTAAAGCTACCATGTTCTGCAAAGCTAATAAGTCACACTGAGAGCCCAATCCTCTGTTAAACTGCCTACTCAACAAAGACTATTGGTCAGCAATCAATGCTTAAGCGCATCATCAATTATTTTGACGATAAAACCCGATCATCAAACCCATCGATTATTGATGGCGCCGCCTACTCTCTAACCGCCAACATGATCAGTAGAGACGCACGAAAAGTCGTCGAAACTTTACAAAATGCGGGATTTGATGCCTACGTGGTCGGTGGAGCTGTGCGCGACTTACTCCTGGGCATTAAGCCCAAAGACTTCGATGTAGCGACCAATGCGGAGCCCTCAGAAGTTAAGTCTTTATTTAGACGCTCACGTATCATTGGACGTAGATTCCAAATTGTTCATGTGCAGTTCAGTCGCGAACTTATCGAAGTAACCACCTTTCGCTCTAATGACCAAGCGAGCCAAGGCGCGGGTAATAAAAACATAGGCCTGAGACAGCAAAGTAAGACGGGAATGCTAACCCGAGATAATATTTTTGGATCAGTGAATGAAGATGCTAGTCGTCGGGATCTTACGGTGAATGCGCTTTATTACAATCCCAGCGACAACAGTATCCACGACTTTACCAGTGGACTGGATGACATTAATAGCCGGACTATCCGAATCATTGGAGACCCGTCTACCCGCTATCGCGAGGATCCAGTGCGACTTCTTCGCGTAGTCCGATTTGCGGCTAAATTAGGATTCGGCATTGACTCACGTAGCGCAAAGCCTATGAGTAAGTTATCTGCTGATTTAGCTCAGGTATCCCCACCCCGATTATTTGATGAGACGCTAAAGTTGTTTATGAGCGGAAAAGGCGCGGCAATTTACGCCTTACTGAGAGAATACAAACTGTTCGATTATTTAGTACCTCAAGCTAATCGCCTTGCCAATGACGGTAGTAACAATGCTAACTGTTTGTTTGAGCAAGCATTCATAAATACCGACCGTCGTATTAGCTCAAATCAAAGAGTCACTCCGGCCTTCATCTACGCCGCATTGCTCTGGCCTGCGGTAGAGAAATTGGCCGAGCAGTTAAGGGAAAAAGGAAATTCGGCGAGTTATGCGCTGAGCAAAGCATCCAGTGACGTTATTTCCAAACAGGTGCATATCACCGCTATTCCAAAACGCTTTACTATCCCAATGCGGGAAATTTGGGATCTGCAATTACAGTTACCAAGACGCGGAGGCCAGCGTGCGAAACGCTTAGCGGAGAACCCTCGTTTCCGCGCCGGGTATGATTTTATTTTACTGCGCGAACAAGCAGGTGAAGACCTTGATGGTCTAGGCGAATGGTGGACAAGGTATCAAGAGGTTAGCCCGGAGGAGCAGCAACAGATGGCTGATGAAGCCGGTAAAACTGTTAAAAAAAGGCGTCGCAGTCGAGGCCCAAGAAAGAACAAAACCTCCGAAGCCTAATGAATACCTCCTATATCGGTCTCGGCAGTAACCTCTCTGGCTCAATGAGTGATCCGCAGCATCAATTAAATAGAGCAGTGGAGACGATCTCACAGAACGCTCACATCCATCAGTTCAAGCTATCCTCGTTTTACAGTACCAGCCCCATAGGCCCTAAAGATCAACCCGATTATGTTAATGCAGTGGCGCGACTCAAAACCACGTTGCAACCGCTCCAACTTCTGGATTTCCTGCAGGAAATTGAAGACCAACACCAGCGCAAGCGTGAGCAGCGCTGGGGGGCAAGAACGCTTGATCTCGACATATTGACTTACGCAGATTTCGAAATAATCAGTCAACGATTAATTATTCCGCATCCCCGAATGGAAGAGCGTGCATTTGTTTTGGTGCCATTGTTAGAGTTAGATGGCAATTTTTTCAGTTCACAAGGTAAAAGCACGGCCGATTTGTTGGCAAACTGTGCCGATCAAGGTATCGTAAAGCTTTAGTGACTATAAAGAATTATATTGAGGTCATCCGTGGACGATAGTCTATTAGTGAATCTAAATTTAGAACGATCGGCTATATCCATACCCAGTTATATTGCCGTTGAAGGCCCTATCGGTGTCGGTAAAACCACGCTAGCCAAACGCCTCGCTACCACTTTTAACTATGATATTTTGTTAGAGGAACCTGAGACCAATCCGTTTCTTGAGCGCTTTTACAGAGACCGACGAACGCATGCCCTACCTGTCCAATTGCATTTTTTATTCCAGCGTATGCAAAAACTACAGGCATTGCGGCAGGGTGACATTTTTCAGCAGGTACGTGTTTCAGACTTTTTGATCGATAAGGACCCATTGTTTGCAAGAGTAACCCTAGAGGATGATGAATACCGACTCTATCAAACAGTTTATGACAATATTATTACCGATCTGCCAAAACCTGATCTAGTGATCTATTTGCAAGCACCAACAGCAACCTTGTACGAGCGACTACAGCGTCGAGGAAATGCTATTGAGAAACCCGTCGAAGAATCTTATTTACAACAGCTGAACGATGCATACACGCAGTTTTTTTATCACTATGATGACACTCCGCTGCTAATTGTGAATACTTCAGAGATAAATCTAGCCAATTGTGAAAATGAAAGTGATTACCAAAACTTAGTTCGCTACATATTGCAAACACGTTCAGGTCGCCACTACTACAATCCACACCCAATGGGAGAGACACTCAGCGTGTCTTCCATGTAATACTAGAAACATAGTACTCTGGGTCATTGCGTCACGTTCGAGGTCATGTCGACACTATGAAAACAATTTCCATAAGCACATTAAGTGCGATGAAAGAGAATGGCGAAAAGTTCGCAGCAATTACCGCCTATGACTACACTTTTTCACGCTTAATCGAAAATTCTAGCATCGAAGTATCACTGGTAGGTGACTCACTGGGCAATGTTATTCAGGGCCGGGACAGCACGATCCCAGTCACTGTTGATGAAATGGCATACCACACTACTGCCGTTAAGCGAGGTAACAATCGCTCTCTTTTGGTGACTGATATGCCATTTATGTCTTACTCCACTGAAGTTAATGCCCTTGATAATGCCGCGGTTATTATGCAGGCCGGCGCACAAATGGTTAAGCTCGAGGGCGGCGAATGGCTGGCAGATACAGTCTATTTACTCAGCGAGAGGGGCATTCCGGTCTGTGGACATGTGGGTCTCACTCCGCAATCAGTGCATAAGCTCGGCGGCTACAAGGTGCAAGGCAAGGAAGATGCAGCGGCTGATAAAATGATTCAAGAAGCGCTGATTCTCGAAGAAGCTGGCGCTGACCTTATAGTGATAGAATGCGTCCCCTCATCTCTGGGTGCCGCTTTAAGCCGCGCATTAAGTATTCCTGTTATTGGTATTGGCGCTGGCGCTGATACTGACGGGCAAGTTCTGGTATTGCATGACATGCTCGGTATTTCACAGCGGCTACCCAAATTCACCAAAAACTTTCTTGCTGGCAAAGACAGCATTCAAGAGGCTATCACTGCCTACGGCAACGACGTTAGAAGCGGTACTTTCCCAGCGTCAGAGCACTGCTTTAAATAACTTTTATCGATAAGGATGTTAACCGTGACAAGCTCAACAACCATTTATGATTTCACTGTACCCACCAGCAATGGCCAAGAACAATCCTTGGCTGACTATAAAGGCAAAGTAGTCCTTATTGTGAATACGGCTAGTCAGTGTGGCTTTACGCCGCAGTATGAAGGTTTAGAGGCACTGCACAACAACTACAGCGAACGGGGGCTTGTAGTAGTGGCAATGCCCTGCAATCAATTCGGTGCGCAAGAACCGGGTAATAATGACTCTATTCAAGAATTCTGCCAACTAAACTATGGGCTTAGCTTTCCAGTGATGGGGAAGATTGACGTTAATGGCGCTGGGCAACACCCTCTTTATCGCTACCTGACTAAACAGGCTAAAGGGCTTATAACAGACAGCATTAAATGGAACTTTACCAAGTTTTTAGTTAATCGTGAAGGTCAGGTAATAGAGCGCTTTGCATCGGTCACTAAGCCTGATGCACTTGCCCAGCACATTGAAAAACTACTGTAACTAGTCTTTGTTACGCAGCGCAGCAAAATAAATCTTCGCCGCTTGATTGACCTTTGGGGATAGATACAAAGCAGAAATCATCGTCGGTATGGCCATCGTTGCATAGGTGGCCAGAATAAGTCCGTTAACAATATCCATTGAAACCACAGCACCCCCAAGCAGTAGTGCCAAATAGACCGGCGTATAATAATGCTGGCGATGAGAGCCGAGAAGAAACCCCGTGCATTTAGCGCCATAGAACCACATGGTGACCATGGTGCTAAAGCTCAACAAACCCACCATGACTAATAATAGATAAATTCCGGTATTTGGAAACACTTGCTGGATCGCTCGAGCGGTCATGGTCACGCCTTCAACGCCCTCGGCACTCTGCCATACACCGGTCAGTAGAATAATTAAGGCGGTGCAGGTACACACAACTAAGGTGTCTATCACTGGCCCCACCATGGCTACAATACCCTCTCTAATCGGTTCTTGCGTTTTAGCCGCACCATGGGCCATCGACTCCGTGCCAATGCCGGCCTCATTAGAGAAAGCACCACGCCGTACACCAATCAAAATAACCGCTCCTACAGAGCCTCCGGCTACCGCTTCGCCGGTAAAGGCATCAGTAACTATTAGTAGGAGAGTGGCAGGAATATCTGCAGCAAAGGTATAGAGAACCGTACCTGCCATGTAAAGATACAACAGCACCATCGAAGGAACTAACTTAACGGTGATTCGCCCAATGCGTTCAATACGCCCAGCTACCACGAGCCACACCAAAATGGCCACCACTGAACTAGACACTAGATCAAAAGCAAAATGATTTTCAGCTGTCGCTATTCCAGCAGGAATTGCCACAACGTCGCGCAGTAGTTGAATAAACTGATTAGCTTGGAAAAGTGGCAGAGCGCCAATGGTGCACGCCAGCGCGAATACGGCAGCTAGAGGGTACCAACGTTTCCCCATACCCTCGGTGATCACATACATAGGACCGCCTTGCACTGTCCCATCAGCATCCTTTCCCCGATACATAACCGCTAGTGATGCAGTATAAAATTTGGTCGAAACACCAACAATGGCAGTCACCCACATCCAAAACACTGCACCCGGCCCGCCCATACTAATGGCAATAGCGACACCGGCAATATTGCCCAAACCAAGGGTGCCAGAAAGAGCCGTTGCTAGGGCTTGAGAATGGGGAATATGACCAGGGTCATTGGGGTCACTGTACTTACCACGCAAAAGATCAATCGCATGGCCAAAATAACGATAGGGCCGGAAGCGCGAATAAACCATAAAGAACATACCACCGCCCACTAACAAAACAACGAGTGGAGTGCTCCACATTAGATCCGCCCATGCATTGAGAAAATCTTCTATTTGCTTCAGTGTTGGCATAGGGCCAGATTCAATTCCATTCAAAGAGTAAGAGTAAGAGTAAGAGTAAGAGTAAGCTGATTTTAAATACTTAGATTGGCTTTACATACAACACTAGGCTATGGCCAACAACTATGTAACCGTTGTCTTTAGCAATTTTTGCCTGAATCTTTTGAATTTCAGCATCTTGAAACTCAACGACCTTACCTGTCTCAGTGCAAACCATATGATCATGACCATCACCACGATCTAATTCATAGACCGCAGGACCGCTGTCAAAACTGTGTCGAGTAATAAGTCCGGCCGCTTCAAACTGAGTAAGAACTCGATAGACCGTTGCTATACCAACATCTTCTTGAGCATCACGCAACGCTTGATAGATATCTTCTGCAGTCATATGCCATTCGGGAGTACTCTCCAGAATTTGCAGTATCTTGATCCGCGGCAGAGTGACCTTGAGACCGGCCTTTTTTAGCTCCTGATCTTTATGATTCATGGTTTGCTCTTCTTTATTTTTGAGTATCCGGTTATTATCCATGTTCTCGACTCTAACTGGAACCCCACCATGCGAATAATTCTTTTGAGCCTTGTGTTTTTATCGCTCCTCTCATCTGGCTGCACTTGGGTGAAGTTTCCTAGCGTCCACAAAATTGACATTCAGCAAGGTAATATTATCGATCAAGAAATGATCGATAAATTGAAGATAGGCATGACCAAAGCTCAGGTGAAGTTCGTTCTGGGGACCCCTCTTATTGCCGATACATTTAACCAAGCACGCTGGGATTATCCATTCCGACGTCTCTCGGCGAAAGGAATTGAAACCAAAGAAGACGTCATCGTCTATTTTGACGACCAAGGGTTATTAAAAGAAATTGCCGGCAATTACACATTGACCGAAACAGCGACCGAGTAGCTGTTGGCGAAAAAAGGCTGTCAATCAAAGAGCCACTGAGGCAATAAACTAACAGCGAAGGTGAGCCTTATGAGTGAACTAGAGCTTTCGCAAGCCATCGAAACCTCCAAGCCAGCGACGCTTTAGTTTCGGCCCATTCGGTTGTTATATGACCTATGGAGCTAGGCAACAACTCAAACGACCTTAGAGGGTCACTCTAGAGCTCTGCTTGCCGTTTCTTTTTGGCTTCCTCCGCTCGGCGGCGGCGGATTTCTTTTGGGTCTAGGGTTAAGGGACGGTAAATCTCCACTCGGTCACCTTCCTGCAACTTATAGACATCCGCTTCGGCAAGACCTTTACTGCCCAACACCTGAGAGAAGATACCCACTTTACTGATATCCAGCTCAGGGAACTTCTGTCGCAAATCAGATTTATCAATGGCCTGTAAAGCGGTGGTGCCGGAAGACACTTTAAGTGAAATCAGAAATTGCCTGTCAGGCAGCGCATAGGCCACCTCGACGTTAATCATGGCGGCAGTCTCAGGCACTATTCTTCCCATAGACTTTGTCTGCTCGCAGGCACAGAGAGTCAACCAAACTATTGGCTACTCCAGCAAACAAATTAGAGGCGGCAAAACTCAAGCTTCTGCTACTGAAATCAAATTCCATATCAAGCTCAACCTTACAGGCTTTTTCAGTCAACGCCGTAAAAACCCAGTCACCACGAAAGGTTTTAAAAGGCCCATCTTCCAGTGTCATTTTTATCTGCGAGGGCGCCTGCAAGTGATTGCGTGTCATTAGGCTCAGACTCACGCCCGCCTTTTTTAAATCTAGGCGTGCAAGCATCGTCAGGTCAGTATGTTCAAACACTTCTACGCCGTAGCACCCATCCATAAAAAAGGGGTAATTAGACACGTCATTGACCAAATCATACATTGCCTGAGCAGAATGCATAACTAGTGCGGAACGCTTTATCTCGGTCAAGACTGATTACCTATCATGCAAAAAATTTGTCATACACACCCATTATAAACACCAGCGCAATCGCAAAAGGAGCAATGTACTTGATGGTCAATTGCCAAACTTGCATGACTCTTGCTGAGGTGCCCTGCATCTCAAAATCAATGACATCGCGCTTGATAACGTAGCCCACAAAGAGCGTAATCAGCAGCCCACTGATCGGCAACATAATGTTAGCGGTCAGAAAATCAAGGAAGTCGAAGAAGGTGAAACCGGCGACTTTATACTCAGCCCATATGTTAAACGAAAATACGCTGCCCAAACCCAGTATCCATGCGATACCAGCAATGACAAAATTCGCCTTGGCACGACCAATATGTTTTGCCTCCATCAACCAAGCAACACAGGGTTCAAGTAGAGAAATTGCCGAGCTCCATGCAGCAATAGACACTAACACAAAGAACACCGCACCAATCAGCAACCCTCCAGGCATACTACCAAATGCGACAGGGAGGCTAATAAACATTAGTCCCGGACCAGCACTAGGCTCAATACCTGGTGTCGCAAACACAATGGAAAAAATAATTAATCCAGAAATGATCGCTACTAAACTATCAAAAAATGCGACGATAAGAATGGTTTTACCAATATTCGCATTCTGTGGCATGTAGGCACCGTACGCCATAATCGCACCCATACCAATACTAAGCGTAAAGAACGCCTGTCCCATGGCCTCAAGCACACCACGCCATGTCAAAGCCTCTAAATCAAAGCTAAACAAAAAATTAACCGCGGCAGAAAAGTTACCTTTAAAAACTGCAAAGCCCAGCAACATCAATAACATAATAAATAGCAGCGGCATCAGAGTTTCTACCGCAATGCCAAGGCCTTTTTTAACACCACCCACCACCACGGCAACACAGAGGCACATGAAGATGGTTTGCCAAAAGATAAGTCGACTGGGATCAGATAAAAGAGTGTTAAATGCAGCGGCCGCAGACTCACCATTAATCCCCTGCAGTTCGCCAGAGGAGATTAAAAATATGTAATCCAGTGCCCAGCCAGCAATAACCGCATAGAAAGATAGAATCAGTAATCCGGCAAGTACGCCAAGCCAGCCAACACTTCGCCACAGTGCGTTGGCGTTGCTATGGGTAACAGCTTCATTCATCGAGTTGATGGGACTTTGACGACCATTGCGGCCAATCAACACTTCGGACATCATAACTGGCACGCCAATCAACAAAATGCAACCAAGGTAAATCAGTACAAAGGCACCGCCACCATTACTCCCGGCCACATAGGGAAATTTCCACATATTACCCAGTCCCACAGCTGAGCCCGTGGCGGCCATAATAAATGTCCATCGACTAGTCCAGGTTCCGTGCATTCCTTTTTGTTGCAGTGCCATACCATGTTCTCCGATAATTCAGATCAAATTGTACTCATTCAAAGACTAACTACCTAATAAATGGCCAATGTATTTAGATTGCTAAAGCAATTAGCAATAATTGATGAAAAACATGCAGTGCCACGTATAATCGCGCCATGACAAAAAAGAAACCGAAGCAGCCCTCAAGCACAATTGCCCTAAACAAAAAGGTCAAGCACGACTACTTTATCGAAGAGACATTCGAGGCGGGCTTGGTGTTGCTCGGCTGGGAAGTTAAAAGTCTGCGCGAAAGTAAAGTTAACCTCACTGACACATACGTATTTGTTCGCGATGGTGAAGCCTGGTTAATCGGCACTAACATAACACCACTCCTATCAGCCTCAACTCACTACGTCACTGATGCTAAGCGAACACGTAAATTGTTGCTCAATCATCGAGAGTTACAGAAGCTTGAAGAAGGCGTCAACCAAAAAGGTCACACCGCCGTCTGTACCGCCCTGTACTGGAAAAATCATCTAATCAAATGTGAGATCGCGTTGGCTAAAGGTAAGGCCAGCTACGATAAACGCATGGACGACAAAGAACGTGACTGGAATCGCCAAAAGCAACGCCTAATGCGCCATTCTTAATTTCGGATGATCCCAAAACCTGCTCATCCGAAGGAGCTATTAAGTAAAACTATCAACGCGCTACAATTAACCTTTGGCTTTCAAAGGACATTATCATCAATAAACAACCAACCATAATCAATGCAGTGACCGGCGGACCCTCACTTATGCTTGAGGGTTTGAGAATGCTCTGGCGGCGAGATATTCGCTGGCTAGTTGTGATTCCGTTACTGATTAATGTTGCCCTATTTTCCTCAGCTACCGGATTTGCTGCCAGTTGGCTACAAAACTGGATTACCACCATTACTACGTCAGTCCCTGATTGGCTGCAGTGGCTCGCATGGGTAATTTGGCTTCTGTTTGCGATCTTGGCGCTCGCTGTTTATGCCTTTACCTTTACCATTTTAGCTAACCTTATTGGGTCGCCGTTTTATGGGGTGATTGCTCAAAGGGTAATTGCGACAGAAGTCGCCGACGGGCAGAGTAATCTGTTAGCTGACAGTGGGTTGCTTAGCGGCGCATGGAATAGTCTAGTTCGAGAAATTCAGTTAATTGGCTATTTTCTACCAAGAACCTTGGTTGTTGGGATAGTGACTGTGATGCTGAGTTTTATCCCAGTGCTAAACTTGCTTGCGCCTATCATCGCCGGGACCTGGGCGGCTTGGTGTTTGTGTCTGCAGTATTTAGATTATGCCGCGGACAGCCAGGGCGTCACGTTTTTAGCGCTGCGTAAAAAGGTCAGTGACAATCGGTTAAATTCGATGGGGTTCGGACTGAGCGCAATGCTAGCCTCGGCCATTCCACTGGTAAATCTGGTGATGTTGCCAGCGTCAGTGGTTGCCGGCAGCCTGTTGTGGTGCCGACAACATCGCGATATAGACTAGGGCGCTGTTTGTTCTGGGGTGTCCGCTTTAGGCGCTTCTGCTTTGGGTTCTTCTACTTTGGGCGCACTGACTGGCTTTTTCTTGGCCATTGGTTTGGGGGCTGCTACTGGTTGAATAAGATGCTCTTCAGGCATGGTACAAGACAGCTTCATATCTAATAGTTTTTCTATAGGCTCCAACAGAAAAGCATCATCCTCGCAGGCAAAGCTTATAGAGATACCGGTCTTCCCCGCGCGACCTGTGCGACCAATACGATGTACGTAGTCTTCAGGCTCTTCAGGTAGGGTGTAGTTAATAACATGGCTTACACCATCGACATGAATGCCACGTCCGGCAACATCCGTTGCAACCATAACGGTCAAAGCACCTGATTTGAATGAATCTAAGGCTCTCATACGGCGATTTTGAGGCACGTCACCGGATAGGATACCTACTTTAAAACCCTGCTTCTTAAGCTTTTCATGCAGGGTTCGGCAAATATCTCGGCGATTAGCAAACACCATGACACTCTCAACGTTATCACCCAAAAGTATGTTATTTAAAACAGTAAATTTTTCTTTTGCGGTGGTAATTAATACCTGCTGATCAACCGTGTCGGTAGCAACGCGTTCGGCGCCCACGTCGACCGTAACTGGTTTATCTGTCCAGGTTTCAGACAGGCGTAACACTTCAGGGGTGAAGGTGGCAGAGAATAAAAGTGATTGACGATCTTCACGCTTAGGCGTTAGGTTGACTAGGCGTCGCACTTGAGGAATAAAGCCCATGTCGAGCATTCGGTCAGCTTCGTCGATTACCAGCACTTCAACTCTGTCAAGATAGATATCTCGATTGTTGGCGAAATCCAATAGCCTACCCGGCGTACCCACCAAAATATCGCAGTCATACTTTTTCATTTTTTGCAGTTGTTTGCCATAGTCCATCCCACCCACCAGCGTGTGTGCGGTTAGATTGGTATGCTTTAAAAGCTGTGTTGCATCATCACCAATTTGAATGGCCAACTCTCTGGTCGGCGCCAAAATTAGAGTTCGGGCTTCACCCACAAACCGCTCATCTTCTATCGGGTGATTAATTAAATCAGTAATAATATTGATTAAAAATGCGGCGGTTTTACCGGTGCCGGTTTGTGCCTTGCCAACAATGTCATGGCCGTTAAGCGTATGTGGTAATGAAGCTGCTTGAATGGGCGTACAGAATTCAAAACCGGCATCTTGAATGCCGCGCATAAGTTGCGGTGGCAAATCGAAATCATGGAATCTAGCCTTACCTTCTTCGGGTTCAACATTAAAGCTGGTTATATCCCAAGGTTTGGTAGTACGAGATTTACGGTTGTTGGCCGGTTTATTTTTTGGCGCTTCAACGCCTATGGCGTTGATCTCAGCAGATGGAGCAGTAGTTTCTTCAGTCAATTTAATCACGCAATTTGGTTATCGAAATTTAAAGGAGGGCAGATGAAATTTCTACCGCCCTCACGGGCGCGGAGTGTAGCAGAATTGTACATTGATCGCTGAAAAGAATAGATGCAGGCTTTGCTGTCCAAGCAGTGTAAATTTTTCTTTCTTTGCCTGACCTATTCAAGGACACTAGAAACTCATCACTTAAAGACCGCTTTATGTCCTTAGCACCCATCCAAAATAAACCAGTGGCCGCATTAAAAAGGCCGAGATTCGCCGATAATGCGCGAACTCTTATGCGTCTAGCCGCCCCTTTGATTATGGGTCAGATCGCTGTGGTTGGTATGACCGTGACCGATATTTATATCGCCGGCCAGGTGGATGCAGATACGCTGGCCGCACTGCAGTTGGGTGGCAGTGTATGGTCGCTAATCAATCTAATGGTGATTGGCATTATGATTGCCAACAGCCCAATTATTGGCAATTTTTGGGGTGCCAGGCAGTTTGATCGAGTGCGTTTTCAATTTCAGCAGGTATTGTGGCTCGCTCTGCCCATAGGGCTTGTAGTGGTGGGTGCGGTACTAGCAGGTATCTTTGCACTGAGTTACTTAGAGGTTTCAGACCGCGTCTATCAAATTGCCACTGGCTACCTGTATCCCTTTGTGATTACTGGCTTTATGTTTCCTGCATTCTTCGCGTTCCGTACCACCTTTGAAGGTATGGGCGATACTCGTCCGGTACTTGTGTTTAATAGTGCGGCATTTATTCTCAACGGTATTCTTGATTACGCCCTGGTATTTGGTCATTTTGGATTACCGCAACTCGGTGGCGTTGGCGCTGCATGGGCAACCGTAGTGGTGATGTTTTTCTTACTCTGTTGCATGGCTATTTATGGTCGGCGCTCTAAAACCATGAGAACGATTGATCTGTACCAAAATTTCGCTGGCCCCAATCTGGCCAGTCTAGCCGAAACGCTCCGTCTGGGTATCCCCATTGCTCTAAACATTGCCGCAGAATTCAGTTTTTTTGCGGTGATCCCCTTTATGATTGCCCACCTTGGTGCTGAGGTTGTCGGTGCTCATGCTATCGCTATAAATATCGACTCTTTGGCCTTCATGGTGCCATTGGGGCTTGCTCAGGCACTTACTATTAAAGTCTCTCATGCCCAGGGTAGCGGTAATCCAGCAGAAGCTAGAGTCTTTTGTCTTGCTGGTTTTAAGCTGGTATTGATGCTTGGTTTGATGATGAGTGTGGCCAAAATAGTATTTCGCCACGATATTGCAATGCTGTTTAGTTCGAACGTCAACGTGCAGTTAATCACGGCTAATTTATTTTTCTTTGCAGCAGCATTAGGGGCAGTTGATTGCTTACAAATGGCTTGCAGCGGAGCGCTCAGGGGCTACAAGGATACGCGAGTACCTCTAGTTATTCAGGTGATCGCGTTCTGGGTTATCGCCTTTCCAATTGCTTACAGCCTAGCATTAACGGATTTTTGGGGGCCGCCACTGGGAGTTTATGGGTTCTGGATAGGCACGGTTATTGCCGCCAGCGTGGCCGCCACATGCTTAATAGTCCGCTGGAATTTAGTATCGAAAAGGGAAATTAGATTGGCTAGTCAGCCTTTGGCAAGCAACCCATTGTGATGCGTTCTAGTTGGTTAAAATCAGTCATGGTTTCAATAGTGATAAAACCTGCCGCTTTAAATAATTCTCTGACGGCGCTGCCCTGCCGATAGCCATGCTCAACCAGTAACCAACCAAACGTCTCTAAATATTTGACACTGCTATTGATCACTTCTCTTAGATCGTCCAAACCATCGACACCGGATACAAGCGCTGAAGCCGGCTCAAAGCGCACATCGCCCTGCATGAGGTGTGGATCATCAATTTCAATGTATGGCGGATTACTAACAATTAAATGATAGTTCGATAGTCTTCCAAGCAGAGGCACCTGACTGAACCAATCACTTTGATAAACCATTACATTGTCAATCTGACAGTAGTGGCTATTTAATTCCGCGAGTTTTACCGCCGCAGGTTCAGAGTCGACCGCCGTTAACTGCCAGTTGGGTCGCTCTTTAGCCAACGCCAAGGCAATTGCACCAGTGCCGGTACCAAGGTCAATAGCGCGACAATCAGCAGGTAAATCTAAGGCCAGTGATGTCTCAACCAGTAATTCAGTTTCGGGCCTCGGGATCAGTGTCTGAGGAGTTACTTTTAAATCAAGACTCCAAAATCCTTGGCTGCCGATTATGAAAGCGATGGGCTCACCGGTTAGGCGACGCGCAAACAAGTCTTCGAAAATACTCACCTGTGCTGACAACAGAATATGCTCCGGCCAAGTCTTCAACCACGCTCGATCAACATCCAAGGCATGGCTCAACAAAAGCTCCACATCTAAAACTGCCGTGTCACTAATCTCCATTAGCTGATCAGCATGTTTTAATAAGGTGGCAACCGAATTAATTTCCATTCCCGCCAACCTACTGCGACAACTGCGCGAGTTGCTCAGCCTGAAATTCATTCACGAGGGGCTCAACAATCTCAGTGAGAGAGCCTTCCATAATTTCCCCCAGCTTATAAAGAGTCAGATTAATTCGATGATCAGTGACCCTACCCTGTGGAAAATTATAGGTGCGAATACGCTCAGAACGATCCCCGCTGCCAACCAAACTTTTACGCTGATCAGACTGCTCTTTCGCCACCGCCTCGTCTTGGGCTGAAGTTAATCTGGCTTGCAGTACTGACATCGCCTTAGCGCGATTTTTATGCTGTGAACGCTCATCCTGACATTCAACTACCATACCGCTAGGTAGGTGCGTTAACCGAATTGCCGAATCAGTTTTGTTTACATGCTGACCACCAGAGCCCGACGCTCGAAAGGTATCTACACGAAGATCGCCTTTATTAATTTCAATAGCGTCCTTCTCATCAGCCTCAGCCATAATAGCCACGGTACAGGCAGAGGTGTGAATTCTGCCCTGCGACTCAGTATCCGGTACTCTCTGAACTCGATGAGCGCCAGATTCAAACTTAAGTTTAGAATAAACGCCCTGACCCACTATTCTGACAATAATTTCTTTGTAACCACCGTGATCACCCTGATTCTCGCTGATCACTTCAACTTTCCAACGGTTTGACTCGGCAAACTTGCTGTACATCCGAAATAAGTCGCCTGAAAAAATAGCCGCTTCATCGCCCCCAGTTCCGGCACGAATTTCTAAAAATACATTTTTCCCGTCGTTGGGGTCCTTAGGCAATAGTAAGCGCTGTAAGTCCACTTCCAACGACTCTAATTGTGCTTGGCCGTCTTGAACTTCGTCATTCGCCATGGCGCGCATATCTGGATCAGAATCTTTAAGTAGTAGCTTGGCCTCTTCGATATCTGAGAATACCTCGAGGAAGCTTTGGTAACTTTTCACCACAGGCTCAAGCTCCGCATACTCCTTGGAGAGCTCGCGATACTTATTTTGATCACTGATTATTTCAGCATCACTCAAAAGCGCACCGACTTCTTCATAGCGCTCGGAGAGCAGATCTAACTTACTCAAAATTGATGCTTTCATGCAGTTTTAAGGCCTAGGTTATTTTAGAAAATTAATTTGTAGTAGGAACTAACTAATGCTTTTTGTTGGTCAGATCAAACAGCTCATTAGCAACATTAATAGCATCATCTCGACCTTCTTCGCCGGCCTTTTTAAGTTGAGTAGTCGGTTTGTGAAGGAGTTTGTTAGTGAGATTTCGTGCTAGCGTGGTAATCACTTCAGCTGAATCCTTACCCTGCTGTAGCGAAGCCATCGCTTTGTCAATCTCCGCATCGCGGATCAACTCAACACTATTGCGAAATGCCCGTATCGTATCTACAGCAGCCAATGCGCGGTGCTGCTTTACCCAGCTTTCAACTTCTTGGTTTATTATTTCTAAGGCCAGGTCTGCAGCGCTACTTCGAGCTCGCATATTGTCTTGCACGACCTCTTCAAGATCATCAACTGTATATAAGTAGACATCTGGCAGCTCTTCTACCTCAGCTTCAATATCTCTTGGGACTGCAATATCAACCATAAAGAAGGGTTTGAATTTACGTTTCTTTAACGCTGATTCCACCGCACCCTTACCGAGTATAGGCAACTGACTGGCTGTTGACGAAATAATGATATCTGCGTGGGGTAAAAAGTCGGGGATGTCGGCTAATAAAATCGCATCGGCTGAATAAACTTCAGCGAGTTCTTGGGCGCGACTTAAGGTTCTATTAGCAACGGTAATTTTACCAATTTGTTGGTCGCACAAATGTTTGGCGACCAAATCTATAGTCTCTCCAGCGCCAATCAACAAGGCGTGGGCATCCTTTAAATTAGTAAAAATCTGCGCCGCTAAATTAACCGATGCATAGGCTACTGAAACAGGATTTTTGCCAATTGCTGTCTCAGAGCGCACTCGCTTTGCCGCTGAAAATGCTTGCTGAAATGCTTGATTGAGAAAGGTTGATACGGTGCCCGCTTCGCGCCCCACCGAATAGGCCGACTTTATCTGACCAAAGATTTGCGGTTCGCCTAAAATAAGCGAATCCAGGCCGCTGGCGACGCGCATCATATGCGTAATGGCCTGTTCATCGCGATGACAATAATAGCAGTCCTGTAGCTGACCGATTTCGACTCCTTTGATCATTGATAGCCAGGTTAGCAACTGAACATCTGTGGTTTCGCCGAACAAATACACTTCGGTGCGGTTACAGGTCGATAACAGAGCTACTTCTTGAACATGCAGAATCGACCGAGCGTCTTGCAGTACCTGAACCACTATTTCAGGGGCGAAGGAAATCCTTCCGCGAAGATCCACAGAAGCCGACTTATGATTGATACCAAAGGCTAAGATACCCATCGCTGTTAGAGAATAACCCTACTTTTCAAAGCCTACCTACCCACTATCTTTATAGAATTTCTTTTATTAGTGGCAATTTTACACAAGTATCCCTCGGGAATGCAGTTTAAACTCAAAACATTTACTAAGAATGGCCTAAAAACCACCGAGTTTTACGATAGCAATTGTCTTACGGGCAGATATCTATGAAAATAAGATCATGAAAGCAACTATAAAACTCAGTCTTGTCTTATTCAGCAGTGTTCTTGCTAGCTGCGCCAGCCAACCGCCTTTAATTGATGCGGAATTATTGGCTCACGAGGGTGTGGAATCCAGTTTAGCCCTAGAAAAAGTAGATCTTCCGCTGAAAAAAATACCCCGCGAAAGTCTCTATGACCTTCTCGTGGGCGATGTTGCGCTGAGCCGTAACCAATTTGATACCGCTCTGGCTAAATACAGCCACCAAGCCCGAGTGACTAGTGATCAAGAAGTGATTAAATTGGCCCTGCGTATTGCTGAGCATTTAGAAGACCAGCCAACCCGTATGGAAATGGCCCGACTATGGTTGGAGCTGGTACCTAATAGTGCTGAGGCTCGGCGTGCAGCACTGGACACTTTTATGGCCAGTGGCCATATTTTAGATGCACTAGATCAAGGCAGCTGGCTGTACCAAAACCGTGATGATTTGGATGCTTTTATTTTTGTCTCTACGGCACCTGTTGCGTCGCTACAATTATTTACGGCGATTATTGACCACCTTGCAACATTGTCATTGAGCGATGAAAAGAAGCCAATCATTCAGTTTATCGAGGCTATCTTTTATCAAAAAAGCAATCAAGTGATTGAGGCTGAGACCAAGGTCCGGGAATTTTTAGCGCTCAGAGGCAAAGATCAGCGCGGCTTGTTGCTTCTGGCGCAGTTATTACATCAGCAACAGAAAAAAGATGAGGCCATAGCCGTCTTGGAAGAGGCCTTGGAAGATGGACCCTCAGCTCGTAAGTTGCGCCTGCAATACGCGCGCTTTTTGGCCGCTGATTCGGTGGACGAAGCCATCGTCCAATTTAAACTATTGCAAGCGGAGGATCCTGACGACCAAGAGGTGAGCTTATTACTGGGTCTACTGCGTCTCAGCCAGAACAAACTTGACCTGGCAATTCCATTATTTGAACAGGCCTCAAATACGCCCAGCCTGAGGGCCAATGCACAATATCATCTGGGCACTATCGCCGAACGGCAGAAAAGAATTGTCGACGCTATAAACCACTACACTCAAGTACGGTTTGGGCGTAATTACATTGTTGCAGCATCCAGAGTCAGCACGCTACTGGCGACGCATCGTAATATCAGTGAAGCGCGCCAATATTTGCAGCGACTTCGCTACAGTCAGCCAAAACAGGCTGTCAGCCTTTTTCAGGTAGAATCTAGCCTTCTTATAAGCTTGCAACAGCCGGCGCAGGCTCTGCAAATACTGTCATCCGGGCTAGAAACATTTCCGAATGACCCAGAATTACTCTATGCACGCTCAATGGTGGCCGAGCAACAGGATAACTTTGCTCTGGCTGAAAGTGACCTCAGATTACTGTTAGCCCAGGATAAAAATAACGCCACCATTCTCAATGCCTTAGGCTACACCATGGCACTGCATACTGATCGACAACAAGAAGCTTACGACCTCATAATCCGCGCCTACAACTTGAGCCCCGAGAGTCCGTCTATTATCGACAGTCTGGGCTGGGTGCTATTTAAGCTAGGCCGCACCCCAGAGGCACTAACCTATCTTAAACAAGCCTATACCATGGTACCCGATCCCGAAATAGCGGCCCATCTAGGGGAAGTTTATTGGGCGCTGGGAAATAGCGAGCGGGCACTGGCACTATGGTCACAAACGCTAGATCAATACCCCAATCATCGGGCAATTGTTCAGACTATGCTGCGCTTAGGTGCTTCGGCGTCGATAACCCCATGAGGTGCTATTGATGCGATGGTTAAAGTTAGTCTTTGCAGTAGTTTTTGTCAGTGGCTGCAGTTCTCTGCCGACCAAGGCCATCCAAGACGACGTATTGAGCTATGACCCCATCGAAATTAGTCAAATTAATCACTGGCAAATAAAGGGTAAGCTGGGATTTAAATCTACAACTCAGGGTGGCAGCGCTACGATTAATTGGCAGCAGCATAAGGCTAACTACACAATAACGCTCAGCGGCCCCTTTTCCTCGGGAAAGGCCATTATCAGTGGTGACCAGCAAATCGCCGAAATGCAAAGTGGTAGTAAAATAGTTAGGAACACTCCACAACAATTGGTAATGCAACTCACCGGCTTGCCCCTCCCTGTAGATTTTCTAAGCTCTTGGGTAAAAGGTCTGCCCTCCAAAGATCGCCAGTCTTTACAAAATTTTGTCGCTAATAAAAACGGTAGCGCCGCCAGTTTTCAACAACATAACTGGCAATTATCGTTTTCTAACTATCGCTTCACCCAGCAAGGATACTTGCCCAAAAAAATAATCGGCCAACAGGGTGAACAAAGCTTTAAACTACTCATATCACAATGGATGTTTACAGATAATTAAAATGACTCTCGCTACGGAGCCTATGCAAAGTCTCAGCTTACCGTCACCGGCAAAGATTAATCTTTTCCTGCACATTACCGGCCAGCGAGCAAACGGCTATCACGACCTGCAAACCATCTTTCAACTACTCGATTTTGGCGACAATCTCACTTTTCATTGCAATGGGTCTGGAAAAATACAGTTAAACGGAAATATTGACGGCGTTGATGAAAAAAATAATTTAATTATTCTTGCTGCAAAATTACTTCAAGCATCAACCGGTTGTGTCAAAGGCTGTATTATCGATTTGGATAAAAAACTACCGCTGGGCGCTGGTTTAGGCGGTGGAAGCAGTAACGCTGCGACCACGCTTATGGCGCTCAATACCCTTTGGGAATGCGGCCTAACCACTGATGCTTTAGCTGAACTAGGGCAAAAACTCGGTGCCGATGTGCCTGTTTTTATTCATGGCCAGAGCGCCTTCGCTGAGGGAGTTGGCGAAATATTGACCCCCTTAGAACTGCCAAAAAAGTGGTTTTTGGTCATAACGCCCAACTGCCAGGTCTCGACTGAGGAAATTTTTTCACATCCTCAATTGACAAGGAACTCTTCACCGATCAAAATACGCGCCCTCTCAGAGGGACAGTACAGAAATGACTGTCAAGAGGTAGTAGTAAGTCTCTACCCAGCGGTTGAAAAAGCGCTGAAATGGGCAGGTAATTTTGCGGCCCCTCTGATGACTGGAACAGGTGCAAGCGTATTTTGTAGCTTTGACAACCGAGCAGATGCCGATAAGGTCCTTGCGCAGTTGCCAGAGCAATGGAGTGGGTTTGTGGCGAGGAGTGTGAATAACTCTCCGCTACACCTAAAATTGAGTAACTGTTTTACTGGGGCGTCGCCAAGCGGTTAAGGCAACGGGTTTTGATCCCGTCATCGGAGGTTCGATCCCTCCCGCCCCAGCCATTTCAAACTATCACGAGCATTGGGAAACATGACGTGGCTAGATTAATGATCTTTACTGGAAACGCAAATCCAGAGTTAGGCAATGAAATTGCTCGTTCACTGGGTGTTAGTCCTAGCGATGCCCATGTTGGACTCTTCTCAGATGGTGAGATAAATATCGAGATTCGCGATAATGTTCGCGGACATGATATCTTTATTGTTCAACCAATCTGTGCACCAACTAACCGAAACCTGATGGAATTGGTTCTGATGATCGACGCTCTAAGGCGCGCATCAGCCGGCCGTATCACTGCAGTTGTTCCATACTTCGGTTATGCTCGCCAAGACAGAAGAGTACGCTCTGTCCGTGTCCCTATCAGCGCCAAAGTCGTTGCGGACATGCTATCTAATGCTGGCGTCGACCACGTGTTAACTGTCGACTTACACGCAGAGCAGATTCAAGGATTTTTCAACTGTACTGTAGATAATGTCTACGGTGCACCTGTATTGCTCGGTGACATAGAGCGTAGAAATTACTCCAACCTTCAGGTTGTTTCTCCCGATATTGGTGGTGTGGTTAGAGCGAGAGCAGTAGCTAAGCATTTGGGTTGTGACCTAGCCATTATTGATAAACGCCGTCCCTCTGCAAATGAGAGCGAGGTAATGAATCTCATTGGTGAAGTTGAAGGGCGAACCTGCGTGTTGGTTGATGATATGGTGGATACCGCAGGCACTTTGTGCAAAGCCGCCCAAGCACTCAAAGAAAAAGGCGCCACTAAAGTGGTTGCCTATGCAACCCACGCAGTTTTATCCGGCGCAGCGATAAAAAATATTGCCAACTCAGAGCTTGATGAATTAGTCGTCACCAACAGTATTCCACTGAGAGACGACGCCAAGCAATGCGATAGAATTCGCGTTCTTCCTCTGGGCCCTCTTCTCGCTGAATCAATACGTCGGATTAGCAACAAAGAATCAATCAGCGCCATGTTTTTATAACAGGGCATGATGTAACCGCCTCATAAGAGGCTCTTAAACTCCATTACAGGTCTGGTCGCGGTCTGCAATGGCATAACTTTGGAGACTAAAATGTCTACTGATTTTACATTACATGCGAAAGGTCGCGAAGACACAGGGAAAGGTGCGAGCCGCCGCCTGCGTCGTCTGGCCGGAGAAATACCTGCAATTGTCTATGGTGGAAAGAAAGATCCCGCCAAATTGACTCTTCTTCACAAAGACGTGGTTAAGGCGCTAGGAAATGAAGCGTTTTACTCTCACATTGTGTCTTTGAACATAGATGGCTCATCTGAAGATGTGATTCTTAAAGATGTGCAGCGTCACCCTGCTAAGCAGATTGTTTTGCACGTTGATTTCTTGCGCGTCAACAAATCAACCAAACTGCAAACCAAAGTACCGTTGCACTTTACCAATGAAGATATCTGCGCAGGCGTTAAGATTGGCGGCGGCATAATTGCCCACACCATGACTGATCTAGAAATTTTCTGTTTGCCTAAAGATCTTCCTGAGTACATCGAAGTTGATATGACTGCTGTTGAAATTGGGCAGAATGTCCACATTTCAGATATTAAACTGCCTAAGGGTGTTGAAAGTGTTGCTCTAAGCCATGGTCCTGATCATGACTTATCTGTAGTTACTATCAACAAGCCAAAAGAGATAGTCATAGAAGATACAGCGCCTGAAGCTCCAGCAAATGCAGATGATTCAGAGGACGCAGGCGAAGAGTAATCTTCTCCTACTGACGAAAAGGCCCTGACATTGGATGCGCCCGTAGAGTTAATCGTAGGGCTGGGAAACCCCGGCTCTACCTATCATCGAACGCGTCACAATGCTGGGGCTGATTTCGTATTGGCCCTAGCAAACTCATGCAATGTGGTTATTAAGCCAGAAGCCAAGTTTTTTGGTGGTACCGCCTTACTGCAGTTAGAAGGGCAAACATTAAGGCTGTTGATTCCAAGTACTTTTATGAATCTCAGCGGCAAGTCTGTCGCAGCCATAGCAGGTTTTTACAAAATACCCACCAGCCGTATCCTGATCGCCCATGATGAGCTTGATCTATCGCCAGGCACAGCGCGTTTTAAAAAGGGCGGCGGCCATGGCGGCCACAATGGACTGAGAGATACTGTTCAATGTTTGGGTAATAGTAAAGAGTTTGCGCGTCTTAGGATTGGCATAGGTCATCCAGGTAATGCTAAACAGGTGGCTGATTACGTTCTAAAGAAAGCTCCCGCCAAGGAACAAGAACTTATTGGCCATAGCATGGACGACGCCATGCGATCTCTGCCGTTAGCAGTATCAGGCCAATGGGAAAAAGCCATGACCGCGCTTCACAGTACAGAATAAATTTATAGCTGGCGATTCCAGCTGTCACCACTAGTCACAAGGATTTCATTATGGGTTTTAATTGCGGCATTGTCGGCCTACCCAACGTTGGCAAATCAACCCTGTTCAATGCACTTACCAAAGCCGGCATTAGTGCTGAAAACTTTCCATTTTGTACTATCGAACCGAACACCGGTGTAGTGCCGATTCCAGATCCGCGCCAAGATAAGATTTCTGTAATTGTTAAGCCAGAAAAAATCATCCCTACCAGCATGGAATTTGTTGATATTGCAGGTTTAGTGGCCGGGGCCTCCAAAGGCGAGGGTTTGGGTAATCAGTTTTTGGCTAATATTCGTGAAACTGACGCCATTGCTCATGTTGTGCGCTGTTTTGACGATGACAATGTCATTCACGTAGAAGGTAAAATAAGCCCTGTAGATGATATTGACGTTATCAATACGGAACTGGCGCTGGCTGACCTTGAGAGTGTTGAAAAGGCGCTACTGCGCGTTGCAAAGTCTGCCAAAGGCAAAGACAAAGATTCAATCGCACTGCAGGCAGTACTTGAAAAGATTCTTCCTCATCTTAACGAGGCAAAACCACTGCGCTCGTTTGGACTCAATGACGACGAATTAAAACTACTCAGACCTCTCAGCCCATTAACACTCAAGCCGACCATGTACATTGCAAATGTCGACGAGGAAGGTTTTGAAAACAACCCCTATCTAGATTCAGTCATCGCTATAGCCGAAAGTGAAGGCGCTATAGTGGTCCCTATTTGTAACAAGTTAGAGGCTGAAATAGGCGAGCTTGAAGATGATGAGCGAGACGAGTTTTTACAAGAACTAGGGATGGAAGAGCCTGGCCTAAATCGCGTTATTAGAGCCGGTTACACGCTGCTAGGCTTGCAGACCTACTTCACCGCCGGTGTTAAAGAGGTGCGCGCATGGACTATTCCAGTGGGTGCAACCGCCCCTCAGGCTGCCGGTAAGATTCATACTGATTTTGAAAAAGGCTTTATTCGCGCTGAGATTGTAGGTTACGACGACTATATTGCCGGCAACGGCGAGCAGGGCGCAAAAGATGTCGGTAAATGGCGTCTTGAAGGCAAAGACTATGTTGTTAAAGACGGGGACGTTATTCACTTTCGGTTCAATGTTTAGCCCCTTAGCTAGTATCTTATGAACCTCCTTTCTGGGCGCTGGAAGTTTGGTTTATTTTTAGCCGCTTGTACCGCCTTTATGTGGGGAGTTCTGCCAATTGCACTAAAGGGCGTACTCACTACGCTGGACCCCATGACCACCACCTTTTTCCGGTATTTTATTGCCGCAGCATTAATTACCCCCTTCCTTTTAATCCGCAAAAAACTAGTCAACCGGCACAAATTTCGTTCCGTTAAATTAAACCTACAGCTTCTGTTCGCAGGTTTATTGCTCGCCGGTAATTACGCGCTTTACATTTTTGGCCTTGAACGCACCACACCAGAGGCGGCACAACTAATGATGCAGGTTGCACCAGTCATGCTGCTGCTGGCCGGCGTAGTGGTATTCAAGGAGCGGTTCTCAATCCTTCAATGGTTGGGTTTCGCCATCTTTTTGTCTGGTTTGTTGATGTTTTTCAGCCCTCGATTTGCAGACATCTTTGTATCTCTGAGTGCTTACGGCATTGGTTTACTCATGTTGGCTACCGCCGCGACCACTTGGGTCGGTTATGCCATTATGCAAAAATTCCTTATCAAGGAATTTAACCCCGAAGAGACCATGTTGGTTTTTTACTGGATTGGCGCCATGGTCTTCCTGCCTTTTTCAAGCTTCGATGCACTATCTGAACTTACAAACATTCAGTGGTATTTACTGGCTTTCTGCGGGCTTAATACACTCGTCGCCTACGGTTGTTTCTCGGAGGCCCTAGCCCACATTGAAGCCTCTAGAGTCAGCGCAGTGATCGCCATGACACCCTTAGTCACTCTATTGCTTGTGCAGTCAATTCCAATGCCAGACATAGTGGTTGAATCCCTGCAGACCATCACCATACTCGGAGCAATTTTTGTGGTCACTGGGTCTATTATGACCGCGACACTAAAAGGACGCAGGTGAATTGTCGGTAACCGATAACTAATTGAGCGTTAGACCGTCGCTCTGCGGTACCATGCTTAAGAATGCTGAGACAACCGGGTCTTCCAAATTGCGTTTAAAACAGCAAAGCCCCAAATCGAAGGGGGCAATTTTCGTATCTGGTAACAGCTCCACCAGATCTTTCACCGGACTATTATCAGCCACCACAATGGGTGATAAGCCTATGCCAAAGCCCAAGGCTACCATACTCACCAATGCCTCCTGCCCCGACACCTGAGCATAGACATTTGGCCGCCCTGCGTGTTTGTGCCTAAACCACTGTTCAAAGCGTTTTCTGGCAACCCCGTGTTCAGGCAAAATAATAGGTACATTTGCCCAATCGACGCTATCGGCCTGAAGTGCTTTTTTTACCACACAGTTTATCTTGGGTGCTGCAATGCCGAGGGGCACAGTGGCTATGCTCTGAAAATGAATGCTGCTTGAGAGATCATCCGGTTTCGCCGCTATGGCAAGGTCAACGCCTCGGTTCTTAATTTGGTCAATACCATCCGCCGCATCGCCGGTATCAAGATAAATATCTACATTGGGGTGCGCTTGTCTGAACTTCTCCAATAGCGGCGGTAAATAGGCATAGGATGCCGTCACAGAACAATAAATATTTAACGAACCCGACAATTGTTTCTGCGTCTGGTTAAGTGACTGCTTGAGTAATTCGAGCTGATCTAGTTGCTGCTCAACATAGGTTAAAAACTGCTGGCCCTCCTTGGTCAAAAGAACCGACCGATTATCACGAATTAACAACTGGCTACCCAGCTGCTCTTCAAGCCGTTGGATGGCTCGACTTAAAGTGGATGGGCTGACGTGATTGGCCGCCGCAGTTTTACCGAAGTGCAAACTGCCCGCAAGGTGTTGAAACAAGCTCATTGATCGAATATCCATGCTTAATAGTACGCAATACCCATGGTTATTGCAAAATGTGAAACACTATGTTGTATACATATCGTTTTAAGCAACGCTAGTTTTTAGTTACACTGCGCGCTCAAGGCTAATACGCCTGACATGAACACACTTGAACAACCAACCGCACAGCGGTTACTGGAGAACACAATGGCTAACTATTTCAATACTCTCAGCCTCAGCAGCAAACTGAGCCAGCTGGGCAAATGTCGATTTATGGATCGCAGTGAATTTACCGATGGTTGCGACCTCATTAAAGACTGGAACATCGTCATTATTGGTTGCGGTGCTCAAGGCCTCAATCAAGGCCTCAATATGCGCGACTCAGGGCTCAACATATCCTACGCACTGCGGGCCCAAGCTATTGCTGAAAAGCGTCAGTCTTATCTTTGGGCCTCTGAGAACGGCTTTACCGTAGGCACCGCAGAAGAATTGGTCCCTGCCGCTGACTTGGTACTCAACTTAACTCCAGACAAGCAACACACGGCCGCAGTAACTTCGGTGATGCCGTTAATGAAGCAAGACGCCACACTGGCCTACTCTCACGGATTTAATATTGTCGAAGAAGGCATGCAAATTCGTCCTGATCTCACCGTTATTATGGTTGCTCCCAAGTGCCCCGGCACTGAAGTGCGCGAAGAGTACAAGCGTGGCTTTGGCGTACCGACACTGATTGCTGTGCACCCAGAAAACGACCCCAGAGGCAACGGCCACGCCATTGCTAAGGCCTATGCCTCTGCTACCGGTGGTGACCGCGCCGGTGTACTGGAATCCTCTTTTATTGCCGAAGTTAAGTCTGACTTAATGGGCGAGCAAACTATTTTGTGTGGCATGTTGCAAACTGGTGCGATCTTAGGACACCAACAGCTCCTCAACCTAGGCGTTGATGCAGCCTATGCTCGCAAGTTAATTCAGTATGGTTGGGAAACAGTCACTGAAGGACTCAAGCACGGCGGCATTACCAACATGATGGACCGTTTGAGTAACCCAGCCAAAATCAAAGCATTCGACATGGCAGAAGAGCTAAAAGTTATCTTGGCGCCGTTGTTCCAAAAGCACATGGACGACATTATTGAAGGTGAATTCTCTCGCACCATGATGGTTGACTGGGGTAACGACGATGCCAACCTCTTAAAGTGGCGAGCCCAAACCGCAGACACCAGCTTTGAGCAAGCCGCAGATTGCGACACCGAGATAACCGAACAAGAGTACTATGACAAAGGCATTTATTTGGTAGCCATGATCAAAGCTGGCGTTGAGCTAGCCTTTGACACAATGGTTGCCTCAGGCATTATCGAAGAGTCTGCCTACTACGAGTCACTGCACGAAACGCCGTTAATCGCCAACTGCATTGCTCGTAACAAGTTGTATGAAATGAACGTGGTTATCTCTGATACCGCCGAATACGGCAACTACCTGTTTACCCACGCCGCTGTGCCACTATTGCAAGCACATGCTGATGCACTAACCCTAGAAGACTTAGGCGGCGGTTTAACCGACCCCTCAAATGCGGTAGA